>JBGQEX010000038.1:0-30415 GCA_041496605.1 Piscinibacter sp.
ATCCGCGGCATCGGCGCCTACCCGCGCGTCAAGCAGGCCTTGCAGCGCGCGCGCTACAGCGAACACATCGCGCAGATCAGCCGGCTGGCGGTCGACACGCGCGATCCGCAGCTGTTGTTGCAGCAAGTGCCGGCCGTGGCGGCCGAGGCGTTGCAGGTCGAGGTCGCGGTGGTCTTTCTGCTCGAACCGAATCGCCTCGAGTTCCGCGTCGCCAGCGGTGTCGGCCTGGTTCCGGGCGAACTCGAAGGCGCGCGCGTGCCCAACCGCAATGACACGCCGCCGGGTTTCGTGGTCGCCGCAGGCAAGCCGGTGACCGTGGCCGACTACCGGCAGGAGCAACGCTTCCGCGTGCCGCAGGCCTACCTCGACGCCGGTCTGACGAGTGCGCTCGCAGTGCCCTTGTCCGATCGCGGGCGCACCGTGGGTGCACTGGCGGTGCGTTCAACCCAGCCGCAGCGTTTCGGCGACGACGAAATTCGCTTCCTCGAGTCCTTGTCCAATTTGCTGGCCACCAGCCTGCAGCGGGCCGAAACCGAAGAGGCACTGAATCACTCGCAGCGCCTGGAAAGCGTGGGCCAGTTGACCGGCGGCATCGCGCACGATTTCAACAACCTGCTCACGGTCATCCAGGGCAACCTGCAGGTGCTCGAAGAACACCCGGCCATCAGCGCCGACGGGTATGCGCAGCAACTCGTCGGTGCGGCCACGCGTGCCAGCCGGCGCGGTGCCGAATTGACGGGCAAGCTGCTGGCGTTTTCGCGGCGGCAAGTGCTGCAGCCCAGCCGCGTCGACGTCAGCACGCTGCTGCAGTCGCTGGCGGACATGCTGCGCCGCACGGTAGACCAGCGAATCCGCATCGGGGTCGCCGCGCCACCCAGCTGTCCGCCCTGCCTGGCCGACGCTGGTCAGCTCGAGTCGGCACTGCTCAACATCGCGATCAACGCGCGCGACGCCATGCCCGACGGCGGCGCGCTGTCGTTCAAATGCGAGCTGTGTTTCGCGCCGCCGCCGGAACTGCGTGGCGAACTCGGCGCGGGTGACAACGCGTACGTGTCGATCGCGGTCGCCGACAGCGGCGCCGGCATGTCCGACGAAGTGAAGGAACGCGCGTTCGAGCCCTTCTTCACCACCAAGGAGGCCGGGCGCGGCACCGGCCTTGGCCTGAGCACCGTGTATGGCTTCGTCAAGCAATCCAAGGGCGCCATCGCACTCGATTCGGCCCCCGGCACGGGCACCACGGTGACGCTGTACATCCCGCGCTTCAACGACGCTGTCGCCACCGGCGACGACACCGATCTGGCCGCGGGTGTCGTACCGCCCGGGCTGCGCGTGCTGCTGGTCGAGGACGAGCCCGAGGTGCGCACCGTGGTCGGCAACTTCCTCGCAGGGCTGGGGTGCCGCGTGACCGGCTGTGCCAGCGGCGAGCAGGCACTGCTGATGATGACACCCGACGCCGACTACGATCTGCTGCTCACCGACATCGCGCTCGGCGCGGGAATACGCGGCACCGAGCTGGCTCGTCGCATTCAGCAGCGCGCGCCGCACATCGCCGTCTTGCTGATGTCTGGGTATTCGTCGGATCTGCTGAACACCGGCGCCGACGGTCCGCCCGCCTGGACGCTGCTGCGCAAGCCCTACACGCGTGCCGACCTGGCACACGCCATCGCCAAGGTCGTCCTGGCACGCCCGCCGGCCAGCTGACCCCGGGCCGCGCCGCTCACTGCACCGTGGCGTCGGCCGGCATCAGCGTGCGCTGGATGAACTCCGTCAGCGCCTTGACTTCCGGAATGTGGATGTCGCGGCGGCCCTTTTCGTTGAAGCGGATGACGTTGCCGCGTGCCAGCCGCGACAGCGCCCGGCTCACGGTCTCGAGCGTCATGCCCAGGTAGTTGCCGATCTCGGCGCGCGTCATGCGCAACGTGATCTGGTCGGTGCGGAGCCCCCGCTGCGACAACGAGTCGGCCCAATAGCGCAGGAAGTCGGCGACCCGCGCGTCGGCGGGCAGCGTGCACAGCGACAACATCGAGTCGCGGTCGCGGGCGATTTCGCGGCTCATCGCGACATGCACCACCGCCAGCAATTGTGGATGCTCGGCGCACGCCTTCAGCAGCGCGTCATAGCGGACCGACCAGACTTCGCCGGTGTCCATCGCAATGGCGTCGCAGCCGTAGCGGCCGCTGGCGATTCCGTCGAAGCCGAGCCAATCGCCCTTGAAATGCAGCCCGACCACCTGCTCGCGGCCGTCGGCGGACAGGTTGACGATCTTGAAGAAGCCCGAGTGCAGGATGTGCAGACAGGCGAATTGCTCGCCGGCTTGGTACACGGTGTCGCCGGCGTGAACGACGCGGCGATGGATCGGAAGCTTGTCCTGCAGCAGCTTGAGCGTGTCGGCGATGCGCTCGCCGGCCAGCTGCGCGTCGGTCGCGGCCCAAGCGCGCGGCGCAGCGCGGTCGACCACCAGACGGGCGGCGGTACCCGCACGGCCATTCAGCGGAGTGTGAGGAATCGTCGGAGTTGCGGCGGCGGCGGTAGCGAGCATGGCGGGGGTCCTTGGAGCGGCTTCGAATGGGCTCAGCTTAGGAGGCCTGCGATAACGACGTGACAACGGCGGAACTCGCTGCGTAACACTGCGTGAACGGCATGTATCCGCAGTGCGTCAACACGAATTGGCGCCCTCGGGGTTGATCCCGGACAAAGCAGATGCATGCGCCACCACTACGCTTGCCACATCCTTCCACTCACATGAGCGCCAAACCGACTGCACCGGTGGCGCGAAGGCCCGGATGCGCAGCACAAGCGAACGTTGAAGCTCGAGCGTTCATGAACCCCAATCTCCATCACCGCCGTTTGTGGTCGCTCGACGAACTGTCGCGCCGCGACGTGCAAGCGCTGCTCACGACGGCCGAGGGGCTCAAGCGCGCCGCCGACGCGGGCGACCCGCACCGGCTGCTGCGTGGCAAGAACCTCGCGTTGCTGTGCGATGCCCAGACCGACGAACGCTGCGAGGTATTCAACCGCGCGGCGACCGAGCTCGGCGCCCACGTCGCCCGCATCCGCCCGAGTGATTCGCGCGTCGAGGGGCGCGGTGTCGTGCCGGAAACCGCCCGTGTCCTGGGCCGGCTTTACGACGCCATCGAATGCGAAGGCATGGCGCCCGCGCTGGTCGAAGACGTCGAACGCGACGCCGGCGTTCCGGTCTACAACGGCCTGTGCAGTGATGCCCATCCGACCCGCGTGCTGGCCGATCTGTTGACCATGCAGGAGCGCAGCGGCAAACCGCTGGCCGGGATGGCGGTGTGCTTCGTCGGCGATCCGCGCTCCGACCACGGCGACGCGCTGCTGCAAGCCGCCGCCCTGCTCGGCATGGACTTGCGCGTCGTCACACCGACCGGCGAAACGCCGCTGCCCGAGCGCTTGACGCGCGCGAAAAGCCTCTCGCATGACAGCGGTGCGCGGCTCAGTTTTTCGAAGTCGCGCAGCAAGGGCATGGCCGGCGTCGACTTCATTTGCGACGACACCGGCACCGCCGCGGGCCAGCGGCCCGCCCTCATGGCCGGCTCCGTCGTCGATGCCGCAGCGTCGTGCGAAACGGAGCAACAGCGCAATCAGCTTTTCATGCTGCAAGCTCTGCTGATCAGCACGATCTCCTGAGTCGACCGCGGCAACAGCGACGCGACAGCGGTCGACCGCTCACACCATCTGCTGTGGCACCACCCAGCGATCGAACTCGGCCTCGGCGACGCCCATGGCCAGCGCCGCCGCGCGCAGCGGCGTGCCCTCGGCATGTGCCTTTTGTGCGATCTTGGCAGCGCGGTCGTAGCCGATGTGCGGGGCCAGCGCGGTAACGAGCATCAGCGAGTTGGCCAGCAGTTCGGCAATGCGCTCGCGATTCGCGCTCAATCCGCGCACGCAGTGCTCGTTGAAGCTTCGTGTCGCATCGCTCAGCAAGCGAATGCTTTGCAGCAGGTTGTGAATGATCAGCGGCTTGAAGGTGTTGAGTTCGAAATGGCCCGACGCCGCGCCGACGCCGAGAGCGACATCGTTGCCCATCACCTGGCAGCACACCATCGTCAGCGCCTCGCACTGCGTCGGGTTCACCTTGCCCGGCATGATCGAGCTACCGGGCTCGTTGGCCGGCAAGCTCAGCTCGCCCAGGCCGCAACGCGGCCCGGACGCCAGCCAGCGCAGGTCGTTGGCGATCTTCATCAACGCGACCGCCGTCGACTTCAGCGCGCCGTGCAAGGTGGCCAGCGTGTCGTGCGACGCGAGCGCAGCGAACTTGTTGGGCGCAGAAACGAACGGCAACGCCAGCTGCTGCGCCAACAGCGCGGCGACACGGGCGCCGAACTCCGCATGGGTGTTCAGGCCGGTGCCGACCGCCGTGCCGCCCAGCGCGAGCTGGAACACGGCGTCCTGCGCCGCTGACACCGCGCCGTTAGCCTGCGCCAGCTGCGCCTCGTAACCCGAGAACTCCTGGCCCAGCGTGAGCGGTGTCGCGTCCTGCAGATGGGTGCGGCCGATCTTCACCAGGTCCTGGTAGAGCCGCGCCTTGGCGGCAAGCTCTGTGCGCAGGTCCGCAAGCGCCGGCAACAGTCGGTGCATCACGCCGATGCTCGCCGCCACGTGCATCGCGGTCGGAAAGACGTCGTTCGACGATTGCCCCATGTTGACGTGGTCATTGGGGTGGACAAGGCGCCCGGTTCCGCGCACGCCGCCCAGGCGCTCGGACGCCATGTTGGCCAGCACCTCGTTCATGTTCATGTGGGTCTGCGTGCCGGAGCCGGTTTGCCAGACCGACAGCGGGAACTCGCCGGCCAGCCCCCCGCCCATCACCTGCTGCGCGGCGGACTCGATGGCCCGTGCGATGTCGGCGTCAAGCAGGCCCAGTTCGCGGTTGACCTGCGCGCAGGCGCGTTTGACGCTGGCCAACGCAAAGATCAACTCGGCCGGTGCACGTTCGGTGGAGATCCTGAAGTGCTCGATCGCGCGTTGGGTCTGGGCCCCCCACAGGCGTTCGCTGTCGACTTGCACTTCGCCCATCGAATCCACTTCCGTTCGCTTGGACATGGTTCACCTTTCGTTGTGCGCCCGCGCTTGGCCCGGCGCACCGGTATTTTGCGGCGGTACGGGCCACCGGGTCTGGCTCAGGCGGCTCGACGCGCATCCGACGCGGCGGCGCCTTCAACCGTGGCGGGGCCCGTCGAAATGTCCGTGCAGCCACGGAAAGCTTGGCCTACAGTTCACAGAAAACAAGGACCACTGATGGCGATGAACGATCAAGACGCACCCCATGAAGAGCTTTATGGGAAGGTTCTCTATATCGAGGACAACCCGATCAACATGGCCCTGGTCGAGACGGCGTTGTCATACCACCCCGGAATCACGCTGATCCAGGCAAGCACCGGTCGCGAAGGGATCCGGCTCGCCCGTTCGGAGCATCCCGACCTGGTGCTGCTGGACATGCACCTGCCCGACATCGGCGGCCTCGAGGTGGTACGCGAGCTGAACGAGGAGATCGCCAATGGCGAGCTGCGGGTGACCTTGCTGACGGCGGACACGCTGTCGACCGACATCATCAAGGCGATGAGCCTCGGGGCCCAGGACTACTGGCTCAAGCCGATCAAACTCACCACGCTCGACACTGCATTGAGGCGCGCGCTCGGCCGCAAGGACGACGCAGCGCGCTGAACTCGCTCAAGCACGTGCCGCCGCTGCGCTGATGCCGGCGACAAAACGCGGCCACAGCGCCATCGGCAGGTCATGGCCCATGCCGTCGATGAGATCGATGCGCGCACCGGCAATCTTCTGCGCCAGGTCGCGCCCGGCCGCCGCGGGCACCAGCGGGTCGGCCGTGCCGTGCAGCACCTGCGTGGGCACCTTGATGCGCGACAGCAAGGCCGAGCGATCCCCGTCGGCAACGATGGCCGCCAGTTGCCGGGCCGTGCCACGCGGCCGGTAGCTGCGGTGCACCGCCCGTTCCAGCCATTCGTTCAACCAGGCGTCGTTCGACGGGTAGGCCGGGCTGCCGATCAGCTTGAACAGCCGCACGTAGAAGGCCACCACGCTGTCGACGTTGCCCGGATCGCGCGGCCGCGACAGCATCGCTGCCCGCACTTTGAACGATGGCCCCGGCAGGCGGCGCGCACCGCTGCTGGTCATCATCAGGCTGAGGCTTTTCACGCGCTGCGGGTGGTGCACGGCCAACTGCTGCGCCACCATGCCGCCCATCGAGGCACCGCAGACGTGGGCCTGTGCGATGCCCAGCGTGTCGAGCAGGCCGGCGCTGTCGCTGGCCATGTCGGCGAGCGAATACGGGCTGTGCACGTGCAGGCCCAAGGCGTGTTTGAGCGCGATGGCCGGAAAGGCGGGAACGCCGAGATGGTCGAAGTTCTGGCTCAGTCCGACGTCGCGGTTGTCGAAGCGGATCACCCGAAAGCCGCCGGCGACCAGGCGCTGCACGAACTCGTCGTGCCAGGCGACCAGTTGCATGCCCAGCCCCATGATGAGCAGCAGTGGCTCACCGGTGGGCGAACCATGGTCCTCGACTTCGAGCGTAATGCCGTTGGCCGAAATCTGCATTCAGTCCGCCGGTCCAGTGCGAAAGAACCAGCGGCGGGCGCCCTCCGCTTCAAACGGTTTCCAGGCCTTGGGGTCCTGCGCCAGCCGATCGGCAATCGCGTAGAGCGCCAACGGGTTCATGCCCATGCCGACGTGGCTCGCATGCAGCTCGATGTTCTCGGTCAGCGGCCCTTCTTCGTTGACGCTGCAGCGCCAGGCAACGATGCCGTCGGTGCGCGAGTAGATCGACGTGGTGGGAACCGGCGGCGGGTGGCGCACCTGCTCGATGACCTCGGGGTCGTGCACCGACTTGCCGCTCAGGAACTCGAAGACGCGCCATGCGTTGGTCGCGCGCGGGTGGCCGGTGAATGGCGTGCCGAGGGTGATCACGCAGCGTGTCTTGTCCGCCATTTCCTTCGCCACTTCGCGTGCGTACACGCCGCCCAGGCTCCAGCCGATCATGCTCACCGGCCGCTGGTGGTCGGCGAAGATCGCATCCACCTGTTCATGACAGCGCTCGATCACGCCGCTGCGCGGGCCGAAGTTGAAACCCTGCTTCCATGGATAGGGCACATAGCCCCGGTCGGCGAGAAAGCTGCGCAGCGGCAGCGTCGTGACATCGTGGGCGCCCAGCCCCGGGTACACCAGAACCGGGTGGCCATCGCCGGCGGGCAGCTTGCGCAGCCATGGCGTGGCGGCCAGCATGGCGGCGTATTCCCAGGGTGCCCGACCCTCGAGCATCAACAACCAGGCATTCGGTGCCTTGAGTTCTTCAGTGTGGTGAATTCGCTGGCGCTGGATCGACATTCCGTGAGGCATCCATGGGGACCGGCCCATGTTAGCGGCTGGGTCGCTTTCGCGATGGAGCGCTTGCCCTAGGCTCGGCTGTCGCCTTCGCGACACGCTTGCCGCGCTTGGGCGCGGGCACCGGCGACGCCGGCACCGCGGTGGGCGGCAACGTTTTCAGCTCCTCGAAGGCCTCTTTCACGTGCAACGCCAACTCGGTCACCTGCGGCATCGCATGCGCGCATGCCATGAGCCCGAAGTCCAGCGACTCGTTGTAGCTCTGCACGGTGATGTTCAGTGCCAGGCCGTGGACGACGATGGACGTCGGGTAGTTGGTCAGCATCTTGGCGCCGGCCAGGTACAGCGGGAACGCCGGGCCCGGCACGTTGGAGATCGCCACATTGGCGATCGGCGGGATGCGGTTGGCCACCTCGGTGCGGCTGTACAGCGCGCTGACCGCGCTCATCAGCCACGGCACGCCGAGCGACGGAAAGTCGCTCGGCACGAGGTTCTTGACGCTGCCGATCGTGGCCTTCATCGCCGCCGCGGCGGCCTTCACGTAGAGCAGCCGCTTCAGCGGGTCGGCGACATGCGTGCCGAGGTTTACCACGGTGATCGACGCCTGGTTGTTCGACGAGGTGTCGCCGGCGGCGCGCGTCGACACCGGCACGGCCGCGACCAGCGACTTGCGCGGCAGCGGCGGGTGCTTCAGGAGGTGGCGGCGCAGTGCGCCGCTGCAGATCATCAACACCAGGTCGTTCAGGGTCACGTCGTGCGCCCGGCGCAGCGCCTTCAGCTCGGCGATCGGCAAGCTGACCCCGGCAAACGCGCGCCTGGCCGTGACCGCGGCATTCAAGCGTGTGCGCGGCGCAAGGCCGAGGCTGGCCCCGCCGTCGGATGCGGCCGACTGACCCCGCATCTTGGTGACGGCGACGCTCGCCACGCTGCCCGCACCGTGTTTGGCAAGCTGCGCCAACGCACCTACCGTGGACGGCAATGCCTTCACGATGTTGGCGTATTGGTGCAGCTGGTTGGCGAGGACGCCGCTGAGCATCTGCACCATGCCGATCGGAAGCTTCTTGCGCGCCCGCGTGGTCTTGCTGGCCCGGGGCTCGGGGCTGAGATCGAAGATCGCTGCCGCCAGAGCCACCGCCGCCTGTCCGTCGACCGCCGCATGGTGCACCTGCGTGTACAGGCCGTAGCGCCGTTCCTTGTTCGGCCCGAATGCCAACCCTTCAAAGACATGGAACTTCCACAACGGTCGTTCGCGATCGAGCAGCCTGGGGTGCAGTTCACCGACCTTGGCTTCGAGGTCGGCCAGGGTGCTGCCCTTGGTCAGCTTGACCGCGACGATGTGCTGGTCGAGATCGGGCGGCTCGTCGATCCACACCGGGTTGGCAAGGTTGAACGGCATCCATGCGAGCTTGCGACACAGCGCGGGCGCTAGCGGCAGGCGCCCCGCGATGTGGCGGCGCAGGTCGGACACGAAATTGCCCCGGTAGCTGGCCGGCAGTTCCAGCAGGTGCAGCGCGCCGACATGCATAGGCATTTCGGGCGTTTCCAGGTACAGGAAACTGGCGTCCAGCGCCGAGAGCTGCTTCATGAGTGTCTCTCCCGCCTGTGGCATACGCGGGCCATGCTAGGGCCATGCGTGAACGGTGACCCTGAGGGGAAGCCCTAGCGCGCCCTGCCGCCCGCTGCGGTGTCGGGCAACTCGATGCGGCTCGGCGCCGCGCTTAAGCGAGCCTGCGCATGCCCCAAGCCTCGTTGAACGCCAGCGTGGCCAGCACCAGCGCACCGCCGGCCAGCACCTGCGGCGCCGGTTGCTCGCTCGCGCCGAGCCAGGCCCAGGCGATGCCGAACACGATCTCGAGCAGCGCTAGCAGCGAGATCTCGGGCGCATGCAGCGCGCGTGCGACCCGTACCGCCAGCATGCAGGGAATGGCGAGCTGGAACACGCCCAGCACCGCGAGCAATCCGATGTCGTGCGGCGAAGCCTGCAACGGCAGCGACAGCGGCAAGGTGACCGCGCTGGAGATCAGCGCGCCGATCAGCAGCGCAGGCACCAGGTCGACCGAGCGGCCGCTGCGTTGCAAGGTGTTCCAGTTGATCGCCGACGCCACCGGCACGCCCAGCGCGACCATCGATCCGAGCAGATGCTTGGGGTCGGCGCTGACGCTGTAGCCGTACATCCACACAATGCCGGCGCCCGCAATCACGATCGCGAACCAGGTGCGCCGCGCCACCGGGTGCCCGAGCGTGAAACGCGCGAGCACGGCGGTCAGCAGCGGCGCCAGGCTCATCGTGATGAGCACGTTGGCCACCGTGGTCAGCGTGAGCGCCACCATGAAGCAGGTGAACATCACGCTCCACATCAGTCCCGAGATCCACAGCGGCCGCCCGCCGTCGGCGAGCAGCTTCAAGGTACTGCGGCCATGAACGAAGGCGTAGTAGGCGCCGAGCGACAGTGCGGTGAACAGGCTGCGCCAGAACGTCACCTCGAAGCTGCGCGCCGAGTCGAGCTGGCGCGTGACGACGCCGGCGATGCTCCACATCAGCGTGACGAGCAGCATGCCGGCGACGGCGCGCCGATGGCTGGTGGCCATGCGCCGATCAGGCAGCTTCGCGCGAGGCCTTCTTGCGGTCGTGCTCTTTCAGATGGCGCTTGCGGATGCGGATCGACTTCGGCGTGATCTCGACCAGTTCATCGTCGGCGATGAACTCCACCGCGTATTCCAGCGTCAGGATGATCGGCGGCGTGATCTTGATGGCGTCTTCCTTGCCCGAGACGCGGAAGTTGGTGAGCTGCTTGCCACGCACCGCGTTGACCACCAGGTCGTTGTCGCGGCTGTGGATGCCGATCACCATGCCTTCGTACAGCGGGTCGCCGGCCTTCACGAACATGCGGCCGCGATCGTCCAGCTTGCCGAGCGAATAGGTCACCGCTTCGCCGTCGTCCTGGCTGATCAGCACGCCGTTCTTGCGCCCTTCGATCTCGCCCTTGTAGGCCTCGTAGCCGTCGAAGATGTTGCTGATGAGGCCGGTGCCGCGGGTCATGTTCATGAACTCGTTCTGGAAGCCGATCAGGCCGCGCGCCGGAATGCGGTATTCGAGGCGCACGCGGCCCATGCCGTCGGGTTCCATGTTGACGAGTTCGGCCCTGCGCTCACCCAGCGCCTGCATCACCGCACCCTGGTGCTGGTCTTCGACGTCGGCAGTGACAAGCTCGATCGGCTCGTGGCGTTCGCCATCGACCTCGTGGAACACCACGCGCGGCTTGGAAACAGCCAACTCGTAGCCTTCGCGGCGCATGTTCTCGAGCAGGATGGTCAGGTGAAGCTCGCCGCGACCGGACACTTCGAAAATACCGTCCTCGTCGGTGTCGCGCACCTTCAGTGCGACGTTCGACTGCAGCTCGCGATCGAGCCGGTCGCGGATCTGCCGGCTGGTGACGAACTTGCCTTCGCGGCCCGCGAGCGGCGAGTTGTTGACGCAGAAGTTCATCGTCAGCGTCGGCTCGTCGACCTGCAGCATCGGCAGCGGCAACGGGCGTTCGAGGTCTGTCAGCGTCACGCCGATGCCGATGCCCTCGATGCCGTTGATCAGCACGATATCGCCGGGGCCGGCCTCGGTGGCCTGCTGGCGCTCCAGGCCTTCGAACTTCAGCACCTGGTTGACGCGCGCCCTGAACGGCGTGCTGTCGGGGCCGCTGTACACGGCCACGTCCTGCATCGGCTTCAAGGTGCCCTGGTTGATGCGGCCGATGCCGATGCGACCGACGTAGGTGGAGTAGTCGAGCGAGCAGATCTGCAATTGCAGCGGGTCGGTCGGGCTGCCTTCGTGGGCGGGAACGTGCTGCAACATCGCGTCGAACAGCGGCGCGAGATCGGTGCCGACCTCGCCTTGCGTCAGCGTGGCCCAGCCGTTCAGGCCCGAGGCGAAGATGACGGGGAAATCCAGCTGCGCTTCCGTCGCGTGCAGCTTGTCGAACAGATCGAAGGTCGCGTTGATGACGTAGTCGGGGCGCGCACCAGGGCGGTCGACCTTGTTGACGACGACGATGGGCTTCAGGCCGAGCGCCAGCGCCTTCTTCGTGACGAAGCGCGTCTGCGGCATCGGGCCTTCGACGGCGTCGACCAGCAGCAACACGCTGTCGACCATCGACAGCACGCGCTCGACCTCGCCGCCGAAGTCGGCGTGCCCGGGCGTGTCGACGATGTTGATGTGCGTGCCCTTCCACTCGACCGCGCAGTTCTTCGCGAGGATGGTGATGCCGCGTTCGCGTTCCAGGTCATTGCTGTCCATCACGCGCTCAGCCACCTTCTCGTTCTGGCGGAAGGTGCCGCTCTGGCGCAGCAGCTGGTCCACCAGCGTGGTTTTGCCATGGTCGACGTGGGCGATGATGGCGATGTTTCTGATCTGTCGGGTCATGCTGTTGCTCTCTCTTGCAGGAGGCCTTGCACCTCCACCGGGCTCAAGAGCCTGTTTGAAATCAGTTCGCCGCCGGCGATGTGGCCGCTGCCCAGGAAGGCCTTGGGCTGCGGCCCGTAGACGCGAACGTTCGGCGCGTCGGCCAGCGGCAGGCGGCGGCGCACGCCGCTGAGGAAGCGGCCCGCGTCTTCGTTGTCCAGACGCACCAGCGGCCAGTCGGCAAGCAGCGTGTCGGCGGCCAGCAGTGCGGCGTCGCGCTCGTCTTCGGTCATCTCGGCCAGTTGTTCGAGCGTGTGGGCCGCGTCCAGCGTCAGTGGCCCGCTGCCGGTGCGCCGCAAGGCGCTGAGATGCGCGCCACAACCCAGCGCCTCGCCGATGCCTTCAGCCAAGGTGCGGATGTAGGTGCCCTTGCTGCAGCGCACGTCAAGCGTCCATGCGTCATCGTGCCTGCTGACGATGTCGATGCGATGAATCGTCACGCGCCGTGCGGCGCGCTCGACCTCGACACCCGCGCGGGCGTATTCGTACAGCGCCTTGCCATCCCGCTTGAGCGCCGAGTGCATCGGCGGCACCTGGTCGATCACGCCGGTGAAGCGCTCGCAGGCGGCTTGCATCTGTGCGCGTGAAACGGCCACATCGCGGCGCTGCAGCACCTCGCCTTCGGCGTCGGCAGTGGTCGTCGTGATGCCGAGCTTGAGCGTCGCGAGGTAGGTCTTGTCGGCATCGAGGCTGATCTGCGAGAACTTGGTCGAGGCGCCGAAGCACAGCGGCAGCAATCCCGTCGCCAACGGGTCGAGCGTGCCGGTGTGGCCCGCCTTCTCGGCACGATACAAGCGCTTGGCCTTCTGCAACGCGTCGTTGCTCGACAGGCCGAGCGGCTTGTCGAGCAGCAGCACGCCGTGAACGGCACGCTTCGAGACACGGGGTCGCAGGGCCTGCATCAGGACTCCCGCCGGGCCGCCAGGGGCCACGCAGGGGCCCCTTCGTGGCCCTTGGAGGCCTGCGCCCCCTCGGGGGGCAGGAGCGAAGCGACGTGGGGGCACATAGTCCTTAGTCTTCCTTCGCCCGCGTGGCATTGGCCTGATTGATCAGCATGGCCAACTCGGCTGCGCGCTCGGTGGTCCGATCGAAGACGAAATGCAGCGTCGGCACGGTGTGGATCTGCAAGCGCTTGAACAGGCTGTTGCGGATGAATCCCGCCGCTTCGTTCAGCGCCACTTCGCACTCGTGCGGGTCACCGACCAGCAGGGAGAAGAACACCTTGGCGTGCGCGTAGTCCGGCGTGATCTCGACCGAATTGACCGTCACCATGCCGACACGCGGATCCTTCAACTCGCGGATCAGCCCGGCCACGTCGCGCTGGATCTGGTCGGCGATGCGAAAGCTGCGGTTGGGAATGGTTCGCTTGTGTTTCATGGTGTGCTCCTCGCGCTCTACAAACGCAAACCCCGCCTTCTTTTGGAAGGCGGGGTTTGGGCTGGGACCCAGTCCGCCTTACAGCGTTCGCGCCACTTCCTTGACCTCGAAGACTTCCAGCTGGTCGCCTTCCTTGATCTCGTTGTAGTTCTTCAGCTTGATGCCGCACTCGAAGCCTGTTGCGACTTCGCGCACGTCGTCTTTCAGGCGGCGCACCGATTCGATCTCGCCGGTGTAGACGACCACGTTGTCGCGCAGCAGGCGGAAGCGCGCGTTGCGGCGCACCAGACCCGAGGTGACCATCGAGCCGGCCACCGTGCCGATCTTCGACGCCACGAACACGGTGCGGATCTCGGCGGTGCCGATCAGTTCTTCGCGCTGCTCCGGCGCCAGCATGCCGGTCATCGCCGCCTTCACCTCGTCGACCGCGTCGTAGATGATGTTGTAGTAGCGGATGTCGACACCGTTGCTTTCGGCCAGCTTGCGCGCACCGGCATCGGCGCGGGTGTTGAAACCGATGATGACCGCCTTCGACGCGATCGCGAGGTTGATGTCGCTCTCGGAGATGCCGCCGACCGCCGCGTGCACGATCTGTACCTTGACCTCGTCGGTGGACAGTTTGAGCAGCGACTGCGCCAGCGCTTCCTGCGAACCCTGCACGTCGGCCTTGATGATCAGCGCCAAGGTCTGCGCCTCGCCCTGACCCATGCTCTCGAACATGTTCTCGAGCTTGGCGGCCTGCTGCTTGGCCAGCTTCACGTCGCGGTACTTGCCCGAGCGGAAGGTCGCGATTTCTCGCGCACGCCGTTCGTCGGCCAGCACCATGAACTCGTCGCCGGCCTGCGGCACTTCGGTCAGGCCCTGGATTTCGACCGGAATCGACGGGCCGGCCTCGTTCGTGGGCTTGCCGTTCTCGTCGAGCATCGCGCGCACGCGGCCGTAGCTCGAACCCGCCAGCACCACGTCGCCACGCTTGAGCGTGCCCGACTGCACCAGCACCGTGGCCACCGGGCCGCGGCCCTTGTCGAGCTGCGCTTCGATGACGAGGCCCTTGGCCATGGTGTCGGTCGACGCGGTCAGCTCCAGCACCTCGGCCTGCAGCAGCACCTGCTCGAGCAACTGATCGATGCCCTGCCCTGTCTTGGCCGACACCGGCACGAACGGCGAATCGCCGCCGAAGTCTTCCGGCACCACCTGTTCAGCGACCAACTCGCTCTTCAGGCGCTCGATGTTGGCTTCGGGCTTGTCGATCTTGTTCATCGCGACGACGATCGGCACGCCTGCCGCCTTCGCGTGGTGGATCGCTTCCTTGGTCTGCGGCATCACACCGTCGTCGGCCGCCACCACCAGGATCACGATGTCGGTGGCCTTGGCGCCGCGCGCACGCATCGCGGTGAACGCCGCGTGGCCCGGGGTGTCGAGGAATGTGATCATGCCGCGCGGCGTGTCGACGTGGTAAGCGCCGATGTGCTGCGTGATGCCGCCGGCCTCGCCCGCCGCCACACGCGCGGTGCGGATGTAGTCGAGCAGCGAGGTCTTGCCATGGTCGACGTGACCCATGACGGTGACCACCGGTGCACGGGGCAACAGCTCGTGCGTGGTCTCGGCCTCGCCCTCCTCGAGGAAGGCCTCCGGGTCGTCGAGCTTGGCGGCCAGCGCCTTGTGGCCCATTTCCTCGACCAGGATCATCGCTGTCTCTTGGTCGAGCTGCTGGTTGATCGTGACCATCTGGCCGAGCTTCATCAACTGCTTGATGACCTCGGAGGCCTTGACCGACATCTTGTGTGCCAAGTCGGCCACGCTGATCGTCTCGGGCACGTGCACTTCCTGCACCTGCTGCTCGACCGGCGCCACGAAGCTCGAGGTGCCACCATCGTTGCGCTCGCCACGGCGACCGCCGCGCGGTGCGCGCCAGCCCGGGCGTGCGCCACCGGCGGGGGCGTCGGTGCGGCCCTTGACAGCGCGCTTCTTCGCGGCGTCGTCGGCCCAGCTCGACGACAGCTTTTCCGACTTGACGGACTTCTTGTCGCCCGGTTTCGCAGCCGTTGCACCGGGTGCTCCGGCAACGGCAGCGGCCTTGTGGATCGTGCCCTTGATGCCTTCCTTGCCGGCTTCCGGCTTGGCGGGCTCTTCGGGCTTCTTCGCGGTCAGCACCTTCTTCGGTGCCGACATCATGGCGCGGATGGCCGCGGCCTCGTCCTCGGCGGCCTTGCGGCGCTTGGCGAGGTCGACCGCACGCTGCTTTTCGTCGTCGACGAAGTCGGCGGCCTTGATGACTCGCAGCGCCGGCTTCGGCGGCGGCTCGACAGGCGCCACGGCGGGGGCCGGCGCGGGCTTGGCGCTGCCCGATGCCTTGGCACTGGCGGCTGCGTCGGCAGCGGCCTTGGCCGCGGCTTCGGCGGCCTCGCGCTGGCGCGTTTCGGCGGCCTCGCGCTCGGCGCGTGCCTGCTCTTCACGCACGCGGCGCTTCTCTTCGAGCTCGGCTTCCTGGCGGCGCAGCAGTTCGGCCTGCGCCTGCGCTTCGACCTCGCGGCGCTCCAGCTCGGCGTCGTCGATCACCGGGGCAGCGGGCACCTCGGGGGCGCCCGGCGTGTCGTCGCGCTTGATGAACGTGCGCTTCTTGCGCACTTCGACCTGGATCGTGCGTGCCTTGCCGGACGCGTCGGCCTGCTTGATCTCGCTGGTCGACTTGCGCGTCAGGGTGATCTTCTTGCGTTCGCCGCCAATCGTGCCGTGGGTGGAGCGCAGATGGTCGAGCAAGCGCTCCTTGTCCGCGTCGGTCAGTGCGTCGTCCGTCGACGCCTTGCTGACGCCAGCCGACTGCAACTGCTCGAGCAGTGCCGTGGCGGAGCGGTTGAGCTCTGCGGCGAGTTGGGCGACGGTAGTCACAGCCATTGTTGAATCCTTGCTTGGGTCTTGCGGTGCGGCGCGCGTGTGTCGGTTGGCGTGAGCGGGCTCAGGCGGTGAACCAGTGTTCGCGGGCTTTCATGATCAATGTCTTGGCCTGCGCCTCGTCGACACCGGAAATCTCGGTCAACTCGTCGACCGCCAGGTCGGCCAGGTCGTCGCGGGTGTGGATGCCGCCATCGGCGAGCTTCTCGATCAGCTCCGGGCTCAAGACGCCGAGGTCGCGCAGATCCTGCGACACGTCGTCGACCTTTTCCTCGCGGGCGATTTCCATTGTCAGCAGCGCGTCCTTGGCACGGGTGCGCAACTCGTTGACGGTGTCCTCGTCGAAGCCTTCCATCTCGAGCATTTCCTGCATCGGCACGTAGGCCACTTCTTCGAGGCTGGAGAAACCCTCGGCGATGAGGATGTCTGCCACTTCGGCATCGACGTCGAGCTTGTCGACGAACAGCTTGCGCACCGAGTCGCTTTCCTCGGCCTGCTTGGACTGCGACTCCTCGGCGGTCATGATGTTGATGCGCCAGCCGGTGAGCTCGGATGCGAGGCGCACGTTTTGCCCGCCGCGGCCGATAGAAATGGCGAGGTTTTCCTCGTCGACGACGACGTCCATCGCGTGGCGCTCTTCATCGACCACGATCGACTGCACGTTGGCCGGTGCCAGCGCACCGATCACAAATTGGGCCGGATCTTCAGACCACAAGACGATGTCGACACGTTCGCCGGCGAGTTCGTTCGTCACGGCGTTGACGCGCGAGCCGCGAACGCCGACGCAGGTGCCGATCGGATCGACTCGCTTGTCGTGCGACAGCACAGCAATCTTGGCGCGCGAACCGGGGTCGCGCGCACAGCTCTTGATCTCGAGCAGGCCCTGTTCGATTTCAGGCACTTCCTGCGCGAAGAGTTCAATCATGAAGCCCGGTGCGCTGCGCGACAGCAGGATCTGCGGCCCACGCAAGCTGGAATCCACCTCGGCGATGTAGGCACGAACCCGGTCGCCGGAACGCAGGTTTTCCTTCGGGATCATCTCGCTGCGCCGCAGCCGGCCCTCGACGCGGCCGGACTCGACGATGATGTCGCCCTTGTCTAGGCGCTTGACGGTGCCGACGAAGATCTTTTCGCCGCGCGACAGGAAGTCGTTCAACAGCTGCTCGCGCTCGGCGTCGCGGATCTTCTGCAGGATCACTTGCTTGGCGGCTTGCGCGCCGATGCGGCCGATCGACACCGATTCGACCGGCTCTTCGATGTAGTCGTCGACCTCGATGTCGGCGATCTGTTCCAGTGCCTCGAAATGCAGGATTTCCGAGTCAGGCAATTGCAGCCCGGCCTCGTTGGGAACCACGTGCCAGCGGCGGAAGGTCTCGTAATCGCCGGTTTCGCGGTCGACCGACACGCGCATGTCGACTTCGCCGCCATGCAGCTTCTTCGACGCCGAGGCCAGCGCGGCCTCCACCGCGCCGAACACGACTTCACGATCCACGCTCTTCTCGCGCGAGATCGCGTCCACCAGCATCAACAGTTCGCGATTCATTGTTTTCGACCTCCATCATCGGCCTGCGGCTCATCGCCCGCCGGCGCCACCGGGGGCGGCGCGAACCGACGCCCCTTGAAATCCACCACCGGCACCAGCCGGGCATCACGCACTTCGTCCAGCGAGAAATCCAGTGCCTGCTCGACCTTGCCGTCGCTGAAGACGATGCGCCAACCGTCGCCCGTCGTCTCGTGCAGCACGCCCTGGTACTTCTTGCGCCCTTTGAACGGCAGCTTCAAGGTCAGTTCGATCTGCTCGCCGGCGAAGCGCGCAAAGTCGGCGGACTTCTTCAGCGGCCGATCCAGACCGGGCGACGACACTTCGAGCCGCTCGTAGGCGCAGCCTTCAACCTCGAGCACATGCTGCAACTGACGGGTGACCTTTTCGCAGTCGTCGACCGTGATGAACTCGCCGTTCGGATCGTTGGCCACACGGTCGATGAACACGCGCAGCAGCCCGCCGGCGCGGTACTCGGTGTCCACCAGCTCGTACCCCAGCCCGGTCACGGTTTGTTCAACGGCGGCTTGCCAATTCATTCGTTCGCAGAAGTGTTTTGCAAAAAGCGTAACGGCAAAAAAAATGGGCTGGAAGAATCCGCCCATGCAGCTTTCTCGGAAAACGGGCATTGTATAGCGCTGGCCAAGTACAGGCAACACCCGCGGCTGTCAAGTCCGGTGATGCCCCGGCCCGTGACGCCCGGCCGGAAGGCTCGAACGAGCCGCATGCGAAAATTCGCTGTTACATCACCTTCTGGAGACACCATGGGATTTCTGGCCGGCAAGCGACTGTTGATCACCGGCGTTCTGTCCAACCGATCCATCGCTTATGGCATCGCTCGCGCCTGCCACCGTGAGGGCGCCGAGTTGGCGTTCAGCTACCAGGGCGAGCGCTTCAAGGATCGCATCACGGAATTCGCGGCTGAATTCGGCTCCAGCCTGACCTTCGATTGCGATGTCGCTGACGATGCGCAGATCGAGCGCCTGTTCTCGCAACTGGGCGAGGCCTGGCCCCAGTTCGATGGCTTTGTTCATTCGATCGGCTTCGCGCCGCGCGAAGCGATTTCCGGTGACTTTCTAGACGGCCTGTCGCGCGAGGCGTTTCGGATCGCCCACGACATCTCCAGCTACAGCTTCCCGGCCATGGCGAAGGCAGCGGCGCCGCGTCTGCGCCCCGGCGCCGCCCTGCTGACACTGACCTACCTGGGAGCGGTGCGCAGCGTGCCGCACTACAACACGATGGGGCTAGCCAAGGCGTCGCTCGAAGCCAGCGTGCGCTATCTTGCGGCCAGCTTTGGTGCCAAGGGCGTACGCGTGAACGGCATTTCCGCCGGCCCGATCAAGACGTTGGCCGCCTCGGGCATCAAGGATTTCGGGAAGATCCTGTCGATTGTCGAAACCAACGCGCCACTGCAACGCAATGTGACCATCGACGACGTCGGCAACGTCGCGGCATTCCTGCTGTCGGACTTGGCAGCCGGCGTGACGTCGGAGATCACCTACGTCGACGGCGGCTTCAGCCACGCGATGGGCGGAGCCGCCGACGCCGGCTGAACTTCACTCCCGCGCCACAAGCAAACGACCCGCCAAGGCGGGTCGTTTTCGTTGGGCACAGTCGGCTCAAAGCAGCGACAGGATTTCCTTGCGCTTCTGCTGGTATTCCTCTTCGCTGATCAGCCCCTTGTCGCGCATGCGTTTCAGTGCCTGCAGCCGCTGCTCCTGCTCCTCGAAGAAGGCCGGGTCACGCGGCTTCGCGGCGGGAGCAGTGGGAACGGCGGTCAGTGGCGGCGCGGCCTGTGCCGGTTGAAGCACCAGCTGCTGTGCGACAGCGGGCGCAGCGACCGGGGTGCCGGCAGTCAAGGGAATCGCCAGCCAATCGGCACGCCGGCTCGTCGCGTTTGCACTTTGCACGACGGCACGGCCGGCCTCGGAACGCGATCCGAAGGTGAACTGCGGCGCGATGTGGGTGCCGCGATAGTTGTTGACGAAGTCGAGCCGCGCGTCTCGAACGATCAGGTTGAGGTTTCCACCCTGCGCGAACAGCCGCGCGGTGATGCCCAGCGGCGCCGTCAGAATGCCTTCGCCGCGGCGGGAAGTACTCAGAAGCAGCAAGTCGTCGCCGGGCTCCGCCACTGACAGCGCCTGCGCAATCGGCTCGATCAGGTCAGCCAACTCGTCGGCCGAGAACAATGGCACCGCCGGGCCGTTAACCGTGGTTCTCACATACGCGAGCTGTTGCCGCAACCATTCGGGCTGAACGCTCACGGGCTGCTGGTTCGCCTCGGACCCGGACTCCCTGGCCACCAGCTGAACGGTTTTGAATTCGCCGATCTGCCACGCGCGGCGTTTCGGATCGACCTTCACCTCGGCATCGGACGCGGCCTTCTTGCTGCCGAACAGGAAGTCCATCACACCGGCCCGCGCCGGGGCATTCGCGAGCAACGCGGCAGCGACAAGCAGTGCAGCGCAGAACGGGCGGGTCGGTCGAATCATGGTCGTTGTCTCCTGCTGTGCGTCACAGCTTCTGCTTTCGGTTCAAGTTCAAAGGTCTTCCAGTGCCCGGGCGGCCCCGATGAGGGCCGGCGACATGGAGGCCTGAACCACGTAGGTCGGAATCTCCTGCAGATAGGCGCGAAAGCGACCCTTGCATTCGAAACTTTCGCGAAAGCGCGAGCGATCGATTTGCTCGCCGAGCCGCGGCACGACGCCGCCACCAATGTACATGCCCCCGCGTGCGCCGAGCGACAACGCGAGGTTGCCCGCCACGGTGCCGAGGAAACTGAAGAACATCTCGACGGCTTCGGTGCAACGCGCGTCGACGCCCGACAGCGCACGCTCGGTGATCTCCTGCGGCGTGAGGGGCGGTGCAGCCTCGCCCGCCAGTTCGCACAACGCCGCGTGAAGGTTGACCAGCCCCGGCCCGGACACCGCTCGCTCCGCAGACGCATGGCCGAAGCGCGTGCGCAGCACCGCGATCACTCGCTCTTCATGTTCGCTGGTCGCAGCCAGCGTCACGTGGCCGCCCTCGCCATTGATCGGAATGGCCCCATGGCCGCTCATTTCCGGCAACAGGCCTGACACGCCGAGTCCGGTTCCCGGTCCGATCAGGCCCAGCGGCGCGCCGGCGACCGGTTGACCGCCGCCGACTTGGCGAACGTCAGCGGCAGCGAGTACCGGCAGGGACAACGCCAGCGCAGTGAAGTCGTTGATGACGAGGAAACGCGTGAGCCCGAGCTGCGCCTGCACCGCAGAGATGGAGAACGACCAGTCGTGGTTGGTCATCTGCACATGGTCGCCCACCACGGGGTTGGCGATGCCAATCGCGCACCAGCGCGGCGGCGGCTTTGCGTGCTTGCCGAGGTAGTGCCGGATCGCGTCGATCAGCGACGGAAATGCTGCGCACGGCAAGGTGTCGATGTCCGTCAGTGTGGAGCCCGCTCCAGTGAGCCATGCGAAGCGCGCGTTCGTGCCACCGACATCGCCAACCAGTCGCGGGAAGGTGTCTTCCTGAATCAGTCCCATGGATCCTCATCGATGGCAGATTGCAACGCCGACGTTTTCCGGTTTCGCCCAGTTACCCGCATCCTTCCAGACGGCAGTACCAGCGAACCGTTGCTAGTACCTATGGACAGAAAGTATGGCATGAGAATGTAGCCAAACTACTTCGAAGCTGCCAGTCCCTGCCCCGATCCACGGTGCGACGATCCACAAGCTAGGGTGAACCCGAGAAGTGTTGCTTCGCCGACAATGCACTGGTGAAAACCCGGGTTCACCCCATGTAGTCGCGTTACTAGAGTCCAGTTTGTTCAAAACTACAGCATGCAATGTAGTCATCCTACTATGCATCGTTACATGATTTCGCTCGCCGCCCAGAGTACCCGAGGCCCCTCGCTGCAACGTGCGATGGCATCGGCGCTGGTCCCGGCTTCCTTTTTCGAGAGCGAGTTCGCGGTGCCCGGCGGGCACCGCTCCTTTTTCTCGGCCGTTCGCTCCGGCATCTGTTCCCCCAACCGTCGGCAATCGCGGCAACCTCTCCGCCGCAGCGCCGGCACCACTCAAGCAAAACCTCCGAGGAGTCAATGATGAAGATGAAAACTACCTTGCTCGCCGCAGCCGCGATGAGCTTGCTCGCAACCTCCGCCAGTGCGGTGGACTGGGGCGGCTATCTGCGCGTGGGTCCCGGGCAGAAGCAGAGCTTCAAATGCGCCGACGGCGGCTCTGACGGCGGTCACGGTGGCATCGGCCGCCTCGGCAATGAATGCAACACCTATGGCGAATTTGCTCTGAGCCAGGGCGCCCAAGCGGGCGGGGTCGACTACAAGGCCACCCTGATGACGAACTTCTATCAGCCAGGTTCCGACCCCAACGGCGTTCAGACGGCAGTCAACCAGATCTACGTGGAGGGCAAGGGTTACGACATGGCTCCGAACCAAACCTTCTGGGTGGGTCGCCGCTTCTACCATCGTGCTGACGTTCACTTCGACGATACCTTCTTCGTCAACATGACCGGCAGCGGTGCCGGCGTCGACGGCTTCGACCTCGGCGTCGGCACGCTCAGCTTGGCCGTCTTCCGCCAGGACGACAACGGCGCGAACCCGGGCTCGCGCCTCAACGTCGACCTCGAAGGGATCAAGGTCAACCCGGGCGGCAAGCTGCGCATCACCGGCGACTTCACCAAGTTCAGTGGCACGGGCGGCAAGAGCGGTACCGGCATCAGCATCCAGCACAACCAGTCCCTGGGAAGCTGGGACAACACCGCATGGTTCCAATACGCGCAAGGGTCCGCCTACCTCGACATGGGCTTTGGCGGCGCAACCGACGACTCGGGCAAGAAGCGCTGGCGCTTCGTTGAAAGCCCGTCGTGGACGAAGGGACCGCTGACTGGTCAGGGGCTGTTTGAGTTCGGCGAGGAGAAGACGCCCACGCTGACGGGCACGAACAAGCGCAAGTACGCGTCGGCCGCTGGCCGCCTCGCTTACGCGTTCACCAAGAACTTCAAGCTGCAGGGCGAACTGGGAACCTCGAGTTTCCGTTGGCAGGACAGTGCTCCCAACCAGACGATCACCAAGCTGACCATCGCTCCGACGCTGGCAGTTGGCCCGAACTACTACGATCGCCCGGAGCTGCGCCTCTACGTGTCGACGTTCAGCATGAACGACGCCTACGTGGCCAACCACGGTCTGAGCAAGAAGACCCAATCGTCTGTTGGCGTCCAAGCCGAAATCTGGTTCTGATCGACGCCTGATCTGCCTGCCAACTGCGGCGGGCAGATCCGGTCAACGTGATGACCCGGCACTCCTTGAGTGCGCCGTAGCGGTCTCGCTAGGCGCACTCGCGCGACGACCTCATTCGAGGTCGCCGCATCCATCTCATGCGTTCACACAATGACTTGCGTCCATGGCTGATCTGAAGCTGAAGGCGCTGCGCAAGGCGTTCGACGATGTCGTCGTCCTTCCCGGTGTCGACCTGGACATTCGCGATGGCGAGTTCATGGTGTTCGTGGGCCCCTCCGGTTGTGGCAAGTCGACCCTGTTGCGCTGCATTGCCGGTCTGGAAGACATCACCTCCGGCGAGTTGTACATCGGCGGACAACGGTCGAATGACATCCCGCCTGCCAAGCGTGGCATCGCGATGGTGTTCCAGAGCTACGCGCTCTACCCCCACATGACGGTGGCGGAAAACATGGCCTTCGGCCTGCGACTGGCGGGCTTCTCGAAGACCGAAATGAATGCGGCGGTGCAACGCGCCGCCCAGATCCTGCAGATCGAGCACCTGCTTGAACGCAAACCCAAGGCCTTGTCGGGCGGCCAGCGCCAGCGCGTGGCCATCGGCCGCGCGATCGTGCGCAAGCCCGGCGTGTTCCTGTTCGATGAGCCCTTGTCCAACCTCGATGCCGCGCTGCGCGTGCAGATGCGGGTCGAGTTGTCGCGGCTGCACAAGGAACTCAAGACCACGATGATCTACGTCACGCACGACCAGGTCGAAGCGATGACGCTGGCCCACCGCATCGTCGTGCTCAACGGCGGGCGCGTCGAACAGGTGGGCACGCCGATGGAGCTGTACCACCAGCCGGTCAACCAGTTCGTCGCCGGTTTCATCGGCTCGCCGAAGATGAATTTCCTCGAAGGCCAACTGGCTTCGAACACCGCCGGCCACACCTTGGTGCGGCTGAACGAAGGCTCGACCGTGGCGGTGGGCGCCGACGCAACGAACCTCTCGGTGGGCGTGAAGGTCACGCTGGGTGTGCGCCCCGAGCACGTGCATGCCAGCCGACAGGCGTCCGACGGCGCGGTCAAGGCTCACGTGCAGTTGGCCGAGCACCTGGGCGACATCACCTACCTGCACGTGATGCTGGCGGGCGCCACCGAGCCCACGACGATTCGTACCGAACCCGACAACCCCGTGGACACCGGCGAAACCGCCTACCTGACTTTCCCGCCCGCACGCGGCTTCCTGTTCAGCGAACAAGGCCAGACCCAGCCGCGTACCGCTTGAGGTCAGTCACTGACAACCGTTCCCCTTCCGACGCGTTCAACACAAGCCCTCGCACGGGCCATTCGAAAAGGAGATAGTGATGAGTACTCAACGTCAACGGATCACGCTGCTGGCCGCAGCGGCCGCGCTGGCCATTGGCAGCGGCTTCGCGGTCACGGCCCAGGCCGGCGAGCCGGGCAAGCTGTTGATCTGGATCAACGGCGACAAGGGCTACAACGGCCTGCAGAAGATTGGCGACGAGTTCGCCAAGAAGACCGGCGTTCAAGTCACTGTCGAGCACCCGGAAGACGCTCCCGGCAAGTTCCAGCAGGCCGCCGCCGCGGGCAAGGGCCCAGACATCTGGATCTGGCCGCACGACCGCATCGGCGAATGGATCGCCGGTGGCCTGCTGACACCGGTCACCCCGTCGAAGAAGGTTCAGGCCGACATCGATCCGCTGGCCTGGAAGGCGTTCAACGTCGGCGGCAAGACCTGGGGCTACCCGATCTCCATCGAGGCGGTGTCCTTGGTCTACAACAAGGCCCTGGTGCCCACCCCGCCCAAGACCTTCGAAGAGGTGATGGCGCTCGACAAGAAGCTGTCGGCACAAGGCAAGAAGGCCATCCTCTGGGACTACACCAACACCTACTTCACCTGGCCGCTGCTCGCCGCCAATGGCGGCTACGCGTTCAAGCTCAAGCCGGATGGCAACTATGACCCGGCCGACACCGGCGTCAACAACCCGGGTGCCATCAAGGGTGCCGAGCTGTTGAACAAGCTGCTGCGCGAAAAATACATGCCCGAGGGCAGCGGCTATGCCGAGATGGAAGCCGCCATGGCACAAGGCAAGGTCGCGATGATGATCAACGGCCCGTGGTCGTGGGACAACCTGAAGAAGGCGAACATCGACTTCGGCGTGGCCAAGATCCCGATGGTCGCTGGCAAGAAGGCCGCACCGTTCGTCGGCGTGCTGGGCGCGATGATCAACAAGAGCTCGCCCAACCACGATGTGGCTGTGGAGTTCATCGAGAACAACATGCTGACCATTGCAGGCCTGAAGAAGATCAACGACGACGTGCCGCTGGGAACTCCGGCCAGCAAATCGCTGTTCGCCGAGTTGAAGAGCGACCCGAAGATCCAGGCCACGATGGCTTCGGCGCAAGACGGCGCACCGATGCCTAACAACCCCGAGATGGGTCGCTTCTGGGCGGCCATGGTCTCGGCGCTCGGCAACGTGATGGACGGGCGTCAGACGCCGAAGGAAGCACTCGACGCTGCTGCCAAGCGCATCACGACGAAGTGATCGTCGTCTGAAGGACCAGTGCGTCGCCGCTCACGCGGCGGCGCACTGGCAACGCTCCGAACTCTCGTATTCAAGATCGCGTTCATGTCTCCTGATTCGAAGATGAAGCGTTGGGGCGGACCGGTTTCGCTGGCCGTTTTCGTCCTGTTCGCCCTGTACCTGGTCACAGTCATCTATGCGGGGGGCGAGCTGCTTCTCGCCGGCACGCTGCTGGTCATCGTGGCCCTTGCGTTGTGGATCTACTCGTCGGGCCGGCTGTATGCGTTTCGCTATCTCTATCCGGGAATCGCCGCGGCACTGATCTTCGTCGTGTTCCCGATGCTCTACACGATTGCCATCGGGTTCACCAACTACAGCTCGCGCAACCTGCTCGAATTCCCGCGCGCCGAAGCGTATTTCCTGAGCGAGACCTATCGCGCCGAAGGTACTACCTTCGGATTCACGCTCCATCCCGACGGCGGCGAATTCCGCGGTCGACTGGTCAACGTCGACACCGACCAGGCGTTCGTGTTCGGC
The DNA here is from genome assembly GCA_041496605.1 of Piscinibacter sp. Lineage (GTDB taxonomy): Bacteria > Pseudomonadota > Gammaproteobacteria > Burkholderiales > Burkholderiaceae_C > Albitalea. The sequence continues at coordinate 25,916 of JBGQEX010000038.1, forward strand.
CCGCTGGCACTGGCTGCCGATAAGCCGCTGGAAGTCACCGCCGAGGTTCAAAAACCCAGCCTGTCGTTGGCCGAACCCGTGCCGCTCAAGGACCTCATCGCGCGCCAGAAACAGGTGCGATCGCTGATCGTCCTGATGCCTGACGGTTCGCGCGTTCGCATGTCGGGGCTGCGCGAATTTGCTCCGGTGCGCCCGCTGTATGTGCGCAACCCCGACGGCTCGCTGACCAATCAGAGAGACGGCGGCGCAATCCGGCCCAACATGGCCATCGGCTACTACGAGACGGCCTCCGGCGAACGACTGCAGCCGGGCTTCCAGGTCACCATCGGTTGGGGGAACTACGAGCGCATCTTCAGCGAGACGCGCTTCCGGGAGCCATTCGTACGCATCTTCATCTGGACGGTGGTGTTCTCCGGGCTGACGGTGCTGTTCGCAACGTCGCTGGGCATGTTCCTCGCCGTGCTGCTGAACTGGGACGCCCTTCGCTTCAAGGGCGGCTACCGCCTGCTGCTGTTCTTGCCGTATGCGGTGCCGGGCTTCATCTCGATCCTCGTCTTCAAGGGCCTGTTCAACCAGAACGCCGGCGAGATCAACCTGATCCTCAACACAGTGTTCGGCATCAAGCCGGCGTGGTTCTCCGACGCGTTCCTCGCCAAGGTGATGCTGCTGATCGTCAACACATGGCTCGGCTTCCCCTACATGATGGTGATTTGCATGGGCTTGATCAAAGCCATCCCGTCGGACCTGTACGAAGCATCGGCCGTGGCCGGTGCCGGGCCGATCACCAATTTCGTGAAGATCACCTTGCCGTTGATCCTGAAGCCGCTGACACCGCTGCTGATCTCGTCGTTCGCCTTCAATTTCAACAACTTCGTGTTGATCTTCCTGTTGACCGGCGGCCGCCCCGACTTTCTCGATACCAGCGTTCCGGCGGGCACCACCGATCTGCTGGTGAGCTACACCTACCGCATCGCGTTCCAGGACTCTGGACAACAGTTTGGCCTCGCTGCCGCCATATCGACGATCATTTTCCTGATGGTGGCCGCCGTGTCGCTGGTGCAGATGCGCTTCACCCGCATTGCCGAAGAAGGGGGTCGCTGATGGCCATCGTCATCGACAGGTCGCACCGCTGGCGCGTGATCGCGGCCCATGTGTTCCTGATCTGCCTGTGCGCCGTGGTGATCTTCCCGTTCCTGATGGTGGTGTCGATCTCGCTGCGCCCGGGCAATTTCGCCAGCGGCAGCATCATCCCGCAGACCATCAGTTGGGAGCATTGGCGCTTCGCCCTCGGCTTGCCGTTTCAAGACGCGAGTGGTCGCCTGATCGAACCCGACCTGCCGGTGCTGCGCTGGTTGTTCAATTCGATCAAGATCGCGACGCTGTCGGCGCTGATCGCGCTGATGTTGTCGACCACCGCGGCCTATGCCTTCGCACGCATGAAGTTCCGCGGCAAGAAGCAGGCGCTGACCGGGCTGATGCTGATGCAGATGTTCCCGACCGTGCTCGCGCTGGTGGCCATCTACGCGATCTTCGACCGCATGGGCAACGTGCTGCCGTCGATCGGCATCGACAGCCACTGGGCCGTGCTACTCGCCTATTCGGGCGGCATCGCGCTGCACGTGTGGACCATCAAGGGCTACTACGACACGATTCCCGGCGAGATCGAAGAGGCCGCGAAGGTCGATGGTGCCACGCCATGGCAGGCGTTCCGAATGGTGCTGCTGCCGATGGCGCTGCCGATCCTGATGGTGGTGTTTCTGCTGGCGTTCATCGGCGCGATCATCGAGTACCCGGTGGCATCGATCCTGTTGCACCAGCAAGACAAGCTCACGCTCGCCGTCGGCTCGCAGATGTTCCTCTATCCCCAGAAATACCTGTGGGGCGATTTCGCGGCCGCGGCGGTGCTGTCGGGGCTGCCGATCACGTTCGTCTTCATCCTGGCCCAGAAGTGGATGATCTCCGGCCTCACTGCCGGCGGCATCAAGGGCTGAGCCACAAGCCAGGCGTCTCGTTCCGGCTACGGCACGACCGTGGCCTTCTCTCCAACCAAAGAGGACCATCATGAGCACTCCGCGTTTCCTACTCCAATCGCTGATTGCCGGCGTCATCGCTGCCGGCGCAGGGGCTGCTTTCGCGCAGTCGCCGCCGCCCGAAGGCAAGGTCCAGATCAACTACAACCGCTGCGATAGCAAGTACGATGACTGGGGCGCCCACGTCTGGAAGTCGCCCTCAATCCCGCTCTTCGACGTGGAGTGGCAACACCCCCTGCCGCCCACGGGCAAGAACGACTTCGGCGTCTACTGGCAATTCGATCTGAAGGCGTTCGGCAGCACGGGCAAGGTGAACTACATCATCCACAAGGGCGACATCAAGGACCAAGGTGGACGCGACATGTCCTTCGACGGCAACACGACGAAGGAAATCTGGGTCAACACCGGCGACCGCAAGATCTACACCTCGCTCGAGGACGCCAAGACCGCACGCGCCGCCGACCCCTGCAAGTGAAACGCATGACGATGAGCCGGCCTGCTTCCCTTCTGTTGAGCCTCGCAGTCCTGCTCCTGGCGGGGTGCAGCAGCACGCCGCCCGCGGTGGTGCCCGTTCCGGTGGCGAGCGTGGCCGCGGCCAGCGCACCGGCGGCACCGCTGACTGTTCCCGGCACCTTCGCCGACAACCCGATCGTCTACTTCCTCATCACCGATCGGTTCGCGAACGGCAACCCCGCCAACGACCACAGTTATGGCCGCCAGCGTGAAAGCACGCCACGCGATGACGTTGCCACCTTCCATGGCGGCGACCTGAAGGGCGTGACCCAGAAACTGAACGAAGGCTGGTTCAAGCAACTCGGCGTCAACGCGATCTGGATCAGCGCACCCTACGAACAAATCCACGGCTGGGTGGTGGGTGGCAACAAGGAATTCAAGCACTACGCGTACCACGGCTACTACGCGCTCGACTACACCGTGCTCGACGCCAACATGGGCACGAACGACGAGCTTCGCGAGCTGGTGGACACCGCGCACGCACAAGGCATCCGCGTCCTGTTCGACGTGGTGATGAATCACCCCGGCTATCTCGACATCCAGACTGCGCAGGAGCTCGGTGTGAAGGTGCTGTGGCCGGGCGCGCAAAGTGCCAACCTGCGCAATTACCATAGCTTCATCGACTACAACAACTTCGCTTTCGGCGACTGGTGGGGCCGCGACTGGGTGCGCGCCGGCCTGCCCGGCTACATCGACGGCGGAAAAGACGACCTGACGATGCAGCTCGCATACCTGCCCGACTACCGCACCGAAAGCCAAGAAGCCGTCAAGCTGCCGCGATTCTTGCGCAACAAGCCAGGCACCAAGGCGGTCGACCTGCCGGACACCACGGTGCGCGGCTACCTCGTGAAGTGGCTGACCGATTGGGTTCGCGAGTACGGGATCGACGGCTTTCGCGCCGACACCGTCAAGCATGTCGAACCCGAAGCGTGGAACGTGCTGAAAGCCGAAGCAACCAAGGCGCTCGCCGACTGGAAAGCGAAGAACCCGACGAAGAAGATAGACGACCAGCCGTTCTGGATGGTGGGCGAGTTCTGGGGCCTCGGCCCCGAGCGCAACCGCCTGAATGACTTCGGCTTCGACGCGATGATCAACTTCGACTTTCAGCAGCAAGGCCGCTCGTTCGCCAAGCCCGAAGCGCTGTTTGTGAACTACAGCAAGCTGCTGTCCGGCCGGCCCGGCTATTCGAGCCTGAACTACGTTTCGTCGCACGACACCGAACTGTTCGACCGCAAGCAACTTGTCGATGCCGGCGCCGCCTTGCTGCTGGCACCGGGCGCCGTGCAGATCTTCTACGGCGACGAGACCGCCCGCCCGCTGGGGCCCGTGCCCAGCACCGATCCGCAGCAGGCCACCCGCTCGGACATGAACTGGGCGAGCGTCGACGAAGCCCTGCTCGGACACTGGCGCCGCCTCGGCAGCTTCCGTTCGCGCCACGTCGCCGTGGCGCGCGGTGCTCACCAGATGCTCTCCGACAACCCCTACGTGTTCAGCCGTATCGACGCGGCCACCGACGACCGCGTTGTGGTGGCGATGAACGTCAGCGGCGAAGTGTCGATTCCGGTCGGTTCGGTGTTCCCTGAGGGCCGCTGGTTGAAGGATGCGTACAGCGGCCAGCAGGTCGTGGTCAGCGGCGGACAGGTGAAGTTGAACGCCGCACACTACGTTCTGCTTGAACGCAGCGCGTCTCCCACTCTGGCACGCTGACGAACCCATGGCTTCCGATTCCGTGCGAGGCCATGGCGCCTTGCCCCACCCCGAACCTCGACTGCTCGCAGACATCGGCGCCACCTACGCGCGTTTCTGCATAGAAGAAGTGCCCGGGCGCTTCGACCACGTGGCAGTGCTGCCCTGTGCCGACTACGGCGGTTTCGTCGCCGTGGTCAAGGCCTACCTCGACAGCCTGCCCGGCATCCAGCCGCGCCACGGCGCCGTGGCCATCGCCAACCCGATCGAA
>JBGQEX010000039.1:0-28998 GCA_041496605.1 Piscinibacter sp.
AAGTGCATCTTCTGCTACCCGCGCATCGAAGCCGGCCAGCCCACCGTGTGCTCGGAAACCTGTGTCGGCCGCATCCGCTACCTCGGCGTGCTGCTCTATGACGCCGACCGCATCCAGCAGGCCGCCAGCGTCGAGCACGACCGCGACCTGTACCAGGCGCAGCTCGACATCTTCCTCGACCCCAACGACCCCGAGGTGATCGCGCAGGCTCGCATCGACGGCATTCCCGACGCGTGGATGGACGCCGCGCGCAAGAGCCCCGTCTACAAGATGGCGGTGGAATGGAAGGTGGCGCTGCCGCTGCACCCCGAGTACCGCACGCTGCCGATGGTCTGGTACGTGCCGCCGCTGTCGCCGATCACCGCCGCGGCCAACGCGGGGCAGGTCGGCATCAACGGCGAGATCCCTGATGTGAAGCAACTGCGCATCCCGGTCAAGTACCTCGCCAACCTGCTGACCGCCGGCGACACGGTGCCGGTGGTGCGTGCGCTGGAACGCATGCTCGCGATGCGCGCCTACCAGCGCAGCAAGCATGTCGATGGCCGCGTCGAGCTGGCGGCGCTGAATCAGGTGAAGATGAGCCAGGCCGAGGTCGAGGAGATGTACCAGGTGATGGCGATCGCCAACTACGAAGACCGCTTCGTCATCCCGAGCACGCACCGCGAATACGCCGAGAACACCTTCGACATGAAGGGTGGCTGCGGCTTCTCGTTCGGCAACGGCTGCTCCGACGGCGCCAGCGAGACGAGCTTGTTCGGCGGCAAGAAGAAACGCACGATCCCGATCCGGGCGGAGGTATGAATATGTCCATCAAAACTGCCTCCCTGAGCCTGCGCGCCTTGGCACGCCTGCTGTCCTATCCCGACGCCGAACTGCGCAGCCATCTCGACGCGCTGCGCGATGCGTTGCGCAGCGAACGCGCGTTGAGCACCCGGCGCCTCGATGAACTCGATGCGCTGATGCGTTCCTTGGCGCGCGCCGATGCGCTCGACACCGAAGCCGCCTACGTGCAGCTGTTCGACCGCGGCCGCGCCACCTCGCTGCACCTGTTCGAGCATGTGCACGGCGACTCGCGCGACCGCGGGCCGGCGATGATCGACTTGGCGCAGACCTACGAGAAGGCCGGCCTCTTTCTCGCCCCCGGCGAGCTGCCCGACTACCTGCCGGTGGTGCTCGAGTTCGTCTCGACGCAGCCGCCGCGCGAGGCGCGCGCCTTCCTCGCCGAGATGGCGCACATCTTCAATGCCTTGTTCAGCGCGCTGCAGCAGCGCGACAGCGCCTACGCGAGCGTGGTCGGCGCCTTGCTCGAACTGGCCGGTGAAAAGGCACAGGCCGTCAAGCTGCCGGCCGAAGAGCCGCTCGACGCGAGCTGGGCCGAACCGGTCGTGTTCGACGGCTGCTCGTCGCGCGGCCAGGCCAAGCCCGACCAACCGCAAGCGGTGCACATCGTGCGCCGCCCCGCTACTCCCACCGGAGCCGCCGCATGAACGTCCTGGACACGTTTCTGTTCGGGTTCTACCCCTACATCTGCCTGACCGTCTTCCTGCTCGGCAGCCTGATCCGCTTCGACCGCGACCAGTACACCTGGAAGAGCGACTCGTCGCAGTTCCTGCGCCACGGCCAGCTTCGCTGGGGCAGCAACCTGTTTCACGTCGGCCTGCTGTTCCTGCTGTTCGGCCACGCCGTGGGGCTGCTGACGCCGCACTTCGTCTACGAGCCTTTCATCAGCGCCGGTGCCAAACAGCTGATGGCGATGGTGTCGGGCGGCCTGTTCGGCGTGCTTGGCTTCATCGGTCTCACGCTGCTGCTGCACCGCCGGCTCGCCGACCCGCGCATCCGCGCCACCTCGAAGGCAAGCGACATCGCGGTCCTGCTGCTGCTGTGGCTGCAACTCGCGCTCGGCTTGGCGACGGTGCCGCTGTCGGGCCAGCACCTGGACGGCAGCATGATGATTCGGCTGGCCGAATGGGCGCAGCACATCGCGACCTTCCGTTCCGGCGCGGCCGACTTCCTGGCCGGCGCGAGCTGGGTCTTCAAGTTGCACTTGTTCCTCGGCATGACGCTGTTCCTGGTGTTCCCGTTCACGCGGCTGGTGCATGTGTGGAGCGGCTTCGGCACGCTGGCGTATTTGGTGCGGCCCTACCAGGTCGTGCGCAGCCGCCGGCTCAACGTGCCGCGTGGGGAGGCCGCCCGATGAATGCGCGCGTCAATGGGGTGACCATCGCAACGCAAGACGAAACCTTGCTGCCCGAAGAACTGCGCCAACGCGCCTGTACTGAACTGCTGCGCCAGGCTGCCCAGCAAGAGGGCCTGCTCGCGGCGAGTGACGTCTGCGATGCGGGCGGTGTGTTGAGCGCTGCCGCGGCGAGCGCGATCGACGCGCTGCTCGAACGCCGGCTGAGCGTTCCGGAACCGTCGGACGAGGCCTGCCGCCGCCACTACAGCGCGCACGAAAGCCGCTATCGCAGCGGCGAACGTGTGCAGGTGCGCCACATCCTGTTCGCCGTGACGCCCGGTGTCGACGTGGTGGCCTTGCGCCAACGCGCCGAAGCCGCCTTGCTCGACGTGCGCTGCCACGACGGCCAGGCGGGCGGGCAATTTGCCAACGCGGCACGCACCCTGTCCAACTGCCCCAGCGGCGCGGACGGCGGCGACCTCGGCTGGCTCAGTGCCGCCGATTGCGCCCCCGAGTTCGCGCGCGAGGTGTTCGGTCATGCCGAGGTGGGCGTGCTGCCGCGGCTGGTGCACAGCCGCTTCGGCCTGCATGTGGTGGAAGTGCTGGCGCGCCAAACCGGCACGGCCCAGGGTTTCGAGTCGGTGCGCGGCGCGGTGGCGATGTCCTTGCGGCAACAGGCCTATGTGACGGCGCTGCGCCAGGTCCTGCGCCTGCTGGCCGGACAGGCTGCACTCGAGGGCGTCGAGCTCGATCGCGCGGACACGCCGCTCGTTCAGTAGCGCGGCGCGATCGTCGGTCGTTTGACCTATCTCAAGCCCCTTCGGTCAACGCGCCGCTAGGGTGCGAGCGTGCCCCTTTTGCGCCCCGGCGCCCGCCCACTGGTTCCAAGATGTCGCCTGATCACCTACCGCATATCGACCCCACCATCGCCCCCTTGTTCGAGCGCAGCGGCTTGTCTGCACTGCGCCTGCTCGGGCGCGTCTTGCTGCCCATCGTGCAGGGCGGCATGGGTGTGGGCGTGTCGGCGCACAAGCTGGCGGGCGCGGTGGCCGCGCTCGGCGGCGTGGGCACGATCTCGTCGGTCGACTTGCGCCGCCACCACCCGGACCTGATGGAACGCACCCGCGGCATGAACGCCGGCGAGGCGGCCAAGGAGGCCATCAACGCGGTGAACCTCGAAGCGCTCACGCGCGAGATCGCAGCCGCACGCAAAGGCTCGCTCGGCCGCGGCTTGCTGGCCATCAACGTGATGCGCGCGGTCAGCGAATACGGCCCGTCGGTGACACGCGCGCTCGAGTGCGGCATCGATGCGGTGGTGGTCGGCGCCGGACTGCCGCTCGATTTGCCCGATCTCGCGCAAGACCATCCGCACGCGGCGCTGGTGCCGATCCTGTCCGACGCGCGCGGCGTGCAACTGGTCGTGCGCAAGTGGGAGCGCAAGAAACGCCTGCCCGATGCCATCGTCATCGAGCACCCGCGGCTCGCCGGCGGCCACCTGGGCGCGGCGAAGATCGCCGACCTGAACGACCCGCGCTTCGAATTCGTGAACGTGATTCCGCAGTCGCTCGCCTTCCTGCGCTCGGCCGGCATCGAGCGCGAGGTACCGCTGATCGCGGCCGGCGGCATTCGCAGCTTCGAGGACATCGAGCGCGTGCAGTCGCTCGGCGCGGCAGCGGTGCAAGTGGGCACGCCGTTCGCCGTCACCGAAGAGGGCGACGCCCACCCCGAGTTCAAGCGCGTGCTGGCCGAGGCCACCGACGACGAGATGATCGAATTCACCAGCGTCGCCGGCCTGCCGGCGCGCGCGGTGGCCACGCCGTGGCTGCGCGCCTACCTGAAGATCGAACAGAAGCTGCAAAGCGTCGCGCACGTGAAGTCGCGCTGCACCAAGGCCTTCGACTGCCTCGCGCAATGCGGGCTGCGCGACGGCCTGGCCGGTTGGGGCCAGTTCTGCATCGACAACCAACTGGCTGCCGCGCTGCGCGGCGACGTGAAGAAGGGCCTGTTCTTCCGCGGTGCCGGCGCCTTGCCGTTCGGCGATCAGATCCGCAGCGTGCGCGAGTTGATGGAGCGCCTGCTGACGCGCAGCGTGCCGCTGCCCGCCTGACAGCTTGAGAGTTCTTTCGTGCCAGCCCACCCCACCCCGCTCGCCCTGAGGTATCGAAGGGCCCGCACAGGACGGCGGCAGGGCTTCGATACCTCAGCCCGAACGGGGCTTTGATGACTGCGCCGAAAAACCCCAGCCTCTGAGTCCGGCAATGAACCCGATCCCGATCCGGCCATTGCCGACGCTGGCGCCCGCTGCGCTGCGTTCGCCGTTGCCTGCGCGCTGGCGCGTCTCGTGGTTGTTCGCCGCGCCGCACCGGCTCGGCTTCTTCGCCGCATCGCTGATGCTTGCCACCAGTTCGCTGTGGTGGGCGGCGATGCTGCTCGCGCGCGCGTTCGGCGTCGCACCCGCCTGGGCGGTATCGGCGCCGGCGGCCCATGCGCTGCTGATGTGCTTCGGCTTCATGCCGCTGTTCATCGCCGGCTTTCTGTTCACGGCCGGGCCGAAGTGGCTCGGCTTGCCCGAGGTTGCGGCGCGCAGCCTGCGCGTGCCGGTGCTGCTGATGCTCGTCGGCTGGGCGGTCACCTTGACCGGCGTTCACCTGAGTGCCTTGCTCGCCGCGGCCGGCATTGCGCTGGTGGCCGGCGGCTGGACGGCGCTGTGCCTGAAGTTTGTCGCACTGCTGCGCCGCAGCCCGGTGCCCGACCGCGTGCACGCGACGCTGGTGGCGGCCGCTTGCGGCGTCGGCGCATTGGCGCTGTGGACCGCGGCGCTGTCGCTGCTCATCGGCAGCGAACTGCTGCTGCGTTCGGCCACGCAAGTCGGGCTGTGGTGCTTCGCCGCCAGCGTGTTCGCGGTGGTGTCGCACCGCATGATCCCGTTCTTCAGTGCCAGCGCCTTGCCGCTGCTCGATGCCTGGCGGCCGATGTGGCTGCTGTGGGTGATGGTCGCGGTGCTGTGGCTGCAGGCGCCGCTGGCGGTGGCCGAGCTGTGGGCGTGGCCGCTGCCGGGCGCGCTGCGCTGGGCGCAGGTGGCGGTCGACGCGCCAGCGGCGGTGTTGCTGCTGTGGCTGGCGCTGCGCTGGGGCCTGGTGCAAAGCCTGAAGATCCGCCTGCTCGCGATGCTGCATGGCGGTTTCCTGTGGCTGGGCATCGCGCTGGCGCTGTTCGCGCTGTCGAATGCGCTGATGGCACTGACCGCCGACCAGGTGTCGCTCGGGCTCGCGCCGCTGCACGCGATGACCATGGGCTACCTCGGCGCCACCTTGTTCGCGATGGCCACCCGTGTCAGCAGCGGCCACGGTGGCCGCCCGCTGGCGGCCGACAACATCGCCTGGCTGCTGTACTGGGTGTTGCAGACGGCCGTGGTGCTGCGTGTCATCGCTGCACTGTGGCCTGCGCTGACGCTGCCGATCACGCTGCTCGCGGTGCTGGTGTGGAGCGTGGCAACGGTGGGCTGGGCATTGCGCTACGGCAGCTGGTTCGGCCGCCCGCGCGCCGACAACCGGCCTGGATGAGATCGCATGGACGACGTTCACGACTTGCAGCGTTTCGTCGAGGCGCAGAACCCGGTGTACGGCCGGGTCTGCGCCGAGCTGGCTGCCGGCGCGAAGACCAGTCACTGGATGTGGTTCGTGTTTCCGCAGCTCAAAGGGCTGGGCCGCAGTGCCATCGCGCAGCACTTCGGCCTGGCGTCCCGGGCCGAGGCTCAGGCCTATTGGAGCCACCCGGTGCTCGGTTCGCGGCTGAAGGAGTGCAGCGAGCTCGTGCTGGGCGTAGCCGGCAAGACGGCACTGCAGATCTTCGGATCGCCGGACGATCTCAAATTCCGCTCGTCGATGACCCTGTTCGCACAAGTGGCGCCGGACGAACCGGTGTTCACGCGGGCGCTGGACAAATATTTCGGCGGGCGTGCGGATGAACGCACGCTCGAGCTGCTGTGATGGCCGCCTCGGGCCGCTCGTTACCGCTCCCCATGCCGACATGCGAATACCGCGCGACCACTGACTCAGGGGCTATGCAAGAGAGCACTTGAAGTGATGTCATTCGCGAACGTCTTTTTGCGCCCGACTTACGATCGCCCGTCATCCAGGTACAGAGGCTTCAATGCGACTGTCCGCACCCAGTGAAGTCGAAGGCTTTCACCTGGCGCCGTGCCCGAAATGCGGGGCATTGAACGGGAAGACGGCGACGCTGTGCTGGAAGTGCGACGTCGAGTTGCCGGCACCCAGCATCGCCGAATCGGAACTTTCCGGGCCAGACGCCGAAACCCCTGCCGAACCCGTCGCGGCGACGCCGAGCGTCGAGCCCGCAATCGATCCGCCGGCGCAGCCAGCTGCCGCGGCGCCTGTGCCCGTTCTGCGTGACGCCGTCGTCACCGCGTTTCGACCACGCAAGCGTGCGGCCCCCGGCGTGCCGCGGGATCCGGGGCGACGTTCACCGCCCGAAGCGCCCAGCCCCCCGGACGAGACGCAAGACGCTGCCGCCGACGAGCCCGCGGCACCTGCCGCCGAGCCCCCGGAGCCGATCGCCCCGGCCTTGTTGCAGCCGGCAACTCCTGAAGCGCCGCCGGCGGCCGAACCCGAGCACAGCGCCGAGGGGCCCGTCTCTGTATGGGGGTTCGTCGACTCGAGCTCGTTTGCCGACCACGCCGAGGCCGTTCGTCGCCAGCGCCGCAAGATGGTCAGCTTGGCCATGGGGGTCGTCGGTGTCGTGGTGGTGCTGGTCGTCGTGTCCGCATATGTCGTCTTCCGCGAACCCGCGGTCGCCGATGTGACCTGGCCGCCGGCCGGGACCACCGAGGTGGCGCGGCCAGGCGGCCCGGACGAGGTCGGCACCCGGGTCGACGCGACCGCCGGCGCCACCGACACAGTGCCCCTTGCCGTCGTGCCGGGTCCGGCCGCCGCCAATGGCCGTGGCGCCGTCGCGCCGCCGCCGTTGGTGGAGCGCCGCGTCGCCATCGACACCAACCCGCCGGCAGTCATCGGCGCTGCGCGCGGCAAGGCCGAAGCGCGTGCCGGCGCCAACAAGCGAGGCTTGGCCAGACGCAGCGTCCCTGCGCCGGATGCGACCGTGACCGTCACGCGCCCCAACCCGACGCCCAGCGATGCCGCGATCGAGCCGCCACCGCCTCACCCGGGGCCATGTTCGCCGGCGATCGCGGCCCTGGGGCTGTGCACGCCCGAACCCATTCAACGAAGGGAATAGCATGGCCTCGCAACTCATTGTCACGCTGCTCGCCGCGGTCTTGTGCCTGGGCAGTGGCGGCGCGCTGGCCGCGGCGCAATTCAAGATCGTGACGGCGTCCGCACGCGGCACCTACATCCAGATCGGGCGCGACATTGCGAAGTTCGTCGCACCCGACGCCGACATCGAGCTCGAAGTGCTGCCGTCCGCGGGGTCGGCCGAGAACGTCCAGCGCATGCGCTACGAGCCGGGCGTGAAGTTCGCGATGGTGCAGTCGGATGTCTACCAGGCCTTTCTGGACGAGGCGGCGAGCGGCAACACCGAGGCAGGCGCGATGATTCGTCCGCTGCGCGTGATCATTCCGCTCTACAACGAGGAGATCTATTTCGTCGCACGTTCCGACTCCACCCTGAACTTCGTCCACGACATCAAGGACGCCAAACTCAACGTCGGCCCGCTGCGCAGCGGCACCGCGATGTCCGCGACGACGATCTACCGCCAGATGTTCGGCGCGCCGGTTGCCGATGCCAACCTCAGCTTCCTGACGAACGAAGAGGCACTGGTGAAGCTGATCAGCGACAAGAGCCTCGACGTGGTGGTGATGGTCGCCGGCCAGCCGTTCAAGCTGCTGGTCGACATGAAGCCCGAGGCGCGGCAGTTGATCAAGCTGCTGAAGTTCGACCCCAACCACCCGGCAAGCGCCGCCGCGCTGAAGACCTACTTTCCCGCGACCGTTCGCGCGACCAGCTACCCGAACCTGTTGCAGGAAGACCTTCCGAGCGTGGCCGTGAAGGCCTTTCTGGTCACGTTCGACTACACGCGCGACCCCACGGTGGGCCATCTGAGCAAGTTCGCGCGCTCGCTGTGCCAGAACTTCGCCAGGTTGCAGACGGAAGGACACCCGAAATGGCGCGAAGTCGAACTGGCCCTGCCTGAACTGGGTCGTGGCTGGTCCTACTACCAGCCCATGGCGCGCCAGCTGCGCAGCTGCATCGCCAATCGGCCGGCGGTCAAGCCCGTCACCGCCTGCGCCCAGCAGGAGCGGATATTGGGGCTTTGCAAGTAGCGCGGGGCCTTCCCTTCCTATTGGCGGATAGGTTCTAAGCTTGCGGTGCCCTTCGCCCGGCCGCCGCCAGAAGATCGACCCGGCAGAGAGCATCGGCCGCACCGTCTGGTGCTTCTGAAAACTGCCGGAGGATCACTGTGTTCGCGTCGAAGATTTCTGTCATTGTCTGGAACGAATACCTGCATGAACGCGAGGACGCGGGCGTGCGGGCCATCTATCCCGACGGCCTGCATGCGGTCATTGCCGACGCGCTGCGCGCCACGCCGGCGATCCAGCGCGGCGCGCTGCCGCTCGAGGTGGGCACGGCCACGCTCGACCAGCCAGAGCACGGCCTGAGCGAAGAGCGCGTGGCCGGCTGCGACGTGCTGGTCTGGTGGGGCCACAAGGCGCACCACCAGGTGTCGGACAGCGTGGTCGAGCGCGTGCAGCGCCGCGTGCTCGAAGGCATGGGGCTGGTCGTGCTGCACTCGGGCCACTTCTCGAAGGTGTTCCGCCGCCTGATGGGCACGAACTGCTCGCTGAAGTGGCGCGAGGCCGACGAGCGTGAGCGCATCTGGGTTGTCGAGCCGTCGCACCCGATCGCCGCCGGCCTGGGCGAGTACTTCGAGCTGCCCTACGAGGAGATGTACGGCGAGCGCTTCGACATCCCGCCGCCCGACAGCACCGTGTTCATCTCGTGGTTCGAAGGCGGCGAGGTGTTCCGCTCCGGCTGCTGCTGGCAGCGCGGCCACGGCCGCATCTTCTACTTCCGCCCCGGTCACGAGGCCTATCCGACCTACCACGACGCCAACGTGCAGCGCGTGCTGGCCAACGCGGTGCAGTGGGCCGCGCCGCGCGTCACCATCGCCGACCGCTGCCCGATGGTGGCGCCACTGGAAACGCTGTCGGACAAGCACCGTGTGTTCTCGAAAGCCGGCGTGCTGCAGGGCCAGGGAGACATCGAATGAACGCCGACTACCAGGTCGAGGTCAAGGAGGCGCCGGTCGCGCCCGACCCGGCCCGGTTGCGCGTCGGCGTGATCGGCCTGGGTGTCGGGCGCATGCACATCGAAGGCTGGCAGCAGCACCCGAACGTCGACGTGGTCGCGATCGCCGACCCCGACGAGCAGCGGCTCGCCCAGATCGGCGAAACGTTCGGCATCGCCACGCGCTACGGCCGCCCCGAGCAGATGTTCGCCCATGAGCGGCTCGACGTGGTCAGCATCTGCACACCGAACAAGTTCCACCACGCACTGACGCTGGCGGCCTTCGAGGCCGGCTGCCACGTGCTGTGTGAGAAGCCGATGGCGATGAACGCCGACGAAGGCCGCGCGATGCTCGCGGCTGCCCGGCGCGCGGGCAAGCGCTTGATGATCAACTTTTCGTACCGCTTCTCGGCCCAGTCGCGCGCGTTGAAGGCGCAGGTCGATGCAGGCGTGTTCGGCGAGTTCTACTTCGGCCGCACGGTCTGGCACCGGCGCCGCGGCATGCCGGGCTTCGGTGGCTGGTTCGGCACCCGGGCGCTGGCCGGCGGCGGGCCCTTGATCGACCTGGGGGTGCACCGCCTCGACCTGGCGCTGTGGCTGATGGGCTACCCCAAGCCCACCTGGGTGATGGGCAGCACCTACGACGCGATCGCCCGCGAACTGGCGGCGACGTCGGGCAAGAGCTTCGACGTGGAGGACCTGGCCGCCGCGCTGATCCGCTTCGACAACGGCGCCACGCTGATCGTCGAGGCCTCGTGGGCGGCCCACATCGGTGAAGCCGAGCTGATGGAAACGCGCCTGCTGGGCACGCAGGCCGGCCTGTTGCACCGCAACGTCGACGAGGGCTACAACTTCGACGCGCACATCTTCCTGGACAAGAACGGCGCGCAGTTCGACATGCACCTGCACCCGTCGGCGGTGCCGGCGCGCTCGCCGATGCACGACTACGCCGAGGCCATCCTCAACGGCATCCCGCACCCCGCGCCCGGCGAGGAGGGCCTGGTCGTGATGGAGATCCTCGACGCCATCTATGCCAGCGCCCGCTCGGGCGAGCCGGTCAAGGTCTGACGATCGGCGTCGCCGATCAGGCGAACAGCTTGGCCAGCATCCAGAACATCAGCAGCAACTGAGCCGACCCGCCGCATACGCAGGTGCGTAGTTACAGCGCAGCTCAGCGGCGCCGGACCGGGATCACGAGTGCGCGACGTTGCGCTGGCTGAGTTCGTCGACTATGTTCATACGGCCTGGGTCACACCCGCGCATCGCCGCTCGAACACACAGCGCGCGGCTCACATCGGAGCAGACATGGCACACGTCACCGGCGCGCTCAGGCGCGCATCCGCAGTCCTCGTTCTGGCATTCATCTGCCTGCTGCTGGCCCAGAGCGCGGCGTGGGCGGCGGTGGCCGCGGCCACGGTCCGCATCCACTACAACCGAACCGACGGCACGGCCGCGACATGGCAGCTCTACCACTGGTACGGCTCGCTGTTTCCCAGCCCGACCTGGGTCCCCGCGCAGCCCATCGACGGCAGCGATGCGTTCGGCGTTTTCTACGACGTGCCGGTCCAGACCACCGACTCGGGGCTCAATTGGATCCTCCACGACAGCGCGGGCAATCAGAAGAACTGTCCCGACGATCGCTTCTTCCCGTTCCCGGCGACCATCGCCACGGTGGGCGTGGACATCTGGCAGTTGCAGGACGACTGCACGATCTACACCAGCCAGCCGGCCATCAAGGTCGGCGACGTGGCCAAGGCCAAGGCCTACTTCGTGACGCGCAACACCATCGCGTGGCCCGGTGCGGGCAGCGGCAACAGCTACAAGTTCTTCTATTCGCCCACCGGTGGAATCACCTCGGGCGTTGACGGCGTGGCCGGTGGCCAGTCGATTGCGCTCACCCACAGCGGAACGGTCGGGGCCGCGATCGTCGCCAGGTTCCCGCAGCTGGCAGGCGCCGGCGCGTTGGCGATCGGCTCGGCCGACGTGGCCAAAGTTCCGGCGTTTCTTCGCGGCCAGATGGTGGTCGCCAAGTACGACGGCAGCCAGCTGATCGACGCCACCTCGCTGCAGATCCCTGGTGTGCTCGACGAGCTCTATCCCTACAGTGGCGCGCTCGGCGCCACCAAGTCGCGCGACGGCGTTCAAAGCGCCCACGGCGGCGACGGCGACGCCAGCCCGGCGTTCCGCGTCTGGGCACCGACCGCGCAGTCGGTGCGCGTGCTGGTCTACGACGGCCCCACCGGAAGTGCATCGTCGGTGCTGCCGATGACGTTCAACACCGCCACCGGCGTGTGGAAAGCGCGCGCCCGGGCCGATTGGTTCGAGCGCGGGCACCCGGCGTACTACCTGTACGAAGTGACGGTGTTCGTGCGTTCCACCGGCCGGGTCGAAACCAATCTCGTCACCGACCCGTACTCGCTCGGTCTGGCCGTCAACGGCAGCCGCAGCCTGGTGGTCGATCTCGACGCGCCGCACACCCAGCCGCACGGCTGGCAGCATTCGCGGCTGCCCCGCCTCGCCGCGCCCGAGGACATCGTGCTGTACGAACTGCATCCGCGCGACTTCTCGGCCAACGACGCGAGCGTTCCTGCGGCCGACCGCGGCAAGTTCCGCGCCTTCACCTACAGCAACACCTACGGCATGGCGCATCTGCGCTCGCTGCAGCAGGCGGGGCTCACCCACATCCACCTGTTGCCGTCGTTCGATATTTCCAGCGTGCCTGAGGACGGCTGCGTGTCGCCGGCAGTGCCCGCCGCGGCGCCCGACGCCACCGCGCAGCAGGCCGCCATCGCACCGGTGAAAGACAGCGACTGCTTCAACTGGGGCTACGACCCGTTCCACTACACGGCGCCCGACGGCTCCTACGCGAGCAACCCGAACGGCGTCGCGCGCATCGTCGAGTTCCGCGACATGGTCCGTTCGCTGCATGCCAACGGGCTGCGCGTCGTGATGGACGTGGTCTACAACCACACCACCGCCGGCGGACAAAACGCCAACTCGGTGCTCGACCGCGTCGTCCCCGGCTACTACCACCGGCTCAACGGTGTCGGCGACATCGAGACCTCGACCTGCTGCGCCAACACCGCGAGCGAGAACGCGATGATGGGCAAGCTGCTGATCGACTCGGTGCTTACCTGGGCGCGCGACTACGACGTCGACGGCTTCCGCTTCGACCTGATGGCGTTCCACCCCTTGCCGCTGATGCAAAAGCTGAAAACGGAGCTCGCCCGGATCGACCCATCGATCTACATCTACGGCGAAGGCTGGAACTTCGGCGAAGTGGCCAACAACGCTCGCTTCGTCCAGACCTCGCAGTTGAACATCGCCGGTAGCGGCATCGGCGCCTTCAGCGACCGCATGCGCGACGCCGTGCGCGGCGGCGGGCCATTCGACGGCGGCGACTCGCTGATCAAGAACCAGGGTTTCATCAACGGGCTGTGGACCCACCCGAACGCGCTGGCGGGCGGGCCGTTCGACTTGCAGCGGGACCTGCTGAACCAGTACGCCGACTGGATCCGTCTCGGCCTGGCGGGCACGCTCAAGGACTACGTGTTCACCGACAAGGACGGCAACACCAAGAAGGGGTCCGAGCTCGACTACAACGGCCAGCCTGCGGGCTACACGGCGGACCCGCAGGAAGTCATCAACTACGTCTCGGCCCACGACAACCAGACGCTGTTCGACAACGACCAGTTCAAGATGCCGACCACCGACACGCGCGCCGATCGGGTGCGCGTCAACAACCTCGGCGTCGCGACGGTGCTGTTGTCGCAGGGGGTGCCGTTCTTCCACGCCGGCGACGACCTGCTGCGCTCGAAGAGCCTGGACCGCGACAGCTACAACTCCGGCGACTGGTTCAACAAGCTGGACTTCAGCTACGCGAGCAACAACTGGGGTGTCGGTCTGCCGCCCGAGTTCACCGGCAATGCAGGCAACTGGTCGGTCATGGCGCCGCTGCTGGCCAACCCCAACCTGAGCGTGGGGCAGCCAGAGATTGCCGCGGCCCATGCCTACTTCCTCGACATGCTGAGGATCCGCAACAGCCTGCCGCTGCTGCGGCTGCGCAGCGGTGCCGACGTGATGAGCAAGCTGAAGTTCTACAACGTGGGGCCGAACCAGATACCGGGCTTCATCGTCATGGCCATCAGCGACCCTTCAGCGACGGTCGACTGGCGCCACCGCAGCATCGTCGCGTTGATCAACGCCGACGTGAACGCACACAGCTTTGCGATTCCCGGCTACGTCGGGCACAAACTCTGGCTGCACCCGGTGCAACAGGGGTCGAGTGCCGACCAGATCGTCAAGTCGTCGAGCTTCTCGGCGGCGAGCGGCACGTTCACCGTGCCGGGGCGGACGACGGCGGTCTTCGTCGAATACCGCTGACGCGGGGCCGCACGACCGATCGGGCTGTGTCGCTGGTCGCTCAACGCTCGACGCCCAGCAGCGCGTCCTTCAGCGAGCTGTCGGCCGGCGACGAACCGACCCAGATCTTGAGGACCATGCTGAAGAACTCGGCGTCGCCGACCGGCTCGCCCTGCGGCTGGCCGACGATGTAGAACTGCGTGCCCTTGCCGGGCCAGAACTCCATCGCGAACGAGTCGCCGGGCATCAGCTTGGAACGGCCCGAGAAGATCTCGATGAAGCGTGTGGTCGAAACGGTGTGCCTTTGCACCATGTCCTTGGGGGAGTTCTCGGTCAGGCCCTTGACGAACAGGCGGCCCAGGTCGGTGCCGGGCAGTTCGCGCAAGGCGGTGAACTGCAGGCGCGTGGGGCCGGGCAAGGCCAGCAGCTCGTCGGGCGTGCTGACTTTCTTGGCCGTGTACAGCCCCATGTCGTAGACCTTGAAGATGGCCTTGTAGCGCGTGCCGGCGCCGTTGAGCTGCAGCCGCGTTCCCTGTACCTGTGCCGTGGGTTCGAACTTGGTGGCGGTGGGGGTTGCCTGCGTCGCACCCACCATCAGTGCCAGGGTCAAGGCCAGGGCGGCGTGGGCGAGTGCTGCGGATCTGCGCATGGGGGGTCTCCAGTGGCAACGGGTTGTTGTTGCGCGCGATTATCCCGGCTCTGCGCGGGGTGCCGCTGCGCCGCCCGACGGCGCAAAGGCATCGGAGAAACACACGTCCTGCGCCAGCCCGCTCGCCAGGATCGCCGGCACGGCGTTCTCGACCATCTTCACCGAGCCGCAGACATACACCTCGTGCCGGCTCAAGTCCGGGAAGTCGGCGAGCATCGCCTCGTGGACCAGGCCGGTGCGGCCCGACCACGCGTCGCCCGGTGTCGGGTGCGACAGCACCGGCACGACATGGAAGTTGGCGTGCTCGCGTTGCCAGCGTTCGGCCAGCTCGAGCATGTACAGGTCGGCGCGCCGGCGCACGCCCCAGTACAGGTGCATCGGCCGCTGCAGCCCGCGTGCGAAGGCGTCTTCGACGATGCTCTTGATCGGCGCGAAGCCGGTGGCGCCGGCCACGAACAGGATCGCGCGCGGGCTCTCGCGCAACACGAAGTCTCCGAGCGGCCCTTCGAAGTTCACGCGCTCGCCGACCTGCATGCCGCCGAACACATGGCCGGTGAAGCGCCCGCCGGGAATGCGCCGCACATGCAGCTCGACCTGCGTGTTCTCGTGTGGCGGATTGGCGAACGAGAACGCACGCCGCTGGCCGTCGTCGAGCACGATGTTGATGTACTGGCCGGCGGCAAAGGCAATCGTGTGCTCGTCGGGCAGCGCGATGGTGACGCGCATCACGTCGTCGGCCAGACGCTCGATGCGTTCGACGCGTCCCACGTGCTGCGGCACCGACGGCGCAGCCGATGCATCGGCCCACTCGACCTCGATCTCCAGATCGGCCAGCGGCGTGGCGCAGCACATCAGGGCCTTGCCTTGCGCTTTCAGTGCATCGGGCAATGCGCTCGGCTGGTAGCGGCCGTGGTCGACGCTGCCGTGCAGCACGCTGCACAGGCACATGCCGCAGGCGCCGTTGCGGCATTCCCAGCGCAGCGGCAGGCCTTCACGCAAGCCGGCGTCGAGCAGCGTCTCGCCTTCGCGCACCGTCAGCTGGTGCGCTCCGGGGTGAATGCCGAGCCGGAAGTCATGGCGCGCGTGGCGCGCGAATCGCGGCGGCAGCCACGGCAGCGCCGCGAGCAAGGCGCTGGCCGCGGCGACCAGCGCCCACACCTGGCCGAGCGGCCACTGGAAGAGCAGCGGGAACAAGGGCAGATAGAACCAGTCGAGCTGCAGGCTGCCGGGCACCACGCCGAGGTCGGCCGCGCCGCCCTGGCTGTGCACCGGAGCGAGCAGCGACAGCGCGACGAGCGTCAGCAGCAGCCCCGCGACGATGGGGCGCGGCGGGTGGGTGCGGGCCTTGGGCACGCGTTGCACGTGGACCCACATCAGCAGCAGCACGGCCAGCGGCAGGCCGATGTGCATGAACGACAGCAGCGAGAACAAGCGGTCGCTGACGCTGGCCGGATGGATGAAGTTGCGCATCAAGGTGCCGCCGAAACTCGGCAGCCAGTCCAGCCACTCGAAGCTCGCGACGATGACGAACTGCGCGAGCTTGTCCCACGGCAGCATGTAGCCGTTGATGCCCGACACGTAGACGCCCCACAGCAGCGCGATGCCGGTGAGCCACGAGAACCAGCGGAAACCGCGGAAGCGGTCGAACGCGAAGTGGCGCAGCAGGTGCAGCAGCATCGTCAGCACGAACGCGTCCGACGCGTAGCGGTGCACGCTGCGCATGACGCCGCCGGCAAACCACTGGCCGTGCGTCAGCGCCTGCACCGACGCGTAGGCATCGGTCACACCGGTCTCGAAGAACGCGTAAAGGTAGAGGCCGCTCGCCGCGATGACCCAGAACAGGAAGAAGCTGACGGCGCCGAGCTGGTACAGCGGATTCACGCGGTCACCGAATGCGGCATTGAACAGCGCCTCGACGCGCATGAACGCCCATTGCAGCAGCGCCTGCGTTCGCTTGATCATGGGCACGCGGTCGCCGCGCGCAGCGCCGGCTGGCGCAAGGCGCGGATGACGACCAGCACGAACAGCAGCCCGCCGATGATCGCGACGAGCCCGCCCAGCCCCATCAGCCCCATGCCGGCCACCTCGGCGCCGCTGCGCAGCACCTGCTCGGCGCCGGCCACCTTGCGCTGCACACCATAGCCGCCCGACCACACCAGGCCGACGATATGCATCAGCTGCCCGGCGCCGTACAGCCGCGGCTGCCAGGTGGCCAGCGCGCCGCTGGGCGCGCGGTAGCCGAGCTGCGGCAGCAGGTGATAGACCAGGCCCATCAGCGCCAGCGTCACGCCGACGATGCAGCCGTGGTAGTGGGCCGGGATGCGCACGTTGCTGCCGCTGATGAACAGCCCGATCACGCCGCCGGCGGCGAACAGCAGCACCGACGACAGCAGCGCCGCGCGCAGCGGCTGCGCTTGCGCGTCCGCGCGCGGCGCCGAATGCAGCGCGAACACGACGGCGAGGCTGAGCGGCACGATCGACACGCCGCCGCCGAAGCGCATCGCCCAGGTCAGCAGCGCGCGGTGTTCGACGCTGGCGACGTCGTGCGCCACATAGGCGAGGGGCGTGACGAACACACAGGCGAGCGCCAGCAGGAACATCAGCAGCGTGACGCGCGGACTCAGCGGCACCCGCGCGCCGCAGGCCTGCGTGAGCCAAAGCCAGGCCACGAGCATCAGCAGTGTCCAGGTGAACTGCAGCGCATGGCCGCCGCCCCAGAACAGGATCTCGTAATAGGCCTTGCCGACCAGCGAGGTCGGCAGCGCGATGAACGACCAGGCGAACGCGAGCAGCGCCACCGCCGCGGAGACGACGCCGGCGTTGAGTCCGAAGCGCAGGGCGCCGCTGCCGTCGAATGCGAGGCCGAGCTGCGGCGCCGTCAGCAGGCTGCGCAACACCAGCACGCCGACGCCGGCGGCGAACACCAGCAGCCCGGCGATGAACAAGGGCCCGTCGAGCACCGGAATGTAGTTGGCCATGATCGCGTCGCCGCGGCCGATGAACGCGGCGAGCGCCATCAGCGCGGCGCCGGCTGCGCACAGCCACAGCGCCGACCAGCCCCAGGCGATGCCGCGCGGCGAACTGTTCACGCTCCACAGCAGGCCGGCGATCGCGATGAACCACACCAGCACCGACAGGTCCACGTGCACCACCAGCGCGACGTGGAAGAAGTCGGCCACCGCAAGGAACTGGTTCAGCCCCGGCGTGCGCGACAGCACCAGCAGCACCGAGAACAAACCCGAGCCGATCAGCGCCAGCAGCGCCAGCCACAACCAGCCGCGCGCCAGCGCGCGCCGGGCACCGTCGGGCACGGCGAGCGTGTAGTCGATGCCGCGCTGCGCGAGCATCGGTCGGGCCGGCACGGCGTGGCCGAACGAGGGCGTGGTGGAGATGCTCATGAGAACGTGATGCCTCCCTTTTCGGCGTCGAAGTCGATCACCAGCACCTGGGCCGGCTTCAGCGTCACCGTCTGCTCGAGCGTGTAGTCGAAGGCGCTGCCGCCGGCGCTGTCTTTCATCCGCACGGCGATGCGGTGCACGCCGGCGGGCACCGGCAAGCGCTGATAGACCGCCGAGGCGCCGTCCCTGGACAGCCCCGCGGGTGCGGCCACTTGGCGAAACGCGCTGGCACCGTCGACGTCGATCTCGATCGTCACCGGCGCGCGCTCGCGCTCGCACTTCGTCGGCGCGCGCATGTTCGGCGGCAATTTCGCCAGCTCGTCGGCACTGAGTTGCCGGCACTCGGCGACGCGCTTGCCGTGATGGACGAAGCTCACCTTGACCAGCGCCTGGTCGGCCGGCAACTGGCGATAGCTCGGCCAGCGCGAGAACACGCCGATGAGCAGCGCGAACAGCGCATAGAGCAGGGCCTGGCCGATCCAGCCGGCGGCGCGCGTCATGCCGTTGCCTCCGTCATCGGGGCGCGGCGCAGGCCGTCGATCGCGCCGCGCAGCGTGGCTTCATCGCCGGCGTCGGCCCAGATCACGCGCAGCCGCTCGCGCGGCGCACTTGCGCGCAAGTGCGGCTCGCGCAGCGCCTGCAGGCGTTCGTCGGTCCAGCGCTGTCCGAGCCGGAACGCGCAGCCGCCTTCGCGGCACCCTGTCACGAGCACCGCGTCGGCGCCGCCGCGCAGTGCGTATTCGATGAACGACGGCGGCAGCATGCCGGTGCAGATGAGGCTGAAGCTCGCCACGTCGGGCCCGGCCAATGCAGCGACGGCCGCGCCCTGGTCGCAACCGAAGACGACGATCTTGCGGCGGCCGGTCATCGCGGCCAGGCGTTGCTGCAGGCGCTGTCGCAAGGCGCCGATCGGCGACTGCGGCATGTCGATGCCGGTGACGAGCGCCACGCCGCGGCGGAACGGCGTCGAGGTCGGACACGAACCGACGCAGATGCCGCAGCTCGCGCACAGGTCGGCGTTCACCACGGCGAGCTCGCGGCCGAGCCGGTGGTTCGGGTGCGGCAGCATCGTGATGGCGGCGTAAGGGCAGTCGTCGAAGCAGCGGCGGCAGCCGTTGCAATGCTCGGCGTCGACGACCGCGACGGCCGCCGGCGCAGGCTGCGGCAGCAAGGGCAGCGCGATCAGCGTTAGCAGCGCGAGCGTGAGCAGCCCCCACACGGCCGCGGGCGACGTGGCATCGGTCAGCGGGTGGATGAACAGCAGCCACCAGTCCAGTTCGAGCGCGCCCGGCACGGTGGACAGATCGGCCGGGCCCTGGCCGGTGACCGGCGACGCGAGGGCCAGCGCGAGCAGCGCGAGCGTCGTGCCCAGCGCCAACGCGCGCGGCGGGAACACTTCAGCGCGGCTGATGCGCTGGATGTGAAACCACAGGCCGAAGATCAGCAGCAAGGGCACGCCGATGTGGATGAACACGAACAGCGAGAACAGCCGGTCGCTGACGCTCGCCGCCACCAGGAAGTTGCGCGTCAGCGGCGAGCCGAGGAACGGCAGCGCGTCGAGCCACTGCGCCGTCGCGACGGCCGAGAACGCACCGAGCTGGTCCCAGTGCAGCCAGAAGCCGCCGACGCCGCAGACATAGGCGAACAGCAGCAGCGGCACGCCGGTCCACCACGAGAAACGCCGAAAGCCCGCGTAGCGGCCGAACAGCCATTCGCGCGCCAGGTGCGCCAGCGTGACGATGACGAAGGCGTCGGCGGCGTAGCGGTGCAGGCTGCGCAGCAGCCCGCCGAAATACGGCTGCGCGCGCGACAAGGTGTCGATCGACCGGTAGGCGTCTTGCGCCGACGTGTCGAGCATGCTGAACAGATAGATGCCGCTGACGGCGAGCAACCAGAACAGCAGGAAGCCCAGCGCGCCGAGGTGGCGCAAGGGGTTCAGCGCCGAGCCGAACACCGCGTCGAAGGCATGGTCGATGCGGCGGACGCCGGCCAGGCCGCGAATTCGAATGCGCGTGAGTGGGTGCATGGTCTGTGCGCGTGACTCGGCAGCGGTCGACGCTTGCGGGTGAACGCGCATAGGGGCAACACTGCTCATTTCGCTCCGTTCGGGCTGAGGTCCGACCGGTCCTGAGGTATCGAAGGAAGCCCAGCGCGGGCCTTCGATACCTCAGGCCGAACGGGCATTGATGACTGAGCAATTTCGCGTTGATCCCTGGCAAGTCTCCGTTCGCCCAGAGGTATCGAAGGGCCTGCGCAGGCCAAACGGAGGCTTCGATACCTCAGCCCGAACGGGCATCGACGACTGAGCTGCGGTTTGCAGTCTGCGCAGATGCCGCCCGCATGGATTTGAGATGGGTCAAGCACGCAGCCCTCGGCGCCAGTGGCGTCGCGCGCGCCACTCGAGCAGCGCGTAGACGAGCATCGACAACGCGAACGTGATGCCGCCGGCGATCTCGAGCACCAGGCTGTAGTCGACGCGGTAAGTGCCGGTGGCGGGGTCGTAGACCGTGCACAGCAGGCGCACACGATCGATCAGGCTCGCGAGCGGCCCGGGGGCGGCGAGCGGCGCGCCGCTCAGCAGCTGCTGCAGCGTCTCGCCGAGCGTGTCGGTGGCAACGCGGTCGCCATAGACCTGGCGAACGATGCGCCCGTCGGCATCGACCACGCTGACCTGCAACACATGGTCGAAGCCGGCCGGTGTGGCGCGATAGCTGAAGCCGAAGTCACGCGCGAGCGCGTCGACGCTGGCCGCGCTCGGGCTCAGGAACTCCCATTGCGCGATGTCGATGCGCTGCTGGGCGGCAAAGGCTTTCAGCGCCTGCGGCGAATCGGCCGGCTGGTTGAAGCCGATGCTGATCACATTGAAGCCGTCGGCACCGAAGCGGCCCTGCAGCAACTGCACCGCTTCATGCAGCGAGCGTGTGCTCGCCGGGCACACCTGGAAGCAGCCGGTATAGATGAAGCTCACCAGCAAGGGCTTGCCGCGAAAGGCCGACAGCCGCACTGGCTGTCCGTTCCGATCCAGCAGCGTGTAGTCGGCGGGTCGCTGGCCGAGCACGGCCTGGCTCGCCTTCCACGCCTCGGTGGCGTCGAGGGCGCTGTCGGCCAGTGCGTGGGGATGCGCGCCGGCCAGGGTCAGCGCGACCAATACGCCGAACAGCCGGCGCATGGCTTCACCACCGAACCAAGCCGTCGACCACCGCGACGGCGAGCAGCAGGCTCAGTTGCAGCAGCGAGGCGAAGAAGGAGCCCATAGCAGTCTTTCGGCTGGGCGAGCGTGCGAGCAGCCAGGCCTTGCGGATGAAATAGAGGCCCCCGGCCAGTGCGCCAACGGCATAGACGGGCCCGGCACCGAACCCGAGCGGCAACAGCGAGGCGGCGACCAACGCGACCGTGCTTGCGAAGACGATGCGCGCCGCGCGCTCGGGCCCCACCACCACCGGCAGCATCGGCACGCCGGCGGCGGCGTAGTCGGCGTGGTGGGCAATGGCCAGGCTCCAGAAGTGCGGCGGTGTCCACAGGAACAGCACCAGCGCGAGCAGCAGCGGCAGCGCCCCGAGCGTCGGGTTCACGGCCGCCGCGCCGGCCAGCACCGCGAAGCTGCCGGCCAGGCCACCGACGACGATGTTCAGCCAGCTGCGCCGCTTGAGCCACACCGTGTAGACGACGGCGTAGAAGAACGCGCCGAGGAACACGAACAGTGCTGCCACCGGGTTCAGCGCCCACCACGCCGCCGCCACCGAAGCGGCGAGCAGCAGCGCGATCAGCACCAGCCAGGCCGGCGTGTGCGGCAGCGCGCCGGTGACGAAGGCGCGTTGGCGGGTGCGTGCCATCAAGCGGTCGCTGTCGTGCTCGACATACTGGTTGAACGCGCCGGCGCTGGCCGACGACACCAGCACCGACAAGGCCAGCACCACGACCTGCGCGAGGCTGAGTGCCGGCCCCGGCGTGACCGCGAGGCCCGCCAGCGCGGTGACCATGATCACCACGCCGATGCGCAGCTTGAACAGGCCGAGCACCTCGCGCGCGAGTTGCGCGCCGTGGGCCTTGCGAGCAAGCGCCGGGTTCATCGCATGGCCCTGCGCGTCAGCTCAGGCCCCAGAGCTGCCCGAGGTACTTCCAGTTGATGAAGTAGTACAGCACGAAGGCGGTCAGGAACAGCAGCGCCAGCGTGAAGGTGCCGGGGGCCGCGAAGCCGGCCGAACCGTAGGTCTGCGCAACGGCCGTGGGCGCGGTCGGCGGGATCGGCGTCGGCTTCGGGTTCACCGCGCCGCTGTCGAGCTTCTTTCCCCACAGCAGCGAGCCGACGGTGACGTAGATGTAGATCGCGCCACCGGCGATCGCCGCAATGCCGGCGATGCCCACCAGGCCCATCATCAGATAGGCCGCGCCGGGCCATTCATGGGTCATCGGCGCGCCGCTGAACGCGATGTCCCAGTGGCGGCGCGAGACGCCGAGCGTGCCCGCGCCCATCATCACCAGGCAGAAGAAGTACATCGACAGGCCGAACATGTACGGCTGCACGCGGGCCAGCCCCGGGCTGATCATTTCGCGCTTGAACAGCACCGGGATCAGGAAGTAGGTGAGTGCCATGAACGACAGCGTCGTGCCGACGACGACCGTGGCATGGAAGTGGCCCGGCACGTACAGGGTGTTGTGGATCAGCATGTTGAGCTGCTCGGTGCCCATCATCACGCCCGAGATGCCGCCGAGGAAGCCGAAGCCGATCAGCGCGATGAACATGCCCGAGAACACCGGGTTGCCCCACGGCGCCTTGCGCAGCCATTCGAAGAGGCCTTTGGTGAGCCCCTTCTGGCGCTGCGCCACTTCGATCGCGCCGGGAATCGTCAACCCATGGATCATCGACGCGAGCACCGCGAAGTACATGAAGTAGCTGGTGTTGACGACCTTCCAGTTGGTCGACAGCCCCGGGTCGGCCAGCAGGTGGTGGGCGCTGGCCAGCTGCAGGAACAGGATGTAGAGCAGGAACGCGCCGCGGCTCACCCGCTCGGACATCGGCTTGGCGCCGAACGCGATCGCCGCCACCGCATACCAGATCGAGATGTGCGCCGCGACGTTGATCTGCTGCGACGAGTGGCCGAAGGCCCACCAGATCGTGCGGTAGACGAGCGGGTCGACGGCCTTGACGACGCCCACCGACATCAGGAAGGTCGGGATCAGGATGATCGCGCCCGAGGTGATCGTGAACACCGCGATGATGGCCGCGGTGATGGCGCCGAAGGTCACCAGCGGCACCGAGCCCTCGTAGGTCTTCTCGCGCTTGGCGATGACCAGTGTGCCGAAGAACACGAAGCAGGCGATCAGCGCACCCACCGCGAACAGGATCAACCCGAGGTAGAACGCCGGCTCGGCCATCATCGGCACGTACGAGGTCATCATCACGCTCGAGCTGCCGCGCAGCACGGCGACGTTGTTCGTCACCGCGCCGATCAGCATCAGCGCGAACGCGAGCCAGGCCATGTTGGGCGTGGCGATGCGACAGCGCAGCAGCGTCGACGAGCAGAAGTAGAGAACGGCCACCTCGAAGAAGATGATCCAGAAGATCAGCATGTCGATGCCGTGCGCGGTGAGCACCATGTAGAAGGTGTCGGCGGCCAGCCAATGCACGGCGGGCCAGCGCGTGAGCACGACGCCGATGGCGAGGATGCCGCCGAACAGCAGGAACACCACCGCCACCACGGCGTTGGCGAGCATCAGCTTTTCGGCCTGGGCGTTGAATTGCAGGCCCGATCGAGGGCAGGTGCGGTAAGTCGTTGCGGTCGACATGGCTGCCCCCTTACTTGACGTAGATGCGGCCGACCATCGTGTGATGGTTGATGCCGCAGTACTCGTTGCAGACCACGGAGAAGGTGCCCGACTGGTTCGGCGTCACCTTGATCACGTGCTCGTAGCCCGGCAACACCTGGATGTTGATGTTGCTCGGCTGCAGCGAGAAGCCGTGGTTGTAGTCCATCGACGTGAGGTGCAGCCGGTAGGTCTTGTTCTTCTCCAGCTCGATGATCGGCCACCAGTTCCACAGCCGCGCCACCAGGTACACGTCACTGCCCTCGGGCGGGTGCACGACCGGGACCTTGCCCTCGGTTTCGGTGCGCACCGTGTACTTGTCGACCACCGCTTGCGCCTTGGCAGTGAACTGCTCCGGCGTGGTTCTGTAGGTCTCGGTCGACAGGTTCTGTTTGCCGTAGACGTGCCAGTAGATCATCATGAAAAACATCACCATGCACCAGACGAACGCGATGGCGATCCAGGTGCCTTCGACGCGGTCGATCGGGTGTTTCCACCACAGGCGTTCTGACGGGGGCAGGATGGCGCTCATGTTCGTTCCCTTATTTCGCCAACGGAATCGTCAGGATGTCGATCACGCCCCACAGCGTGTACAGAATCATCGGCACCAGCACACCGAGGAACAGCAACAGGAACGGGTTGTCCAGCAGCTGCTGCATCCACGGCACCTTGCCGTCGTGGTCTGAGTCATTCATGGGCTCTCCTTCGAATCGAAGCGCGGCGGGCACGGCGGTGCATCGGCCAGGCGCGGCGCATTCTGTCGTCGAGCGCCAAATCATTTACTTGAACCAGCATAAGAATTCGATCGCTTGTCGCCGCGACCGAGGGTGAACACCGTGCCGGCGCCGCTACGATGGCGCGCAGTTCAACCCGAGTGACGCCACGATGAACGACCGACGCCTGCCGATGCTGCGGCGCTTCGCCGCGCTGTGTGCGGTGCTGGTGCTGGCCATCACCAGCCTCAGCGCCTTCATCCGGCTGTCGGGCGCCGGCCTGGGCTGCGCCGACTGGCCGGCGTGCTACGGCCGCGCCCTGCGCGAGGCCCAGCAGGGCGCGACGCCGACAGCCGAAGGTGCGCAGGCGCGCGCGGTCGCGCGTCTCGCGCACCGCATCGTCGCCGTGGCGGCGCTGCTGCTCGTCATCACGATGGCGATGGCGTGCCTGGCATCGCAGCCGCCGTTGTGGCGCGAAGGCCGCAGCGCCTTGGCGCTGCTCGGGCTGGCGCTGTTTCTCGCGGTGCTGGGCCGCTGGAGCAGCGGCGCGCGCGTTCCGGCGGTGACGCTCGGCAACCTGCTCGGCGGCTTCGCGATGCTCGCGCTGTGCTGGCGCCTGCTGCGCAGCGCCGGGAGCGCGCCACTCCGAGCGGCGCGGTTGGCAAGGTGGGCGCGCGTCGCCGTGGTCTTGCTGGTGCTGCAGATCGCGCTCGGCGGCCTCGTCAGCGCGGGCTACGCGGGCTTGAGCTGCACGGCCTGGCCCGACTGCGGCGGCCATTGGACCGTGCTGTCGTGGCAAAGCCTCAACCCATGGCACGAGCCGGTGTTCGATGCCACGCTGCCGATCAATCCGCCGGGCGCGCTGGCGCACATGGCGCATCGCGCGGGCGCGGTGGTGCTGGCCGTCGTGCTGCTGCCGCTGGGCGTGGCGGCCCTGCGCAGCGGGCGCCGCGGGGCCGGCGCCGCCGTGCTGGCCTTGCTGGCCGCGCAGCTCGGGCTCGGCCTCGCGATGGTCCTCACGGCGCTGCCGCTTGCGCTGGCGCTGGCGCACAACCTCGTCGCCGGCCTGCTGCTGGCACTGCTGGTGGGCCTTGCCGACGGCGATTGAGGTGCATCAAGGGTGGCGCCGGGCTGTGTTCGCACAATCGCGACACATCCATTCGCACCGGAGACGCAGCATGGAGGCACGCTCATTCGATGTGCCGAGATACCTCTCGGTGTTGCCGCTGTTCAACGACCTCAGCCCCGACGAACTGACCCAGGTGGCGCGTGGCTGCACCCTGCGTCGCCTCGAGCGCGGCGACATGGTGTTTCGCATGGGCGAGCCCTGCGACGAGTTCCACGTTGTGGTCACCGGCCAGGTCAAGTTGTTCGTGCTGTCGCCGAACGGGCAGGAGAAGGTCGTCGAGCTGATCGGTGCCGGGCAGAGCTTCGGTGAGGCCATCATGTTCACCGACCGGCCCTATATCCTGAGTGCGCAGTCGCTCACCGACACGCTGCTGCTCACCGTGAGCAAGCAGGCGGTGCTCGACGAGATCGAGCGTGACCACCGTTTCGCGTTGCGTATGCTGGCCGGCCTGTCGCGCCGCATGCACGGGCTGGTTCACGACGTCGAGGCCTATGCGCTGCACTCGGGGCTGCAGCGGGTCATCGGCTACCTGCTGCGCGACCAGACCATCGACGGCTGCGAACCGGTGGAGTCGTGCACCGTGTCGCTGCCGGTGAGCAAGGCCACGATCGCGTCGCGCCTGTCGCTGACGCCCGAATATTTCTCGCGCGTGCTGCACGAACTGGAAGCGGCCGGCCTGATCGAGATCGACCGGCGCGACATCCGCATCGTCGACGCGCCGCGGCTGGCGCGCTATCAGGTGCAGGCCTAGTCGTCTTTCCCAGCCGGGACGCAGGCCCTTGCATTGGGCGCCGGGCTCCCCCATCTGCGTCGCAAGGCCTAGCCAGTTGGCGGATGTGTCGTCGCCAATGGCTGGCTATCGTTGCCCCATCGCAAGTTGATGGACCACGCAAATGGAAAGCACTTCTCGAAATCAGGCCGCGAACCCGTTGGTCGCGTTGTCAGACGCACTGGCCTCCGTGGTCGAGCGCGTCGGCCAGAGCACGCTCGCGGTGCACGGCCGCAGCCGCCACGCGCTGGCGTCTGGCGTGGTGTGGAACCGCGGCGTCATGGTGACGGCGGCCCATGTGTTCCGGCGCACGCCGGCCGCGGTGTCGGTGCGGGCTGCGGGCGACAAACAGCTCGACGCGACGCTGGTCGGCATCGATTCGTCGACCGACATCGCCGTGTTTCGCCTGCCCGACGACGTCGCGGCGGCCGAGATCGGCGATGCGTCGGCGGTCAAGGCGGGGCATCTGGCGCTGGCCATCGGGCGTTCGGCCGACGGCGACGTGACGGCCAGCTACGGCCTGGTGAACCGGACCGCCGGCGCCTGGCAAACCTGGCTGGGCGGCCAGGTCGACCGCTTGATTCGCCTGGACGGCGGCCTCTACGACGGCTTGTCCGGCGGGCCGGTCGCCGACGCGGCCGGGTCGGTGATCGGCATGGCGACGTCGGCCTTGTCGCGCAGCTACGGCATCGTCGTGCCGGCCTCGACGGTGTCGCGCGTGGTCGACGCGCTGCTCACCCAGGGCCGCGTCGCGCGCGCGTTCATCGGCATCGGCGCGCAACCGGTCGAGGTGGCGGGCACCGAGCCCGGTGTCGGCCTGCTGGTCACGTCGCTGGCGCGCGGCGGGCCGGCCGACCAGGCCGGCATCCTTGTCGGCGACATCGTGGTCGAAGTGGCCGGGCGGCCGGTGGCCACGCTGCACGAGCTGCGCAGCGCGCTCGCGCAGCGCATCGGCGAACGTGTGCGCGTGGCACTGCTGCGCGGCGGCGCACCGGCCGAGGCGTCGGTCACGGTCGGCGAATGGCCCAGCGAAAGGCGGGCTTGCTGAGGGACGCCGTGCTGCCGCTTGCATTGATCTCGCCATCGCCGCTGGTCCTGGCCGGGCTGCGCAGCGGACTGACCCAGTTCGGCGGCTTCGACATCGTGCTCGCGGGCGCGGGCCTCGACGATGCACGCGAGGCGGCTTTCGCTCGGGCGGAGGTCGCGATCGTCGATCTCGACAGCGACGCCGAGGCGCTCGGTAATGACGACCAGGGTCCGGCAGCGGACGGGCCGCCGCTGGTGTTGCTGGTGCCGCGCCAGCGGGCCGCGGCCGAGTTGCTGCGCGCCGGATGCAGCGTGCTGCCCGCCGATGCGCCGATTGCGATGATCGCTGCCGCGGCACACGCGGCGGCGGCGGGGCTGGTCGTCTGCACGCCGGGCCTGGCGTCGGACGCGCTTCGCTTTGCCGGCATCGACCGCCAACCTGACGCGCTGGCCGACCCGTTGACGCCAAGGGAACGCGAAGTGCTCGCGCAGATGGCGTTCGGCCTCGGCAACCGCGAGATTGCCGATGCCTTGCACATCTCCACCCACACGGCCAAGTTCCATGTGGCGCAGATCATCAGCAAGCTCGATGCGAACTCGCGCGGGCACGCGATCGCCAAGGCCATGCGCGCCGGTCTGGTCGCGGCGTAAGGGGACGCTTCATGGGTGGAACGGATGCCTTCCTGCTCGACGCCTATTCGCGCACCGTCAGCGACGTGGTCGAGCGCGTCGGCCCGAGCGTGGCCGCAGTGCAGATCCGCGGCCGCGACGGCCGCGGCGGTGGTGGGTCGGGCTTCCTGTTCACGCCCGACGGCTACCTGCTGACCAACTCGCATGTCGTGCGTGCCGGCAAGGGTCGGACCGAGCACAGCGTGTCGCTGGCCGATGCACGCGAGTTCAGCGCCCGCTGGGTCGGCGACGACCCGGACACCGACCTGGCGGTGCTGCACATCGACGGCCTGTCGCAAGGTGCGCTGACGCATGTCGCCCTGGGCAGTTCGGTCGGCCTGCGTCGCGGCGAAATCGCCATTGCGATCGGCAACCCGCTTGGCTTCGAACACACGGTGACGGCCGGTATCGTCAGCGCGCTCGGGCGCAGCATGCGCACGAGCAGCGGGCGGCTGATCCCCAACGTCATCCAGACCGATGCGGCCTTGAACCCGGGCAGTTCCGGCGGACCGCTGTTGAACTCGCGCGGCGAAGTGATCGGCGTCAACACCGCGATCATCCGCGGCGCGCAGGCGATCTGCTTCGCGGTGGCGATCGACATCGCGGCCTGGGTTATCCCGCAGCTGTTGCAGCATGGGCGCGTGCGCCGCGGCCACATCGGTGTGGGCGGCAGCACCGTGCCGCTGCACCGGCGTGTCGTGCTCGCGCATGGCCTGGCCACGGGCAGCGGGGTGAGGGTGCTGTCGGTCGAGCGGGGCAGCCCCGCCGATCAGGCGGGCTTGCGCGAAGGCGACGTGATCGTCGGACTCGACGGCATCGCCATCGACTCGGTCGATCGCTTGCACCAGACGCTGGACGCAAGCCGCATCCAGCGCGATTTGCCGCTCAAGCTGCTGCGCGGCACGCTGTCGCCGCGGCCGCTGTACTTGACGGTGCGGCCGATCGACCGCGAGCCGGCTGCATGACCACCGTCATACCGGCGAACGCCGGTATCCACTGGCGGACCTCGAACAGTGGATCCCGGCGTGCGCCGGGATGAC
>JBGQEX010000040.1:0-28319 GCA_041496605.1 Piscinibacter sp.
CGACACGGCGTCACTGTCGGGAGCGATTCTGCTCATCGTCGGCTGCGCCACCGCGATGGCCTGGGCGCTCACACAGTCGGGCTTCGCTCAGGACCTGGTCAAGATCATGACCGCGGTACCGGGCGGCAAGCTGGGATTCCTGCTGATTTCCGCTCTCGCTTTTGTGGTGCTCGGCAGCCTGCTGGAGGGCATTCCCGCGATCGTGTTGTTCGGTCCGCTGCTGTTCCCCATCGCCAAGCTCGTGGGTGTGAATGAAGTGCACTATGCGATGGTCGTGATCTTTGCGATGGGTCTGGGGCTCTTCGCTCCGCCCTTCGGTGTCGGCTTCTACGCTGCCTGCGCGATCGGGCGCGTCTCGCCGGACGTGGCAATGCCGCGTGTGTGGCCGCACATGGCAGCCTTGTTCGTGGCGCTGCTCCTGCTGGTATTCGTGCCCTGGTTCTCGGTAGGTTTCCTGTGAACACAGGCTATTTCTGCCTGTGTTGTGCTGGATGGGGATGGGACTTCGACGCGGAGGAACCAACCCGGACAGTGAGTCAGGTCGCGACTGATCCCCAACTGGGAACGCCGGCGGCTCTCTTCAATGGGGATTGGGTCACCACAGGCTCGGCCGAGCTCGAAATGATCAACGCCGAGACGGAGGGGGCTTCTGCCCGGGACAAGGGGTGCGAAAGCGGCTGATGCATTTACCAGGAGATGAATTGCCTTCGCCGAATGGCAGGTATGCGCCACGAACGCCAACGGCTGCTCATGGCCGAGACCGACGATCTCGTGCGGCCGCTGTCACGCCCGCAAGATCAGGTGTCAGCGTTCGGGGCCGGGCACACCGTCGCGGCATGCTCGCCCTGGACGGCAGAGCGCGGTGGCCCTAGCGCGCGCCGTGCAGCGCGTCTTGACCGGCACGGGCCGCGGGAAAGGGCCTACCAGATGCAGGAGTGCGCGCTGCTGACTAAACTGGGTCGATGAAGATCGATTTCGTCTCCGATGTCGCGTGTCCGTGGTGCGGAGTCGGCCTGAATTCGCTGGAGCGCGCGCTCGAGAGAATCGGAGACAGCATTGACGTCGACCTGCATTTCCGGCCTTTCGAGCTAAACCCTCAGATGGAGCGCGAGGGCGAGGATGCGGCCGAGCACCTGGCACGCAAGTACGGGTTGACGCCGCAGCAGCTGGAACGCAATCGCGCGATGATCCGCCAGCGAGGCGCCGACGTGGGCTTCGAATTCGGCGACCGCACCCGCGTCTGGAACACCTTCG
The DNA here is from genome assembly GCA_041496605.1 of Piscinibacter sp. GTDB lineage: Bacteria > Pseudomonadota > Gammaproteobacteria > Burkholderiales > Burkholderiaceae_C > Albitalea. The sequence goes on from JBGQEX010000040.1 coordinate 1,255, forward strand.
ATGCGCATCGCCTGCTCTACTGGGCGGGGCTCGAAGGGCGCCAGCGCGAGCTAAAGCACGCGCTGCTGCGGTCCTATCACGGTCGGGGCGAGAACCCTGGCGCGCATGAGGTGCTGTTGAAACTCGCACGAGAGGTCGGCCTCGATGTCGAACGCGCGCGTGACGTGCTCGAGTCGGGACGGTATGCCGCCGAGGTGCGCGCCGAAGAGCGCCATTGGCAGGAACTCGGTATCCACTCGGTACCGTCGGTCATCGTCAACGACCGGCATCTGATTCAGGGCGGACAACCGCCCGACGTGTTCGAGCGGGCATTGCGTCAACTTGTCAACGTGCCAGCGTAGAGCAAGTGGCGGAATGCAGTTTGTCGCGTCAGCCCGGATGCGTTGGGTCGACCCAGGGCACATCTTCGGGCGGCTCCGCTGGCTCGATATCCAGGTTGATCGCCACCGCCTCGCCGTCGCTGCGCACGAGTACGCACTCGAGTGTCTCGGTGCGGCTTGCGTTGATTTCCTGGTGCGGCACGTACGGCGGAACGTAGATGAAGTCCCCCGGCCCGGCTTCCGCCGTGAACTCCAGCCGCTCACCCCAACGCATGCGGGCTCGGCCGTTGACAACGTAGATCACGCTCTCGAGCGGCCCGTGGTGGTGCGCACCAGTCTTGGCATTCGGGTGGATGTGAACGGTGCCTGCCCACAGTTTCTTGGCACCGACTCGCGCGAACGTGATTGCCGCCTTGCGGTCCATGCCCGGCGTTTGTGCGGTGTTGGGATCGAGCTTGTCGCGTGGGACGACGCGGACACCATCGTGCTTCCAGCGAGGCGCTGGAATGTCGAAAGATGACTTGCTCATCGGAGGCGCTCCACCAGGCTGCCGTGGTAGCCATTCTGATCGCAAGCGGCGATCTTGTCCTTGAGGAACGGCAGCCCAGAAGCGGGCATCAGAGAAAGGCAACTCCTGGTTCGGCGGATGCCGCGCGACACCTGACAGGCACGGCACCCGGGGCTGCCCGTTGATTGGCATCAATCCGGCGTGATCGCGTGGCCGCTATGTTACGACCATGCCTCCATCCACAGCAGGGCCGCAAACCAGCAAGCCGGGCAGTGAAGCCGCGTTGGCCTGAACGAGGAATGGACCATGGACTTGCTTGACTTCGCCCGCGGCCCGGGCTTGATCGCCGCCATCGTCGTCTTCGTTGTCGGCACACTGTGGCGCCTGGTCGGCGTGCTGTCGCTGCCTCGCATGCGGGACCTCTCGCCGGCACGTGAGGCTGCGCCGCCGCCGCTGCTCGTCGCGTTGCGCACGAACTTGCGCGCCATGTGGCCGCGCCAGGCGTTTGCGCGGACCACGCTGTACATCACCCTCAACGGCTACGTCTTCCACATCGGCCTGGCACTGGTGTTACTCGGCTACGCGCCGCACATCGCGTTCGTTCGCCGCGTCGCCGGCCTGTCGTGGCCGGCCCTGCCCGACCCGGTGATGTACCTCGCTGCCGGCTGCACTGTCATCTCGCTGCTGCTGGCACTGTCGTTGCGCTTGATCGACCCGGTGCGCAAGCAGATCTCGAACGCCGACGACTGGATCAGCTGGGCCGTCACCTTCCTGCCCTTGTTCACCGGCATGGCGGTGATGAGCGAGCCCTCCGCAGCGCTGCTGGCGCGCGCCCACGTGGTCTATGGCGGCCCGCTGGCCGTGCACCTGTTGACGCTGGAACTGCTGCTGCTGTGGTTTCCATTCGGCAAGCTGATGCATGCCTTCCTGTTTGTCTTGTCGCGCGGCGCCACCGGCATGCGCTTCAGCCATCGCGGAGTCAGCGCATGAGCCACCCCTGCCGTCATCCCGGCGAACGCCGGGATCCACTCCCGCGATGGATCCCGGCGTTCGCCGGGATGACAGCGCGTGGCAAGGAGGATGCCCAATGAGCGCGGCGGCGGCACCGCCCGCCGTCGACACGCAGGGCGGCCCAAGCGACGAGGCGCGTGTCGATGCCGCGATGCGCGGCTTCGTGCGCGGGTTCGGCATCACCGCCGCGCTGCACCTGGAGTCCTGCGTGCGCTGCGGCCTGTGCGCCCAGGCCTGCCACTTCTACGTGACCACCGGCGACGCCAAGTACACGCCGATCCACAAGCTCCAGCCCTTGCGCCGCGCCTACTTGCGCGAGGCCAGTCCGTTCGCGCCGTTGGTGCGTGCGCTCGGCCTGGTCACGAGGCCGAGCATCGACGAGCTGCAACAGTGGCAGGAACTGCTCTACGACTCCTGCACGATGTGCGGCCGCTGCACCCTGGTGTGCCCGATGGGCATCGACATCGCAGAGCTGGTGAAGCAGGCCCGACACGGCATGTTCAAGGCGGGCCTGGTGCCGGACCGGCTGGCGCTGATGGACCGCACGGCCAGGCAGTGGGGCAGCACCGCCACGCCGGGCGAGGATCTGCCCGACATCCTGGCCGAGGTGTCCGCGGCGCACGGCGTCGCGATTCCGTGCGACCTGGACAGCGCCGACATCCTGGTCACTGCCGCACCGGCCGAATTGGGTGAGCACACCAAGGCACTGGCCGACGCAGCGAAGATCCTCAACCGCGTCGGTGCCAGGTGGACGATGCACCGTGCCGGATTCGACGCGTCCAACGTCGGCTTCAACAACGGCGACCTGGAGCTGCAGGAGCAGCTCACCCGCGCACTGATCGACACCGCGCTGAAGATCGGCGCCAAGACCTTGCTGCTGCCCGAATGCGGGCACGCCTACGGCGCCGCGCGCTGGGAGGCCGCCCGGTGGTACGGCCGGGCACTGCCCGTGCGCATCGTCCACATGACCGAGTTCCTGGACGAATCGATCGCATCGGGCCGCATCCGCGTGAAGAAGATCGGCGACACCGCGACCTTCCACGACCCCTGCCAGATCGTGCGCCGCGGCGGCCTGGAGTCAGCGGCGCGGCGCGTGCTGGCGGCGCTCGGCTTCGAGCTGATCGAACTCGAGGACCACGGGATCACCGGGTATTGCTGCGGAGGCGGTGGCGGCGTGGTGTCGAACCTGCGTGCGACACCCTTGCGCCACAAGGTCTTCGAGCTGAAAAAGCAGCAGGTCGAAGCCACCGGCGCCAAGCGCTTCGTCACGAGCTGCGGCCAGTGTCGCATCACCTTCGACATGGGTGCCAGGCATGCGCAGTGGCAGACGCCGACCGAAAGCCTGCTGGAGCTCGTGGCCGACAACCTCGCCGATTGAGGAGGCTGTAATGGGGCCCATCGCCCGCACCGCAGGGGCTACGGCGACCCCACGAATTTCAGCCATGCGTTTCGCGCGGCGTGCGGCGTGACGCCAAGGCGTTACCGGACCCAGTGACATGGGTGGAACAGGAATCAGCGGAACACGCTCACCGCTTCCGCCAGGCGTTCGGCCTGATGCTGCAGGCTCTGAGACGCCGCGGCGCCTTGCTCGACCAGCGCGGCGTTCTGTTGCGTGATCTGGTCGAGGTGACCGACGGCCTGCCCGACCTGGGTGATGCCGGCGCTCTGCTCGATGGTGGCCGAGCTGATTTCGCCGATGAGGTCGGACACGCGCCTGACCTGCGAGACGATGTCGTCCATCGTCTTGCCGGCGTCGTCCACGAGCTTGGAGCCCACCTCCACCTTGTCGACGCTCGCACCGATCAGGCTCTTGATTTCCTTGGCGGCGTCGGCGCTGCGCTGGGCCAGTGCCCGCACCTCCGCCGCGACGACCGCGAAGCCGCGACCCTGCTCGCCGGCTCGCGCCGCCTCGACCGCGGCGTTGAGCGCCAGGATGTTGGTCTGGAACGCGATGCTGTCGATGACGCCGATGATGTCGGCAATCTTCCTCGAGCTCGCGGTGATGTCACTCATCGTGGCCACCACTTCCGACACGGCCTTGCCACCGCGCGATGCGGCCGCGCTGGCCGAGCTCGACAGCTGGTTGGCTTGCCGGGCGGTGTCGGCGTTGTTCTTGACGGTCGCAGTCATCTGCTCCATCGACGACGCCGTCTCCTGAACGCTCGAGGCGGCCTGCTCGGTGCGCGAGCTCAGATCCGCGTTGCCCTGGGCAATCTCGGTGGTCGCTGCCTGCACCGTCATGACCTGCTGGCTCACGTCATCGATGAGCCAGCGGAACATCAGGCCGAGCTGGGTGATGGTGCGCAGGGTCATGCCGATCTCGTCGGCGCGATCCATGTGCACGGCCTGCTGGCTCTCGCCGGAGGCGACGCGCAGTGCCTGCTCGCGCACCTGCTCGAGCGGACGGGCGATCTGCGACTCGAGGAACCACGACGCCAGCACCGAAGCCGCAAGCGAGATGCCCGCCAGCCCAGCGAGCGCAGCGCCACCCAGGCCGAGCGCCGCGGCGCCGGCGATGCTCGCCGGCACCATGCCGAGCAACGCACATCGAATGCGCGTGCGCACCGACATCGTCTGGAACACCGAGGTCCAGCCCATCAGGCCGCTTCGCACGATGAGGCCCTTGTGAAACCGGCGGTCGCCGGCACGGCCTTCGCGGAAGTCGCCGTACAGGACGTCTGCGGACGCAATCTCCTCGCGCGACGCCTTGGTGCGCACCGACATGTAGCCCACCGGGCGGCCATTGCGCACCACCGGCATGGCGTTGGCGCGAACCCAGTAGTGGTCGCCGTTCTTGCGCCGGTTCTTGACCAGGGCCGTCCACGGTTCGCCGCCCTTGAGCGTGGCCCACATGTCGGCGAAGGCCTCCTTGGGCATGTCCGGGTGACGCACGAGGTTGTGCGGCTGACCCTGGATCTCCGCACGGCTGAATCCGCTGACCTCGACGAATGCCGCGTTGGCGTAGGTGACGTGGCTCTGCGTGTCGGTGGTCGACATCAGCGTGGCGTTGGCGGGGAACTCGAATTCCCGCTGCGTGATGGGTTCGTTGATTCGCATTTGTTCTTTCGGCGTGAAGTCTGGAGGTTTGCGCGTGTGCGCCAAGGTGGCTCATCCGCTATCGACTCCACACCGTGGGCCTTGCCCAAATGCGTACCGATTCGTCGTCGCGGGCCATGACTTCCGTCACGCCGGCAACGGCAATGGTCATCGGTTTGATATCTGTCAACCGCAGTCCATGCGGACGTCGGCGACGCCGGCGGGGCCCGATCCTGTCGCCCTGAGGTCAAGTCGGGTGTTGGCTGTCCAAGCTTCGCCAGCCGCCACAATGATTCAAAGCGGGGAGACATGAGCGCGATCGCGTCACACACCACAGCATTCGTCATGGCAGGTGGCGGCAGTTTGGGCGCCGTCGAGGTCGGCATGCTGCGTGAACTGCTGGCCTGGGGAGAAACGCCGTCGTTCGTGGTCGGGGCATCTGCCGGTGCGATCAACGGGGCCTACTTCGCGGCCACCCCGACGCTGGAGGGAGTCGCGAAGCTAGAGGCCATCTGGCGCGGGCTGAAACGGCAAGACCTGTTCCCCTTCAATCTGCGCAGTCTTCTCGGGTTGCTGACGCGGCGCTCTCATCTGGTCGATTCCAACGGCCTGCGGCGCTTGCTCGAGCGGCATCTCCCGTACAAGCAGCTCCAAGATGCGGCGATTCCGATCCACATCGTCGCGTCGAACATGGTGACAGGCGAGGAAGTGCTGCTGTCAACCGGTCCGGTGGTGGACGCAGTGTTGGCGAGCGCCGCCATCCCCGGAGTGTTTCCGCCGGTGAGCGTCAACGGGCAGCTTCTGGTGGATGGCGGTGTCGCGAACAACACACCCATCTCGACCGCAGTGCGCCTTGGCGCGACGCGCATCATCGTCTTGCCGACGGGTTTCGCATGTGCCCGCAAGCAGGTCCCTGCCGGTGTCATCGGACGCGCCCTGCACGCACTCAGTCTCCTGGTTGCACGGCAACTGGTGCATGACGCCGAACGCTTTGCCTCCGCGGTGGAACTGCGCATCGTGCCCAGCCTTTGTCCACTCGAATGCTCGCCCTATGACTACTCCACCGCAGGGGCGCTCATTGAACGGGCAGCAACGACGACCAGACGCTGGCTGGAAGAAGGTGGCCTCGATCGCGCAGGCACGCCGATGCAGCTCCACCCTCACAGCCACTGATCAGTCGCTCTTCAGATTTCCCGAATGCACGACGGAAGAACCTCGGTTCGGGCTGAGCCGGCATTTCCGTTCGCCCTGAGCCTGTCGAAGGGAGCCTTCAATCGGACGTCGATTTGAGCTCGGTTCGGATCTCGGTCGTCACCTGCGTCATCAGTCGATGGACCGGGCACTTCGATGCCACATTGAGAAGCTCTTGGCGCTGCGCTTCGGTGAGCGGCCCCGTCAGTGCGAGCGTCACCAGCAGCCGGTAGACGCCCTTGCGTTCGTCGCTGTCGTCGCGCTCGACGCTCACCTCGATTCCCTCGACGGGAATGTGTTTGCGATTGGCGTACCACAGCGTGGTCATCGCCTTGCACGCACCGAGCGCGCTGTCATACAGATCGTGCGCCGTCGGACCGGAGTCCTCTCCTCCATTCGATTCCGGCTCGTCGACGACCAGCGCGTGCTGGCGGACGCTGACCGTGTGCCTCATCTTGGCCGAGCGGTCACGGGTGATGACGATCGACATGGAATGCTCCTGTTGGGTTGTGGGCATGCTCGAGAAACGCTATTGAGATTTTCACATTTCGAGAAAAACCAATGTGCTGGAGCGCACGCCACAGGATGACGAAGGTCGCTGCCCGTCGCGCTCATACGAACAACCCTATGCGGGTCAACGAGCAAACGCATTTTTGGAAAGTTGACCCGAGTCAAGAGTTTTTTCGGTGAGGCGTCTGACATTGACCCAGGTTCGAACGCGAGCGGGATGTGGCCCTTGCGACGATGAGCAAGGGCCACTTCATCGATGTCGCACAGACCTCAGGAGACACGACTGCAAGCGCACGTCAGCGCAATGGCAGCAAGGTATCGCATGAGCGCCCGCGCCATGCACTTTTCGTTGACCACATAGAGCCCACAAAGGACACCCTCGCCATGATTCGTCAACCCGTTGCATTTCCAAGCACGACCGGCCCTTTGCCGCCGGTCGGTGAAATCGTCCAGCACCGCTACTTCCGATGGGGCCAGCTGTTGATGGGCATCGTCTGCATGGCGATGATCGCCAACCTGCAGTACGGCTGGACCCTGTTCGTCAATCCGATCGCCGACAAGCACGGCTGGAGCCGCGCCGCGATTCAAGTGGCGTTCACGATCTTCGTGCTCACCGAGACCTGGCTGGTCCCGATCGAGGGCTACCTGGTCGACCGCTTCGGTCCGCGTCCGGTGGTGTTGGTCGGGGGCATTCTGTGCGGCCTCGGCTGGGTGATGAATTCCTATGCGGACACGCTGACGATGCTCTACATCGCGGCCGCGATCGGCGGCATCGGGGCAGGCGCCGTCTACGGCACCTGCGTCGGCAATGCGCTGAAGTGGTTCCCCGACCGTCGTGGACTGGCCGCGGGTCTCACCGCAGCCGGATTCGGTGCCGGTTCGGCGCTCACCATCATTCCGATCTCCGCCTTCATCAAGTCGAACGGCTACGAGGCGGCCTTCCTGTATTTCGGCATCGGTCAGGGCCTGATCGTGTTCCTGCTCTCCTGGTTGCTGGTGCGGGCACCGGAACACCTGAAGAAGTCGGGTGTCCTCTCTTCCATTCATGTGCAGCAGTCGAGGCGCGACTACAGCCCGGCCGAGGTCGCGCGCCAGCCGGTGTTCTGGGTCATGTATGCCATGTTCGTGATGGTGGCGGCCGGCGGCCTGATGGCCACCGCACAGCTGGCGCCGATCGCCAAGGACTTCAAGATCATGGATGTCCCGGTGAACATCATGGGGCTGATCCTGCCGGCACTGACCTTTGCACTCGCGATCGACCGGGTGTTGAACGGACTCACGCGGCCCTTCTTCGGCTGGGTGTCCGACCAGATCGGGCGTGAGATGACCATGCTCATCGCCTTCGGCCTCGAGGCGATCGGCATCCTGATGCTGTACAAGTTCGGCCAGAACCCGATCGCCTTCGTGGTCCTCACGGGTGTGGTCTTCTTCGCATGGGGCGAGATCTACAGCCTGTTTCCCTCGACCTGCGCCGACACCTTCGGCTCGAAGTACGCGGCGGCCAATGCCGGCATGCTCTACACCGCCAAAGGCACGGCATCGCTGCTGGTTCCGCTGTCCAGCGTGCTGGCTGCAGCCACCGGCAGCTGGCACACCGTGTTCATCGTCGCCAGCGTCATGAACGGCGTTGCGGCCTTGATGGCGTGGTTCGTGTTGCGGCCGATGCGGCGTGCGCACATGGACCGGGCAACCTGAGTCGCAGCGAGCGCGCAAAGCGCTCGCTGCCGACGCTTGGCAATCGACGACGCCCATGCCGCCGCCTGAACAGCGGTGGCTCTTCTCGCTCTGAACATGCCCGTTTCTGTTTCGGACTCCCTTTCCTTGACGGCGCCGAAGCGCCCCGATGTGCGCGCGTGGTTGGGCGACTTCGTGCCCGGCCGCCTGGCGCTCGATGCACGAGAACGCTGGCGTGTGATCGTCGACGCCATCGTCGGTGTTCTGCTGACGGCGCTGCTGTGCCGCTGGCTCGGCAACGAGGTCTCGACGCTGCCTTGGCTGATGGCGCCCATCGGTGCCAGCGCCGTGCTCGTGTTCGGGGTGCCGGCCAGCCCTCTGGCCCAGCCCTGGGCCGTCGCCGGCGGCAACATGGTGTCGGCACTGGTGGCCGTGGCCTGCGTCCAGGCCTTCGGCGTGGCGCCCTGGGTGGCCGCGCTGGCCGTGGGACTGGCGATCGCCGCCATGCTCGCACTGCGCTGCCTGCATCCGCCGGGGGGTGCGAGCGCGCTGCTGGTGGTCCTGTCCGGTGTGCACGACCCGCACTTCGCGCTGTTTCCGGTGCTGGCCAACTCACTGGTCCTGGTGGCGGCCGGCATCGCCTACAACCACGCCACCGGCCGACGCTACCCGCACCGCCAGCGCGCGCCCGAGCCGGCCGGAACCGGCGCTGCCACGCCGCGACCGGCATTCACCGAAGCCGACCTCGATGCGGTGCTTGCGCGCTACAACCAGGTGCTGGACGTCAGCCGCGATGACGTGCGCAGTCTGCTCGAGCAGGCGCAGTTGCAGGCCTATCGGCGCCGGCTGGGCGAGATCCGTTGTGCCGACATCATGTCGCGCGACCTGGCCAGCGTGGAGTTCGGCACGCTGCTGGAAGACGCCTGGGCGCTGCTGCGGCAACGCCGCATCAAGGCACTGCCCGTGGTGGACCGCGCGTCACGCCTGGTCGGCATCTTGACGCTGGCGGACTTCATCGGCGGCGCCGATCTCGACGTGCATCGTGGCTGGGCGCAGCGGCTGCGAGCGTCGATCCGCAGCACGCCGACCTCGCATTCAGACAAGGCCGAGACCGTCGGCCAGATCATGAGCCGCAAGGTGCGGGTTGCCAGTGCCGACCGCCCCATCGCCGACCTGCTCCCGATGTTCGCCGCCACCGACCATCACCACATCCCCATCATCGATGGCGACCAGCGGCTGGTGGGCATCATCACCCAGTCGGACGTGGTCGCAGCGCTATGCCGGACCCACTGAACCCTGGTGCGCACGCACGCGCCTCGAGCTTGAATCTGGAGAACACGGTGCGACGCCTGCCGAGGTTGACGCGGGGCCGCGTGCCGCTCACGCGCCAGGTCGAGGTGCTCGACGAGCACGGGGAAAGGCGCCTCATCCAGATCCCCACCGAACGTCCGCTCACGGTGTTCGTCGACAAGCGGGAACTGGTCACGCTGATGACGCTCGGCGAGGCGCCGGAAACACTGGTCCTCGGCTACTTGCGAAACCAGAGACTGGTGGCGACGGTCGACGAGGTCGAGGCCATCAGCGTGGACTGGGACGTCGCGGCGGCCGCGGTGACGACGCGCGACGGCATCCAGGCCCTGGAGCAGAAGACGGCGCACCGCGTGATCACGACCGGCTGCGGCCAAGGCACCGTCTTCGGCAGCCTGATGTCGCAGGTCGATGCCGTGCAGCTGCCCGGGGCTGACCTGGCGCGCATCCGGCAGTCCACGCTGAATGCGATTCTCGAGGTGATGCGACAGCGCGACAGCATCCACCGCCAGGCCGGATCGGTTCACGGCTGCGCCCTGTTCCGCCACGCCGAGTTGATCACGGTGGTCGAAGACGTCGGACGCCACAACGCGATCGACACGATCGCCGGCTGGATGTGGATGCAGGGCGGCGCGCAGCCGGTCTCGGGTGCCGACAAGATCTTCTACACGACGGGTCGCCTGACGAGCGAAATGGTGATGAAGACCGCGCAGATGGGCGTGCCGATCATCGTTTCGCGAAACGGCGTCACCCAGATGGGCCACGAACTCGCGACGCGGCTCGGCATGACCTTGTTCGGGCGGGCCGCCAACCGGCATTTCATCTGCTACACGGGCTTCGAGCGCTTCGATGCGGAGCCGCAAACCAGGCGGCCGGTCGCGCTCGCGACGGCCGGCTGAGCCGTTGCGGCGCGCCCACCGGCGCGCTCCGATCAGATCTTCCCGCTATGCCTCAGCCGGCTCAGCGTTTCCGCCGACAGATTCAGGTACGACGCCAGTTCCTTCTGCGGTATGCGATCCGCGAGCTGCGGATGCTTGCGCAGGAACCGATGTACACGCCCCGGTGCGTCGAGCAGGTGCAGCGTGATCACGTGCGCCATGATCTCGCTCATCACGCGCATGACGGCGTACTCGAACTCCTGCTTCGCCGGCAGGCGGCGCTCGAGGAACGCGGCCCACTCCTTGAGCGGCATGCAGGCGACCCGCGCCTTGGTGACGCAGACGATCCCGTAAGGCGTCGGCGTGCCCAGCCGCCACGCCGCGTAGCTGGTCTCCATGTCGTCTTCGGCGGCAAAGCGTAGGATCATCTCCTTGCCTTCCTTGTTGGCGACGACGCGCTTGAGTATCCCGTCGAGGATGAAGTACTGCTCCATCTCGCGCACGCCCTGGTGCAAGAGAAAGTCGCCCTTGTGGCCGTCGACGATGACGAGATGTGGCTCGAGCTCTTCGCGGTCCGCTTCGTCCAGGCCCTTGAGAACCACATTGCGCCTGAGCTGCAGGCGGATCACGTTCTTCTCGGGATGATTCGCAAGCAAGGTCATGGCGAGTTTCGCGATTTTTTCGAATCTTGACCGCGGTCAACGGCGCAATCGACGCGCCCCAATCATAGTCGTGGCACGCACCCGGATACGCAATGACGCAGTGCGTACACAGCCAACCAGACGCCGCGCCACACCACCACCGCCGAATTGCAAAGCAAAAGGAGAGACATGTCTTCCGTCATCGAAAACCGAGCGGCCACCACCGCCGACGACACGCTCAAGCAAAAGGGCCGTGATGCCAATGTGAGCTCGGGCGGGCACCTTGTGGGCGACACACACGCAGGCGAACAGACCGACGGATTCCATCTTGTCATCGATGCCCTGAAACACAACGACATCGACACCATCTTTGGTCTGGTTGGCATTCCCATCACGGACCTGGCTCGCCTCGCGCAAGCCGAAGGGATGCGCTTCATCGGCTTCCGTCATGAACAACACGCGGGCAATGCCGCCGCAATCGCCGGCTACATGACCCAAAAGCCCGGCATCTGCCTGACCGTGTCCGCACCCGGCTTCCTGAACGGCCTGACAGCGCTGGCCAACGCGACCACCAACTGCTTCCCGATGATCCTGATCAGCGGGTCCAGCGAGCGCGAGATCGTCGACCTGCAACAGGGCGACTACGAGGAGATGGATCAGCTGAACGCTGCCAAACCCTACGCCAAGGCCGCATATCGCGTCCTCCACGCCGAAGACATCGGCATCGCCGTGGCGCGCGCGATCCGTGCGGCCGTGTCCGGCCGTCCGGGCGGCGTCTACCTGGACCTGCCGGCGAAACTTCTCGCCCAGACGCTCGACGCAGAGCAGGGAAGAAAATCATTGGTGCGCGTGGTCGACCCGGTGCCGCGCCAGATTCCTGCGCCTGACTCGGTCCAGCGCGCACTCGACCTGCTCAAGGCTGCCAAGCGCCCCCTCATTCTCCTTGGCAAGGGCGCGGCCTACGCCCAGGCCGATGCCGACATCCGTGCGTTCGTCGAAAAGACCGGCATCCCCTACCTGCCGATGTCCATGGCCAAGGGCCTGCTGCCCGACACCCATGCGCAATCGGCGTCGGCCGCCCGCTCCTTCGTCCTGGCCGAGGCCGACGTCGTGGTGCTGATCGGTGCCCGCCTGAACTGGCTGTTGGCGCACGGCAAGGGCAAGACATGGGGCGCACCGACGCCGAAGCAATTCATCCAGGTCGACATCTCGCCCACGGAAATCGACAGCAACGTGGCCATCGCCGCGCCGGTGATCGGCGACATCGGCTCCTGCGTCTCGGCCCTGCTGGCAGGCATCGATTCCAGCTTCCCCAAGCCTGGCGCCGAGTGGACGGGTGCGATTGAGGAGCGCAAGGAAAAGAACCTGGCGAAGATGGCGGCGACGCTGGCCCAGAATCCGTCGCCGATGAATTTCCACAGCGCACTGCGCGCGATCCGCGACGTGCTGAAGACGCATCCGGACATCAACCTCGTCAACGAAGGCGCCAACACCCTCGACTACGCGCGCAGCATCATCGACCAGTACCAGCCGCGCAAGCGCTTCGACTCCGGCACCTGGGGAATCATGGGCATCGGGATGGGCTACGCCATCGGCGCGGCAGTCACCAGCGGCAAGCCGGTCGTTGCCATCGAAGGCGACAGCGCGTTCGGCTTCAGCGGCATGGAACTCGAGACCATCTGCCGCTACGACCTGCCGGTGTGCGTCGTGGTCTTCAACAACAACGGCGTCTACCGCGGCACCGACGTGAACCCGACCGGCGGCAAGGATGTCGCACCGACCGTCTTCGTCAAGGGCGCGCGCTACGACAAGATGATCGAAGCCTTCGGCGGCGTTGGCTACAACGCCACGACGCCCGCAGAACTGACGAAGGCACTGACCGAAGCCATCGCATCGGGCAAACCGACGCTGATCAACGCCGTCATCGACGAAGCCGCGGGCACCGAAAGCGGCCGCCTGACCAATCTGAATCCGCAAAGCGCGGCGAAGAAAAAGTAATCCCAGCCAATCCAGGAGATATCAAGTGACCAAAGCACTCGACGACATCAAGATCATCGACTTCACGCATGTCCAGGCGGGACCGGCCTGCACCCAGATGCTGGCCTGGTTCGGCGCCGACGTGATCAAGGTCGAGCGCCCGGGCTCGGGCGACGTGACTCGCAGCCAGTTGCGCGACATCCCCGATGTCGACGCGCTGTACTTCACCCAGCTCAACAGCAACAAGCGATCGCTGACGCTGGACACGAAGACCCGCGAGGGCAAGGAAATTCTCGAGAAGCTGATCAAGGTGTCAGACGTGATGGTCGAGAACTTCGGCCCCGGCGCGCTGGATCGCATGGGCTTCACCTGGGAGCGCATCCTCGAGCTGAACCCGAAGATGATCCTGGCCTCGGTCAAGGGCTTTTCCGAAGGCCACCACTACGAAGACCTGAAGGTCTACGAGAACGTGGCCCAGTGCGCCGGCGGCGCGGCCTCGACGACGGGCTTCTGGGACGGCCCGCCCACCGTCAGCGCCGCGGCGCTCGGTGACAGCAACACCGGCATGCACCTGGCCATCGGCATCCTGACCGCGCTGCGCCAGCGCGACAAGACCGGCCGCGGCCAGAAGGTCGCCTGCTCGATGCAGGACGCCGTGATCAACCTGTGCCGCGTCAAGCTGCGCGACCAGTTGCGCCTGGACCGCCTGGGCTACCTCGAGGAGTACCCCCAATATCCGCACGGCAAGTTCACCGACGTCGTGCCGCGTGGCGGCAACGCCGGCGGCGGCGGCCAGCCGGGATGGGTGCTCAAGTGCAAGGGCTGGGAGACCGACCCCAACGCCTACATCTACTTCACGATCCAGGGCCAGGCCTGGGCACCGATCTGCGACGCGATCGGCAAGCCCGAGTGGAAGAACGACCCGGCCTACATGACGCCGAAGGCCCGCCAGCCGCACATCATGGACATCTTCGGCACGATCGAAACGTGGCTGGCCGACAAGACCAAGTTCGAGGCCGTCGACATCCTGCGCAAGTTCGACATCCCGTGCGCGCCGGTGCTGTCGATGAAGGAAATCTCGGTCGACCCGTCGCTGCGCGCCAGCGGCACCATCGTCGAGGTCGACCACAAAGCGCGCGGCAAGTACCTCACCGTCGGCAGCCCGATCAAGTTCTCGGACATGAAGGTCGAGGTCACCGGTTCGCCGCTGCTGGGCGAGCACACCGATCAGGTCCTGGCCGAGCTGGGCTACAGCATGGACAAGATCGCGACCCTGCACGCCGCCAAGGCGGTTTGACGAAAAAGGTGTTCCCTTGCGTCCCGATCTCGATCTGAAGCAACTCGTCATCGGCGCGGCCGACGCGATCATCGTCTGTGATGCACCGGGCGCCATCGTGTTCTGGAACCGGTCCGCCGAGCGCATCTTCGGCTTCACCGAAGCCGAGGCGCTGGGCCAATCCCTGGACCTGATCATTCCGCAGCGTCAGCGGGAGCGGCACTGGGAGGGCTATCACAAGACGATGGCGACGGCCGTGACCAAGTACGGCGCCGACACGCTGCGCGTGCCGGCGCTGCACAAGGATGGCCACACGTTGTCGATCGCCTTCACGGTATCGATGCTGTTTTCGGACGACCACAAGGTGACCGGCATCGTCGCCATCGTGCGCGACGAGAGCGCACGCTTCGCCGAGATGCGCGACCTGCGCAAACGGCTGGTAGAACTGGAATCCCGCAACGCTGGGGGCGACAAATGAGCAAGGCACTCGACGGGGTTCGCATCCTCGATTTCACGCATGTCCAGTCGGGGCCGACCTGCACCCAGTTGCTGGCCTGGTTCGGCGCCGACGTGATCAAGGTCGAGCGGGCCGGCGAAGGCGATGCGACGCGTGGGCAACTGCGCGACATCCCCGGAGTGGACAGCCTGTACTTCACGATGCTGAACCACAACAAGCGCTCGATCACGCTGGACACCAAGAACCCGAAGGGCAAGCAAGTCCTCGACACGCTGATCAAGCAATGCGATGTGCTGGTCGAGAACTTCGCCCCCGGTGCCCTGGACCGCATGGGCATCACCTGGGCGCACATCCAGAAGCTCAACCCACGCATGATCGTCGCGTCGGTCAAGGGCTTCGGCCCCGGCAAGTACGCCGAGTGCAAGGTCTACGAGAACGTGGCGCAGTGCGCCGGCGGTGCAGCGTCGACCACCGGCTTCGATGACGGCCCGCCGGTCGTCACCGGCGCGCAGATCGGCGACAGCGGAACCGGCCTGCACCTGGCGCTCGGCATCGTCGCGGCGCTGTACAAGCGCAACACCACCGGACGCGGGCAGAAGGTGCTGGCGCCGATGCAGGACGCGGTGCTCAACCTGTGCCGCGTGAAACTGCGCGACCAGCAGCGGCTGGAGCGCACCGGCACGCTGCACGAGTATCCGCAGTATCCCGATGGCAAGTTCGGTGACGCGGTGCCGCGTGCCGGCAACTCGTCCGGCGGAGGCCAGCCGGGTTCGATCCTGCGGTGCAAAGGCTGGGAGACCGATCCGAACGCCTACATCTACTTCATCACGCAGGCCGCAGTCTGGCCCGCGGTGTGCAAGGTCATCGGCGAAGAAGGCTGGATCGACGACGAGGCCTACGCCACGCCGGCCGCGCGCCTGCTGCACTTGAAGCCGATCTTCGCGCGCATCGAGCAGTGGACCATGACCAAGGACAAGTACGAGGCCATGGAGATACTCAACCAGTACGACATTCCGTGCGGGCCGATTCTTTCGATGAAGGAAATCGCCGAGGATGCGTCGCTGCGCGAGACCGGCACCATCGTCGAGGTGGACCACCCGACGCGGGGCAAGTACCTGACGGTCGGCAATCCGATCAAGATGTCCGACAGCCCGACCGAGGTGACCCGCTCGCCGCTGCTCGGCGAGCACACGGACGAAGTGCTGAGGCAGCTGGGCTACAGCGCCGATGACGTGTCGATGCTGCGCGCCGAACGCGTGATCTGACGAATGCCGGGAACGAGCATGAACCGAGACGTCATACCGATCGCGGTGCTGCAGGTCGAAGTGTCCAAGCAGCGCAAGCGCCAGGCGCCCAAGGGCCGCCGCGTCGATGCCGGTGCGCTGGAGGAAGTGCAGCGGCTGCTCGGCAACGAGTCGCGCCAGCGCGACCTGCTGATCGAGCACCTGCACAAGATCCAGGACAGCTTCGGCCATTTGCCGGCCGCCCACCTGGCGGCGCTGGCTCAGGAGATGCGCCTCGCGCAGACCGAGGTGTTCGAGGTCGCGAGCTTCTACCACCACTTCGACATCGTGAAGGAAGGCGAATCGGCGCCGCCCGCGCTGACCGTGCGCGTGTGCGACGGCCTGTCCTGCGAGATGGCGGGCGCCGGCGACCTGCTGGCGCGCCTGCCCAAGCTGCTCGGCAAGGAGGTGCGCGTCATCGCGGCGCCCTGCATCGGCCGCTGCGAGCAGGCGCCGGCGGCGGTGGTGGGACAGCACCCGGTGCCGCGTGCAAGCTGCGATGCGGTGCTGGCCAAGGTCGCCGCCAACGCGACGCGGCACCTGCCCGAGGATCACATCGACTACGCCGGCTACCGCGCCCAAGGCGGCTACGCCCTGCTCAACGAGTGCAGTTCGGGCCGGCGCGACGTCGAATCGGTGATCAAGACGCTCGAGGACTCGGGCCTGCGCGGGCTCGGCGGCGCCGGATTCCCTGCCGGACGCAAATGGCGCATCGTTCGCGCCGAGGCCGCGCCGCGCCTGATGGCGGTCAACATCGACGAAGGCGAACCCGGCACCTTCAAGGACCGCGTGCTGCTGGAACGCGACCCGCACCGTTTCCTGGAAGGCATGCTGATCGCGGCCTGGGCGGTGGGCATCGAGCGCATCTACATCTACCTGCGCGACGAATACCACGGCTGCCGTGCGCTGCTGGAAACCGAAATCGAGAAGCTGAAGGCGCATCCGCCGATCGAGGCGATGCCCGAGATCGTTCTGCGCAGAGGCGCCGGCGCCTACATCTGCGGCGAAGAGTCGGCCATGATCGAATCGATCGAAGGCAAGCGCGGCATGCCGCGTCTGCGCCCGCCCTACGTCGCGCAGGTCGGCCTGTTCGGGCGGCCGACGCTGGAGCACAACTTCGAGACGCTGTTCTGGGTGCGCGAGCTGGTCGAGAAGGGTGGCAGCTGGTTCGCTTCTCATGGACGCAATGGCCGCAAGGGCTTGCGCTCGTTCTCGGTATCGGGCCGCGTCAAGCAGCCCGGCGTGAAGCTCGCGCCGGCCGGCATCACGATCCAGCAACTGATCGACGAGTACTGCGGCGGCATGCAGGACGGCCACGCGTTCTACGCGTACCTGCCGGGCGGCGCGTCCGGCGGAATCCTGCCGGCGACGATGAACGACATTCCGCTCGATTTCGACACCTTGCAGGCCCACGGCTGCTTCATCGGCTCGGCGGCGGTGATCGTCCTGTCGGACCACGACAGCGCTGTCGGTGCGGCGCGCAACATGATGCGCTTCTTCAAGCACGAGTCCTGCGGCCAGTGCACGCCGTGCCGCAGCGGCACCGCGAAGGCCTCGGCGCTGATCGACAAGCCGAGCTGGGACGTCGACCTGCTGGCGGACCTGTCGACGGTGATGCGTGACGCGTCGATCTGCGGCTTGGGCCAGGCGGCGCCGAACCCCATCGACTGCGTGGTGAAGTACTTCCCGCACGAGTTGGCTTGATGCCCTGGACACCGCCATGAACGCGATCACCAAGAACGAAGCAGCGCAGCTCGACGCCCCGCTCGTCACCTTCCAGCTCAACGGCCGCGACGTGTCGGGCCACGCGAGCGAATCGCTGATCGAGATCGCGAAACGCGAAGGCGTGGCGATTCCGCATCTTTGCTACAAGGAGGGGCTGGACGCCGTCGGCAACTGCCGCTCTTGCATGGTCGAGATCGCCGGCGAGCGTGTGCTGGCACCCTCGTGCTGTCGCGCGCCTGCCGCCGGCATGAAGGTCACCACCGACAGCGAGCGTGTGCTCAAGTCGCAACAGCTGGTGCTGGAGCTGCTGCTGTCCGACATGCCGGAAACGGCGACCACGCGCCACAACGAGGTCGACCAATGGGCACGCAAGCTCGGTGTCGGCAAGCCGCGATTCGAAGCACGCGAACCGGTCGCGCACGACCTCTCGCACCCGGCGATCGCGGTGAACCTCGACGCGTGCATCCAGTGCACGCGCTGCCTGCGCGCCTGCCGCGACGAGCAGGCCAACGATGTCATCGGGCTCGCCTTTCGCGGCGAGCGCGCGAAGATCGTGTTCGACATGGACGACCCGATGGGCGCGTCCACCTGCGTCGCCTGCGGCGAGTGCGTTCAGGCCTGCCCGACCGGGGCCCTGATGCCGGCGCGCGAGGTGGCGCTCGCGGTGCCGGACAAGCAGGTGGCCTCGGTGTGCCCGTACTGCGGCATCGGCTGCCAGCTGACCTACAACGTCAAGGACAACAAGATCCTCTTCGTCGAGGGACGCGACGGCCCGGCCAACCACGAGCGCCTGTGCGTCAAGGGCCGCTACGGATTCGACTATGCACACCATCCGCATCGGCTCACCCAACCGCTGATCCGGCGTGCCGGCGTGCCCAAGCACGGCGACTTCACGATGGACCCGGACCGGGTGATGGACGTGTTCCGCGAAGCGAGCTGGGACGAGGCGCTCGCGCTGGCCGGCGGCACGCTGAAGAACATCCGCGAGCGCTACGGCAAGAAGGCGCTCGCCGGCTTCGGTTCGGCCAAGGGCAGCAACGAAGAGGCCTACCTGTTCCAGAAGCTGGTACGCACCGGCTTCGGCAGCAACAACGTCGACCATTGCACTCGGCTGTGCCACGCATCGTCGGTGGTCGCCCTGCTGGAAGGCATCGGCTCGGGGGCGGTGTCGAATCCGGTGATGGACGTGATGAAAGCCGAGGTGGTGCTTCTCATCGGCGCCAACCCCACGGTGAACCACCCGGTCGGCGCGACCTGGATCAAGAACGCCGTGAAGAACGGCACCAAGCTCATCGTCTGCGACCCGCGCCGCTCCGACCTCGCGCGCATCGCCCACCGCTTCGTGCAGTTCAAGCCGGACACCGATGTGGCGCTGCTCAACGCGATGATGAACGTCATCGTGACCGAGGGCCTCGTCGACGAGGACTTCATCGCCAGCCGCACCATCGGCTACGAGGAACTGCGCAGGAACGTCGAGGGCTACGGGCCCGAGGCGATGGCGCCGATCTGCGGCATCGATGCCGAGACGATCCGCCACGTGGCGCGCTTGTTCGCCACCTCGAAGGCGTCGATGATCCTGTGGGGCATGGGTGTCTCGCAGCACGTGCACGGAACCGACAACGCGCGCTGCCTGATCGCGCTGTCGCTGATGACCGGCCAGATCGGCCGGCCCGGCACCGGGCTGCACCCGCTGCGCGGACAGAACAATGTGCAGGGTGCGTCGGATGCGGGCCTGATCCCGATGATGTATCCGGACTACCAGCGTGTGTCCGACCCCGCGGTGCGCGAGCGCTTCGAGCAGGCGTGGAAGCTGCCGTCGGGCACGCTGGACGACCAGCCCGGGCTGACGGTGGTGGAAGTGATGCACGCCATCAAGGCGGGCGGCGTTCGCGGCATGTACGTGATGGGCGAGAACCCCGCGATGTCGGACCCGGATGCCAACCATGCGCGCGAGGCGCTCGCGGCCCTCGATCACCTCGTCGTGCAGGACATCTTCCTCACCGAGACCGCCTACCTCGCCGACGTGGTGCTGCCGGCAAGCGCCTTCCCCGAAAAGACCGGCACCTTCACCAACACCGACCGGCTGGTGCAGATGGGGCGACAGGCTATCAACCCGCCCGGCGAGGCGAAGCAGGACCTGTGGATCATCCAGCAGCTGGCCCGACGCCTCGGCCTCGACTGGAACTATGGCCACGTGTCGGAAGTGTTCGACGAGATGCGCCGCACGATGCCGAGCATCGGCGGCATCACCTGGGACCGCCTCGAACGCGAGCACGCCGTCACCTACCCGTGCATCAACGAGGGCGATCCCGGCGACCCCGTGGTCTTCACCGACGCCTTCCCGCGCGAGGGCGGGCGCGCCCGCTTCGTGCCCGCCGACATCATCCCGGCCGACGAGCGTCCCGACGCCGAGTACCCGATGGTGTTGATCACCGGACGCCAGCTCGAGCATTGGCACACCGGCAGCATGACGCGGCGCGCGACCACGCTGGATGCGATCGAGCCGGATCCGGTCGCACTGGTGCACCCGCTGGATCTCGCCGCGATGGGGGGGCGTCCTGGCGACGTCGTGACGATCGAATCACGTCGCGGCTGCATCACCTTGTACGCGCGGGCCGACGAGAGTTCGCCGCGCGGCGCGGTGTTCGTGCCGTTCTGCTACTACGAAGCGGCGATCAACAGGCTGACCAACGCCGCGCTCGACCCGTTCGCAAAGATCCCCGAGTTCAAGTACTGCGCGATCCGCGTCTCCCTGGGCGGCGAGGCGCCGGCGCAAGGCAGCTACGGCGGCGGCCAGGCACTGCAGGCCGTGCTGGAGGCCAGCCCGAATTGATCGCCTGTTCGATGGGTGGCGCAGTCCACCCGCGAGTCGTACACGTGCCACCAACCCATAACTGATAACGAATGGTTTTTATAAAATAGTTTAACTATCAATTATTGACCAGGAACCCTACATTCTGAATACGCAGCCGTGAATCTGATTTATCGGCAGCCGCATTCAAGTTCAAGGAGAAGGCCATGGTCAACGATTTCCCAATTCAATACCAGTACGACGAAATGGAACGAAACGCCTACAACGCGGCTTTCTACGAGCTGGGATTCAGGTGGCATTGGGACCACGATACATATTTCGAGCTGCAACGCCACAGCCCCCATGCGACGGAACGGATTCACCATTATCTGGAAACCCGGCAGCCGCACCTCCTGAGAGCGTATGACCCGGCATTCCTGGTCGGCGTCATCGAGGAAAAGAAGGCCATCCACCGAAAACAGGTGGCCGCCCCCGGCGCCATGGTGTCAGGGTATTTCGACTGGGCACAAACGCTCGGCAGCGAAATCGGCGCCTGAGAATCGCCCAACCAGAGAGCCGGTCAGCCGACATTCCATGAACATTCACGAATATCAAGGCAAGGAAGTGCTGCGGAAATACGGCATGGAAACGCCCCGGGGATATCCCTGCTTCTCGCCCGACGAGGCGGTGGAGGCTGCGGAGCGACTCGGCGGCAAGGTCTGGGTCGTCAAGGCGCAGATCCACGCCGGCGGTCGCGGCAAGGGCGGCGGCGTGAAGCTGGCGAGGTCGATCGCCGAAGTGCGGCAGCACGTTGGTGACATTCTCGGCATGAGCTTGAAGACGCATCAGACCGGCGCCGAGGGGCGCCTGGTAAAGCGGCTGCTGATCGAGGAAGGGGCCGACATCGCCAAGGAGCTCTACCTGGGCATGGTGGTGGATCGCGGAACGCAGCGTGTCGCGTTGATGGCCTCGAGCGAAGGCGGCATGGACATCGAGGAGGTGGCGGCCCGCGCCCCCGAGAAGATCCACACGGTGTTCATCGACCCGAGCACCGGCCTGAAGGTCACCGAAGCCGACGATGTCGCACGCCGGATCGGTGTCCCCGAAAAGTCGGTGCCGCTGGCGCGTGCCTTCATGCAGAACCTGTACCGCGCCTTCGACGAAGGCGATGCATCGCTGGCCGAGATCAATCCGCTGGTCCTGACCGGGGACGGGCGCGTGATCGCGCTCGATGCCAAGTTCAACTTCGATTCGAACGCCCTCTTCCGCCATCCGGAGATCGTGGCAATGCGCGATCTCGACGAAGAGGACCCGGCCGAGATCGAGGCATCGAAGTTCGACCTCGCCTACATCTCGCTCGACGGCAACATCGGCTGCCTGGTCAACGGCGCGGGTCTGGCGATGGCGACGATGGACGCGATCAAGCTGTACGGCGGATCGCCGGCCAACTTCCTCGATGTCGGCGGCGGCGCGACCACCGAGAAGGTGACCGAGGCGTTCAAGCTGATGCTGCGCAACCCGGACCTGCGGGCCATCCTCGTCAACATCTTCGGCGGAATCATGAAGTGCGACGTGATCGCCCACGGCGTGATCGCGGCCGCGCGCCAGGTCGACCTGACGGTGCCGCTCGTCGTGCGCATGAAGGGCACCAACGAAGACCTCGGCAGGACCATCCTCGCGCAGTCGGGGCTGCCGATCATCAGCGCTGACGACATGGCCGACGCGGCCCAGAAAGTCGTCGCCGCCGCAGGGGAGCAATGAGATGTCCATCCTGATCGACAAGCACACCCGGGTGATGACACAGGGCATCACCGGCAAGACGGGCCAGTTCCACACGGCGATGTGCCGCGACTACGCGCACGGCAAGCACTGCTTCGTCGCCGGCGTGAACCCGAAGAAGGCCGGCGAATCGTTCGACGGCATCCCGATCTTCGGCACCGTCAAGGACGCGAAAGCGCAGACCGGCGCGACCGTGTCGGTGATCTACGTGCCGCCGCCGTTCGCCGCTGACGCCATCGACGAGGCGGTCGACGCCGAGCTCGACCTCGTCATCTGCATCACCGAAGGCATTCCGGTGCGCGACATGATCCGCACGCGCCATCGCATGCAGGGCAGCAAGACGATTCTCCTTGGCCCCAACTGCCCGGGCGTGATCACGCCGGGCGAAATCAAGATCGGCATCATGCCGGGCCATATCCACCAGCCCGGCCGCATCGGCGTGGTGTCGCGCTCGGGCACCTTGACCTATGAGGCCGCCAGCCAGCTCGCCGCCTTCGGCCTCGGGCAGTCGACGGTGGTCGGCATCGGCGGCGATCCTGTCGGCGGGCTCAAGCACATCGATGTACTGAAGATGTTCAACGACGACCCCGGCACCGATGCCGTGATCATGGTCGGCGAGATCGGCGGCGACGCCGAAGAGACCTGTGCCCGCTGGATCAAGGACCACATGCGAAAGCCCGTCGTCGGTTTCATCGCCGGCGTCACCGCGCCGCCGGGCAAACGCATGGGCCATGCGGGCGCCATCATTTCCGGCGGCAAGGGCACAGCGCAAGAAAAGCTGTCCGTGATGGAGGACTGCGGCATCCGGGTCACGCGCAATCCCGCGGAGATGGGCAAGCTGCTGGCGTCGCTGGTCAGTCCCGAATACCTCCCCTTCGACTAGCGAGCCGAAAGCACACGATGCAACAACGATGGGTCCGTTTCCGACACGCCGACACAGTGGGTTTCGGCACGCTCGACGACAACCGGGTGCATGAGCGCCGAGGCGACATGTTCGGCTTGTCCGAACCCACGGGCGCGGTGTTCGCGCTGTCCGGCGTCAAGCTGCTGACACCCACCGAGCCGAGCAAGGTCATCGCATTGTGGAACAACTTCCGCGCGCTCGGCGAGAAGCTGAATCTGCCGGTGCCGGCGGAACCGCTGTACCTGCTGAAGGCGCCCAACTCCTATCTCGCGACCGGCGAGATCATTCGCAAGCCCTTGTGCGACGGCAAGGTCGTGTTCGAGGGCGAACTCGGCATCGTCATCGGCAAGACCTGCACGGCGGTTCCCGAGGCGCAAGCGCTAGCCCATGTGTTCGGCTACACCTGCGCCAACGACGTGACGGTGGCCGACATCCTGAACCGCGATGCGTCGTTCGCCCAATGGGCTCGCGCGAAGGGCTTCGATACCTTCTGCCCGATGGGGCCGGTGGTGGCGACCGGTCTCGATCCGGCTACGCTCACCGTGACCACCCTGCTCAACGGCGACGTCCGCCAGCACTATCCGATCAGCGACATGCGCTTTTCGGTACAGCAATTGGTCAGCCTGATCTCGTTCGACATGACCCTCTATCGCGGCGACGTCATCCTGTGCGGCACATCGGTCGGCGTCGGCTCGATGAAACCGGACAGCGTCGTCGAGGTCGAGATCAGCGGAATCGGCAAGCTCAGCAACCGCTTCGGCTAGCCACGAATTAACTACTGGAGATCGACATGAAGATAGCAGTCATCGGCGCCGGCGCGATCGGCGGCCTGGTCGGAGCCAAGCTCGCACTGGCCGGCGAGGACGTGACGTTCATCGTGCGGGGGGCTAACCTCGATGCCATCCGCAGGAACGGCATCACGCTCATCACGTCCGACGGCGAGAAGCATGTGGCCCGCAACGTGAGCGCCACCGACAACTATGACCGGGCCGGCCCGCAAGACATCGTCGTCCTCGCGATGAAGGCGCACCAGGTCGAAGCCGTCGCGAACGACGTTCCCAAGCTGTTCGGCCCGGACACCGTGGTCGTGACGATGCAGAACGGCATCCCCTACTGGTACTTCCACAAGCACGGCGGGCATCTCGAAGGCAGCACGGTGCGCAGCGTCGACCCCAACGGCGTCGTCAGCGCCATGATCCCGGCGGACCGGGTCATCGGCTGCGTGGTCTACCCGGCGTCCGATCTGGTGGCGCCGGGCGTCGTGAAGCACGTCGAAGGCGACCGTTTCCCGGTCGGCGAGCTCGACGGCTCGTCGAGCGAGCGTGTCAAACGGGTGTCGGCCTGCCTGACCGAAGCGGGTTTCAAGGCGCCCGTGCTCGACAACATCCGCGCCGAGATCTGGCTCAAGCTGTGGGGCAATCTGAGCTTCAATCCGATCAGCAGCCTGTCCCATTCCACGCTGGCCGACATCTGCCAGTACCCGCCGTCGCGTGAACTCGCCGCCGCGATGATGCGCGAGGCCCAGGCCGTCGCCCACAAGCTGGGCATCGAGTTCCGCGTGTCGTTGGAAAAGCGCATCGCCGGCGCCGAGAAGGTGGGCAAGCACAAGACTTCGATGCTGCAGGACGTGGAAGCCGGGCGTGCTCCGGAAATCGATGCGCTGGTGGGCGCGGTGGTCGAACTGGCCCGGCTCACCGACACCCCGACGCCGCACATCGATACCGTGTACTCGCTGGTCAAGCTGCTCGCCCGCACGATGCAGGATCAGCGAGGCCACGTCCGACTTCACGAATTGGCTTGAGGGGTCATCATGAGACGCGCCCGCAACGCCAAAATCGTCGCCACCCTCGGCCCGGCCACGTCCGATGACAGCGCCATCCGCGCGTTGTTCGAGCGTGGCGTGGACGTGTTCCGGCTCAATTTCAGCCATGGCGCGCAGTCCGACCACGCCCAGCGGCTGCAAACCATCCGCCGTCTGGAGAAGGACTTCGACCGGCCGATCGGCATCCTGCTGGATCTGCAGGGGCCGAAGCTGCGCCTGGGCACCTTCAGCGGCGGCAAGGTGCAGCTCGATGCCGGCGCCCGATTCCGCCTCGACATGGACAAGACCAGCGGCGACGCCCACCGCGCCCCGCTGCTGCACCCGGAAATCTTCGCGGCACTTCGAACCGGCACCGAGCTTCTGCTCGACGACGGCAAGCTGCGCCTGCGGGTCGAGCGCCACGGCGCCGACTTCGCCGACACGACGGTCATCGTCGGTGGCCCGATTTCGGACCGCAAGGGCGTCAACGTGCCGAGCGTCGTGCTGCCCCTCTCGCCGCTCACCGCGAAGGATCGCGATGACCTCGACTTCGGCCTCGAGATGGGCGTCGACTGGGTGGCGCTTTCCTTCGTGCAACGCCCCGAAGACATCGAGGAGGCGCGCGCCATCATCGGCACGCGCGCCTGGATCATGGCCAAGCTCGAGAAGCCGGCGGCGATCGAACATCTTGACGAGATCGTCGCGCTGTCCGACGGCATCATGGTCGCGCGCGGCGACCTCGGTGTGGAGCTGCCGCCCGAGCAGGTGCCGGAACTGCAGCGGCTGATCGTGCGTGCCTGCCGCAAGGGCGGCAAGCCGGTGGTCGTCGCGACGCAGATGCTCGAATCGATGATCGCCTCGCCGGTCCCCACGCGAGCCGAGGTCTCCGACGTCGCGACCGCCATCTACGACGGCGTGGATGCGGTGATGCTGTCCGCCGAATCCGCATCGGGGAAGTACCCGCTCGAAGCGGTCGCGATGATGGACCGCATCATCACGCGCGTGGAGAACAGTGCTTCTTACCGCAGCGGGATCGACGCCACGCACGGCCCGTCGCAGTCGACCACGGCCGACGCGGTCTGCGCATCGCTGCGCAACGTGGCCGCCCAGCTGTCGCCTGCCGCCACCGTGACCTACACGTCCTCGGGTTTCACGAGTCTGCGCGCCGCGCGCGAGCGCCCCGCCGTCCCCATCCTGGCGTTGACGCCCGCCATCACCACGGCGCGACGGCTGGCGATGGTCTGGGGGGTTCATGCGGTGCTGGCAGCCGACATTCACGATGTCGGCGAGATGATCGAGTGCGCAAGCCGCACCGCACGCTCCGAAGGATTCGCCAAGCCGGGCGACGACGTCGTGGTCGTCGCCGGCCTGCCGTTCGGACATTCAGGAACGACGAACTTGTTGCACGTTGCGCGCATCGCGGACTGAGGCCGGCGGCAGGAGACATCCATGTTGATAGGGGTTCCGCTTCAGACGGCGGAGGGTGAAAAACGCGTTGCCGTCACACCGGAAACGGCGAAGAAACTGAAGGCGCAGGGCCACGCGTTGCGCGTGCAGTCGGGCGCCGGGCTGGCGGCCGCGGCCACCGACGAGGCATACCGGGCCGTGGGGGCCGAGATCACCGATGCGGCCGGCGCGTTGGGTTGCGAACTCGTGCTGAAGGTGCGTCCGCCCTCACCCACCGAGCTGGCGTTGATGAAGCCGGGCGCCGCGCTGGTCGGCATGCTCAACCCGTTCGACCGCGACAACCTGCACCGCCTGGCCGGCGCCGGGCTGACGAGCTTCGCGCTCGAAGCCGCGCCGCGCACCACGCGCGCGCAGAGCATGGACGTGCTGTCGAGCCAGGCCAACATCGCCGGCTACAAGGCGGTGATGATCGCCGCCGACAAGTACCAGCGCTTCTTCCCGATGCTGATGACCGCGGCCGGCACCGTGAAGGCCGCACGCGTGGTGATCCTCGGCGTCGGCGTGGCCGGCCTGCAGGCGATTGCCACC
>JBGQEX010000041.1:0-28155 GCA_041496605.1 Piscinibacter sp.
CAGACGCGGCACGAGCCGACGGGCGCGCCGTCGGTTCAGCCCGGCAGGTCGCGCAGCGTCAGCGCTCCGAGGTCCGCGACCGGTTGGCTCAGAACGTCCGGCATGGTCGGGGACCAGGACGCATCGTGACGCCGGTCGAGAAGAAACGGGTGTGGCTCTCCGCATCGGGGGCACTTGTCGATGACTTCGTAGTAGACGTAGTCGCAGCCAGGGCAGCACTCCGTGCCGGAGCGCAATTCCACGGCGGCCAGTTCGGCGAACACGGTGGGGCGCATGGCCCTGACCGTCGTCTGGCAGTCCGGGCAGTCCTCGTGCGGAATCAAATGGTTGGCACAGAACATACCGGGCCTCTCACCCAAGCAGACTGTGGAGGTGGCTGTAGTAGTGCCGTCCGGCTGCCGACGTGCGCATGGCTGCCGCGATCTGCGCGTCGAAGTCGGCGTCGCGATCGGAATTGTTCAGCGCGTCGGCAATGGCGAAGTTGCCTCGGTTGGCGCGAATCCAGCGGTACTTGTCGGCGTCGGACAGCGGCAAGGGCGGCCGCGTGGACGGCACTTTGGACGCATCTTCGACGTAGCTTTGCTGCAGGCGGACCAACCACAGGTCGTAGCCTGCCTCGGATGCGGCCGCGGCGGCCGCTTGCGTTGCGTCTTGCGCTTCCTGGTTCATAGGGGTTCCGATTGTGCGAGGACTCTGCGGCCACACTTTAGGGCCGCGGACGGGTGGCGCGCCGTCGGGAGGCCGCTGCACATGCTGTGGGGAACTCTGGACGACGCGTGTAGGAAGCGAAGGAAGCACCGCTACATCACCGTAGGTCACATGGCGACCGCAACGGCGTCATCGTTCGTCGAGCCCGACCAGCCCCTCGCGGATCGCCCAACGCACCAGTGCGGGCACATCGGCGAGCGCCAGCTTGGCCATCAGGCGGCTGCGGTAGGTGTCCACGGTCTTGGGCGAGAGGTGCAGGCTCGAGCCGATCTCGGAGCTCGACGCGCCGCGCGCCACCATTACCAGCACCTGGCGCTCGCGCGGCGACAGCGTCTCGGCGGCGCCCGCGCCCTCGGTCAGGCCGCGCAGCGCCAGCTCGGCCTCGCTCTCGCCCAGGTAGCGCCGGCCCTGCGCCACGGCGTCGATCGCGTGCAGCAGTTCCGCGCTCGGCGACCCCTTGAGCACGTAGCCCTGGGCCCCGAGGCGCAGCGCCTCGGCCACGTGGCGCGGCTGGTTGGACATGGTCAGCACGATGACGCGCGTCCTGAGCTTGCGGCGCTGCAACTCGTCCAGCAGCTCGAATCCCGAGCGCTCGCCCAGCGCGAGGTCGACGAGCACGATGTCGGGTTCGAGCCGCGCCAGCTCGGCCAGCGCCGGCGTCGGCGCGTCGGATTCGCCGACCACCACGTGGCCCGCCGCCCCCAGCAACGCGCGCAAGCCGTCGCGAATCAGCGCATGGTCATCGATCAGGTACAGGCGACTCATCCGTATCTCCCCAATGCAGCTGCACCGTGGTCCCGGTGCCGGCGAGCGATTCGATGCGAAGGCGCGCGCCGATGGCCAGGGCACGTTCGCGCATTCCGACCATGCCCAGGTGCCCGGGCCGATCGGCGGGGGCGCGCTCGGGCATGCCGCGGCCGTCATCGCGAACGAACGCGTCCAGCCTCCCCTCGTCCCCCTCGACGAGCACCACGATCACCCGTGCCCGGGCATGTCGCAACGCGTTGTTCAGGGCCTCGCGCGCGACCATGAAGGCGGCGTACTCGACCCCCGGTGGCCAGCGCCGCGCTCGCACCGCCGCGGATGCGTCGAACCGAAGCGTCAGCTCCGGGTGCAGCGCCTGGCGCTGGCGCAGTTCGTCGTCGAGCGCCGCCACGAGCCCCTGCTCGTCCAGCAAAGGCGGCCGCAGCTCGACCAGCACCTGACGCACCTGGCGGTTGGCGTCGCCAATCAGGCGATCCAGCTGCTCGGCCAGGTGGCGCGGCACGCCACCGCCCTCGGCGCGCACGGTTCCGGCGTCGTGCACCAGGCGCATCGCCGCCAGCGTCTGGCCGAGTTCGTCGTGAAGCACCTGCGCGAGGCGTCGCGTCGTGTCCTTCTCCTGCGCGAGCAGGCGCCGCGTCAGAGCCGCCAGCTCGGCCCGGCTCTCGGCCACGCGTTGCGCCGCCTCGTGCGCGTCGGTCATATCGCGCGCGATCAGCGCCAGGCGTGCGGCGTCGCCGCCGACCGGCAGCCGGTACAGCGAGCCGCGACTCCAGAAGCGGCTGCCGTCGGCGCGCAGCTGCCAGCCTTCCATTTCGGCCTGGCCGCTGGCCAGCGCCCGCTCGACAAGGGCTTGTGGCAGGCCGCGCGCGCGGTCGACGTCGTCGAACAGCGTCTCGTAATGGCGGCCCAGCGCCGCGGCACGATCGAGGCCGGTGGTCGCACGCGCGCCGCGGCTCCATGTCAACACCCGGCCCTCGGCGTCGAGCATGACCATCGCGTAGTCGACGGCTGCGTCGGCGAACAGGCGCAAGCGGTTCGACAGCTCGTCGGCCTGCTGCCGCGCGCGCGTCTCGGCGCGCTGGTCCTGCACCATCAGGATCGCGCCGTCGAAGCGGCCTTGCGGGTCGGTCAGTGGTGCCAGGTGGACCTGGATCGGCACGCGCCGCCCGTCCGCAGCAATGGCGTCAAAGCGGCCGACCACCTCCGCCATCGTCTCGCGAAACCGCGTCTGCACTTTCGCCATCTCGGCCGCCACCGGCGGATCGAGCAGCAACTCGCTGCTGCGCCGGCCGCGCGCCTGGTCGTTGGTCCATCCGAGCAATCGCGAGTGGGCCGCGTTGAGGTATTCGATGCGGAAGTCGCGGTCGAGGATCGAGATGCCGATCGGCAAGCTGTCGATGACCCGCTGGAGCTGCGCCGCATCGCTGGTCAGCGGTCGGGTGGTGTTCGCGGACGGGTCGACCGCCACGCCACGTGCCGAAGCCGCCGCCGGTTCGTGGCGCAGCGGGCCGCGCCGCAAGGCCAGGTGCCCGAGCAGGCCGCAGCCCAGCGCCACCATGCCGCCGACGGCCAGCAGCGTGCGCTGCAGGCGCAGCGCCGGGGCCAGCACCACAGCCGCGGACTGCGTCACCACCACGCGCGCCGACGCATCGCCCGCGGGCGGAGTGTTCAATTCATGGGCGGCAGCGAAGTGCTCTTCCCCTTCGCGGTCGCGCACGACGGCCGCGCGCGCACCAAGGGCGGCGAGCGTGCCCGGGTCGAAGACCGGCGCGTCGGCGTCGGGCCGAGGCACCGGACCGGGCAGCCATTGCGCGTTCAAGCCACGCTCGGCAGCGTCGCGCCCCAGCACGCGGTCGCGCAGCGCCGCGAAACCCGCGGCGTCGCCTCGCGCGGCGAGCTCGGCAATCAGTGCGGCGCGTTCGACGACCCGTCGTTCGGCCTGCGCGCGCAGGTCCGCAGCCAGCGGGCGCGCGACCGCTGCGATCAGCAGCGCCACCATCGCCAGCACCAGCAGCACCGGCAGCGCGACGAACATGAGACGCGGCGAAACGCGCTCGAGCATCGGCCGCGCCGCGGCACCGGCCGGGCGCTGCAGCTCGAGTCGGCGTTCCTCAGGCATGCGCGGCGCGGCCCAGCGTGAAGAAGAAGGTGGCGCCTTGCCCGACGGCGGCCTCGGCCCAGATGTGTCCGCCATGGCGCGCAACGATGCGCTGAACGATGGACAGGCCGATGCCCATGCCTTCGTACTCGTCGCTTCGGTGCATGCGCCGAAACGGCGTGAACAGATGCTCCGCATGCGCCATGTCGAAGCCCGCGCCGTTGTCGCGCACGAAGAACACCGTTTCGCCGTCACGCGGCTCGCAGCCCACCTCGACCCGCGGCTCGGGCTTGTTGCGCGAGAACTTGGCGCCATTGGAGATCAGGTTGACGATCGCCTGGCGCAGCAGCCCGGGGTCGGCGTCCACGCACGGCAGCGTGCCGGCAATCTGCACGCGCGCCCCGAACAGCCCTTGCGGTTGAAGGGCCAACTCGGCGATCACGCTGCCCACCAGCTCGCCGAGGTCGACCGAACGCCGTTGCAGCGCCTTGCGCCCCAGGTGAGACAGTCGCATCAGGGCCTCGATGAGCTGGTGCATGCGCTGCACGCTGTCGACGATGTGGCCGAGCAGCTTGTTTGTCTCGTCGGTCAGCTGCGCGTCCAGCCGGCGCTGCAGGAGGCCCACCAGTCCGTCGATGACGACCAGCGGCGAGCGCAGGTCGTGCGACACCGAGTACGCATAGGCTTCCAGGTCGTAGTTCGCGGCCTCCAGCTCGGCGGTGCGCTCATGCACGCGTTGTGCCAGCGCGGCATTCTCGACGCGCAGACGCCGCACCGACAACGCGCGCTCGATAACCATCAGCACAGCACTGAGCTTGAAGGGCTTGACGATGTAGTCGAGTGCACCGGACTGCATGGCCTCGACGGCGGTGGCGATGGTGCCCTTGCCGGTCATGATGACGCCCACCAGCGTAGCGTCGCGCTGCAAGGCCGCGCGAACCACCGCGATGCCGTCCATGCCGGGCATCGTCAAGTCGGTGAGCAACAGCTCGAACGACTGTTTCTCGAGGGCCGCCAGCGCCGCTTCGCCGCTGGCACAGCCGACGATGGCATAACCCTCCTCCGCCAGCGTGCTGCACAGCGCGCGCAATTGCGCCGGCTCGTCGTCCACGACGAGCAGCTTCGGCTTGGGCAGGTCCGTCATCTCAAACTCCCTTCGTCTGCGGCGCGGCCTGCGCTTGGGGCCAGCCCGCAGCAGCGCGCCAACGCCTCGCGCAGGTCGCGCAGCTTGGGCGGCTTGCTCAGCACCGCGTCCACGTGCGGCGGCACGTCGCCGTCGTCCAACAGCCGCTGGCCCCAGCCGGTGAGCAGGATGACCGGCGGCGCAGCGGCGAGCTCCTTGACCGCGTTGGCCACCTTGCGCCCGTCTACATAGGGCATGCCGAGGTCGGTGATGACCACGTCGAACTTGACGCCGCTCGCCTGTGTGGCGCGCACCGCATCGATCCCCGCCTGCCCGCCGTTGGCCGTGACGACCACATTGCCGTCGGCCTCCAGGGTGTCGCGCAGCGAGTGCAGCAGCAGCGGGTCGTCGTCGACGAGCATGATCCGCAGGCGCTTGGGCACGGCGGCGGCCGCGGCGAGCACGGCCGGGCCTGCGACATCGGCCGGCGCCACCGCAAAGCTCAGCCGCACCGTCGTGCCTTGGCCGAGCACGCTGTCGATGGTGAGGTCCGCGCCCTGGCGCTGCATCGCGCCGTACACCGTCGCCAGCCCCAGCCCGGTGCCGCGTTCGCCCTTGGTGGTGAAGAAGGGTTCGAGGCAGCGCCGCTGCGTGTCCTCGTCCATGCCCACGCCAGTGTCCACCACCTCGACCTGAACGCGCGGCCCGTCCGGGTGCGCGGCACCATCGGACGTGCCCGAGGCGCGCGTGCGTAGCAGCAGGGTCCCGCCCTCGGGCATCGCGTCCACGGCATTGAAGACGAGGTTGATCAGTGCTTCGCGAATCTCGCTTGCGACCCCCATGATCTCGGGCAGCCCGGCGCCCAGGTCGGTGTCCGCACGGATCACGATGCCGCGCTGCTGCGGCAGGTCGCTCCAGCGCGCGCGCGTCAGGTCCACCACCTGCTGCACGAGCGGGTTCAGCGCCAGCCGCGCCAACACCAGCTGGGGTTCGCCGGGGCGGTAGAACTCGCGCATGCGCGACACCGTCGAGGCCACGTCGTCGATGGCGCGCGCGATGTTCTGCAGGTACTCGCGCGCCTGCGTGCTGAGGTTGGGCTCGCGCTCCAGCAGGCTCTCGGTGTACAGCACGATCGGCGAGATCGCGTTGTTGATGTCGTGCGCGATGCCGCTGGCCATCTGGCCCAGGGCGCGCAGTCGTTCCTGTTGCACCACCGCCTGCTGGGTCTGGCGCAGGTCGTCGTAGGCCTGCTGCAACGAGCTGTAGAGCTGCGACTGTTGCGCGGCCAGCGCGACGTGGGCGCTCAACTGGCGCAGGAACTCGCACTCGCCGCTGCTGAATCCATTCGGCTGCCGGCGTGCCGACACCAGCATGCCGAAGACGCGGCTCTCGGACTGCAGCGGCGCGATCACCAGCGAGCGCAGCCCGCCGCGCGCCAGGCGCTGCGGGAACGCGAAGGGCGAGTCGGCGATGTCGGGCTCGTAGACCAGGTGCCCGCGCACACAGCGCGCAAGGCCGTTCTCGTCGATCGGCATCGACGCGCGCTCGCCCATGGCCAGCTCCATCGCCAGGGCCTCGCTGCGCACGCCCACGCGGGTCACCGTCAGCGTGGCGTCGACCGCGTCGTAGCGGCACACGCAGCTGAAGTCGACCGGCAGGCGGTCCTCGAGGCTGCGGATCGCCACCTGGTAGATGCTCTGCATGTCCTGGCGTTCGCCGATCGCGCGGGTGATCTGGTCCAGCAGGTTCAGCCGCTCCAGCTGCGCCTGCAGGCGAGCCTCGGCCTGCACGCGCTCGGCCACCTCGGTGCGCAGCTGCTCGGTGGTGTGCGTCAGCTCCGCCGTGCGCTCGACGACGCGCTGCTCGAGCTCGTCGCGCGAGCGCTGCAGCGCCGTGGCCTGCCCGCCGATGCGGTCGGCCATCGCATTGAAGCTGTCGCTCAGTTGGCCCAATTCGTCCGCGCGGCCGTCGCTCACGCGCGCCGTCGGGTCGCCACCGGCGAGCGCCGCGGTGGCGGCCCTCAGGGCCCGGATCGGGCGCAGGATACCGGCGGCGAAGAACAAGCCGAGCAGCGACGCGACGGCGATGATGCCGAGTGCCAGCAGCGTCTTCTCGCGGGTGACCTGCGCGATCTGCGTCTTGATGCCGAGCTCGGGCACCATGTAGAACACCGTCCACGGAACCTGCTTGCAGCGCCGGGCGACGCCGTAGTTCCAGCTCTGGTTGACCGGCGCGAAGCCGCGAAACACGCCCGGGTCCGGGACGGCCGCGCGTGCGCGCTCGAAATGCTGCGGGAACGCTCGCACGTCTTCGAGCAGGGCACGTGTCGTCGATCCGAAGCGCCGCTGCGCGATCTGGTCCTCGATCTCTGCCGGTTCCAGGCGCCCGGCAGGGTGGAACACGATGTCGGCGTCGTAGGTGTGTGCGATGCGGATCCCATGCGAGTCGTACACGACCGCATAGCTGTTCGGGCCGGCCAGCGCATTGGAGGCCTTGACCGCTTGCCAAAGCGCGCCCGCGTGCAACCAAATGGCGGCCGCGCAGGCCACCTTGCCGTCAGGCCCGAAGACCGGTGCGAGGTAGGTGATCGACGGCGTCTCGCCGACCTCCTGCACCGACAACAGAACGTCGGAGATGACGCTGCGGCCCTGCAGGGCGGCGCGCACGTGGGCGCGGAACGAGACGTCCAGTCCGACGAGCTTCGCCTCGGTGGACGCGACCACCCGACCCGACGCGTCGATCACCACTGCGCCATGGATGTTCGGGTCGCTCGCCGGGTAGGTCGAAAGGATGGCCTGCAGCGCGGGAAGTGCGCCGCTGCGCCGGCCCGCAGGCCGTGCACAAAACTCGGTGGTCGCGGGAAAGAGGGCAATCCGCTCCACCGATCGGAGATGGCCGTGGTGGAAGGTATCGAGGTCGCGCACCAGCTCGTCACCGCGCGCCTCCAGCAGGCTTCGCATGCCGTCGAGCAGCAGGGCCTCGGTCTGGCGGATGTCGAGATAGGCCGCCAGGGCCAGCGGTACGAGCGATGCCGCGGCCAGCAGCGCGACCATCTTGGCGCGCAAGGGCCAATCAGTGAACCGAGGCCAAAAACGCATGGATGGACCCTCCCTTGGGTCGCAGAGCACCGCGCGCGCCCGCGTGGCGCTCAACGCGCCTGCGGCCGGCGGATGCCAGGAGCATTCTGGCGACGATTGGATACCTAAGGCATGAGCTTGTCCACGAGAGTGGCGAGCTCCTTCAGTGCGGCGCTGCCCCCGCACCCGCCGCGCGCGGCGCCGCGACGCCCGGGGCGCGCCACTGGATCTGCACCTGGGTGCCGTAGCCGCGGTAGCGCGTGTGCAAGGCATGGGCGCGCGTCAGCAATTCGTCCGCACCGGCGATGCCCGAATGGTGCCGCTCCAGTGTGTGCAGCGCCAGATCGAGCAGCTTGGCGTTGAGCGAGCGTTCGAATTGCGCCAGCAGCTCCAGCACGGCCTCGCGCGGCGCGCCGGCGACGGTGTGCGACACCGCGCGCTCGGCATGTGCGCAGATGAGCGCATAGCGCGCGCGGATCACGGCCTCGAAATCGGCCTGGCCCTGCACGGCGCAGCACAGCAGCTCGCAGGTGGTGCGCGAAACGGCGAATCGATCGGCCAGCGTCTCCAGCCGATCGTGCAGTTCGTCGAGACGCACTTCGCGCGCGAGCAGGCGCGACAGCAAGCACAGCAGGTTGCACGCGGCCTCGAACTCGAAGTCCGGCTCCTTCAGCTCGCACAAGGCCTGCTGCGTGGCCAGCACGGCCTCGGCGATGCGGCGCTCCAGCAGCATCTTGAAGGTGCCGAGCACCGCCTCGAAGCGGCGCAAGCGTGCGCTGCCGTGCTGGGTTTCGCGCGCCGCCGTGATCGAGCGAAGACACTGCGCGAGGCCGCGCGCGTCGCCGCGCTCGAACTGCAAGGTGCCCAGCAGCACCAGCGCCTGCAGGTCGAACAGCTTGGAGTTCGCCCCGAGCGCGGACGCGCGGGCGAGCGCATCGGCCGCCTCTTTGCGGTCACCATGGTAGAAGGCCAACAGCCCCAGCTTGAGCAGGCGCGACACGCTGCCGGGTGTCAGCTCGCTGGCGCGCCGCAACGCGTGCAGAGCCTGCGCCGGTTCGCCGTGGTCGAGCAGCACGCGGCCCATCACGTCGTAGGCGTCGGCATAGCCGGGCTGATCGCTCAACAGGCTTTCAAGCGTGCGCCGTGCCTGCTGCACGCACCCGGCCTGGTATTCGGAGCGCGCGAATCCCAGCCTCGCCCAGGGCAATGCGCGCGTGGCGAGAATGGCTTCGAACAGCCTTTGCGCCGCTTCGGGCCGGCCCAGGCGCAGCCACAACTCGGCACCGATGCGCGCGGCGTTCAGCCAATTGGGAGCCGCCTCGTCGCAGCGGCGCTGGCACACCTCGGCGGCTTCGCGGTAGGCACCACGCTCCACGTGTTCGATGATGTCGCGCAGCGCGGCCTTGCGCTCGAACGCCTGCAGCACGCGCTCGCGCAGCGCCTGCTCGGTGTGCGGCTTGATCAGGTAGGCGTCGAGCGCCGCCTCGGCCGCGCCGGCCACATTGGCGTAGCCTGCCTCGCTCGAGATCATCACGACGACGGTCGCGAGCGGCAGCAGCTGAGCCAGGCGCAGGTCGTCCATCAGGTCCTGCCCGGTCATCGGCTGATTGTCGAAGTGGTATTCGCAGACGACGATGTCGAAGCGGCGATGCTCGAGCATGCGGCGTGCATCCTGGGCTTTGCTGGTCTGCATGACGTTGCCGACGCCGAACTCGCGCAGCATCGAAACGAGCGCAGTGCGCGACGCCGGATTGCCGTCGATCACCAAGGCCTGGCATTTCGCGAGGCCTGCCGCGGTCGGCAGCGGCCAAGTGCCGCGGCCGCGAGCCGCGGTGGGCCCCGGGAACGCCATGAGTGTCATCGCATCACTCCGTCGGCCACCATCGCAGCGGCATGCCGGCCGGCGGCCGGCCCGCGGTGGCCTCGATCTCGTAGATCCAGCGCGCGGCCTTGTTGCGCATCGCCGCGTACATGGCGTCGGCTGCCAGCACCTGGGCCCGCAAGGCCGGCGTTCGCACGATCATGTAGCCGCCACTGGGAATGGGCGCGATGGTGGAGCGAACCCAGAAGTGTTCGCCGTTCTTGCGCCGGCTCTTCGTGATGCCCGACCAGGGCTTGCCGGCGTCGAGCGTGGTCCAAAGCCCCTGCCCCAGCTCCAGCGGCATGTCGGGATGGTCGAGCAGATCGAGCGACTGGCCAACCAGCTCGTCGCGCGTGTAGCCGCTCGCCTCGACAAAGGCCGGGTTGCAATAGGTGATGCACCGGTCGCGGCCGGTGGTCGAGACGAGCAGCGCGCCGCGGGGCAGCGCGAACTCGCGCCCGGTGTCGGTCTGTTTGTGTTTCACGTCGACTGCTCCAGGATGGATAGAACCTTCCTGGATGTCGGCACGGCGCTGCACCGACACGACCGCCGGCGTGTCGGGAATCCTCGACCGCTCGCGTGGGGCGTTGCGGATCAGGGCGCGCGAAGCGCCCGACACACTTCGGACATGAAGCGATCGCGGTCGAGCGTGCCCTTGTCCATGATCTTCAGCACATGGCCGTTCAGGCGCTCGCGGTCCTGCGTCGTGACGGTCTTGGCGGTCATCACGAGAATCGGCACCGCCGCCATGTCCGGCTGCGAGCGCACCCTGTCGACGACCTCGAAGCCGCTGATCCCCGGCATCATCAGGTCGAGAATGATGAGGTCGGGCCGCGCGCTCAGTGCGATGTCGATGGCGGTGCCACCATCGTGCGCGCGCAGGACCTCGCAGTTTGGTCCCTCGAGGTTGGACGCGACCATCTCGACCGCCAACGGATCGTCGTCGATGACGAGCACGCGCTGCGCTCGGTCAAGCCGGCTGCCCAGGCCCACCGACGCGACAGCCTGCAGCAGCTCGTCGCGCGTGACGGGTTTCTGCAGCACCTGCGACGCACCGAGCGCGAAACCCTTCTGCCGCTCGGCAACGACCGAGACGATGACCACCGGCACCGCGCCCAGGGCCGGATCCTTCTTGAGCTGCTCGAGCACGTCCCAGCCGCTGGTGCCCGGCAGCAGGATGTCGAGCGTGATGATGTCGGGTATCGGGCCCGCCGCATGCCCGATCTCGCTGCCGTCGATTGCACAGCTGACCTCGAAGCCCGCACTTTCGAGGTGCATGCGCAGCAGCTCGGCGGCATGTTCGTTGTCCTCGATCACCAGCGCGTGGCGGACCGCATGCGCGCCCGCCCCGGACTGCGGTCCGGTCGCCATTGCGGCCGGCATGAAGCTGGGGCGCGGCGCCGCGGCGGCCTCGCGCCACGGAATCCATACCGCGAACTGCGTGCCGCGCCCGGGTGCGCTGGCCACGCCGACCGTGCCGCCATGCAGCGAGGCGAAGCGCGCGACGAGCGCCAGCCCGAGCCCCGTTCCGACGTGTCGCTGGTGCCGGGCCGACTGCACCTGGTGAAAGGCCTCGAAAAGTTGCGGCAGGTCGCCGGCGACCATGCCGCCGCCGCTGTCGCTGACCCGGATCTCGAGAAAGCGCTCCGCGGTGCTGCCCGCAGGCAAGGGCAACACCCGCGTGGCCATGTCTGCCGGAGCCCCGAGCACCAGGCCGTCGGGCGGAACCGCGTTGGCCGTCAGCCGGATCGTTCCGCCATCGGGCGTGAACTTGATCGCGTTGGACAGCAGGTTGTAGACGATCTGGCGCAGCTTGCGCGCGTCGATCAGCGCGGAAGCGGACTGCGCCGGGCCGGCGTAGTCCAGCCGGATGCGGCGGCGTTCGCTGGCCTCGTCGAACATCGCCAGGCAGCCGCGCAGGAAGTCGTCGAGTTCGACCGTCTCCAGCTCGAGCTGCATCTTGCCCGTCTCGACCTTCGACAGGTCGAGCACATCGTTGATCAAGGTCAGCAGGTGCTGGCCGCTGTCGAAGATCTGGGTCTCGAAGCGCCTGCGCTTGTCGGGTTGAGCGTCGACCAGCCCGTTCTTGAGCAGCTCGGCGAAGCCGATGATCGCGTTGAGCGGCGTGCGCACCTCGTGCGACATGTTGGCGAGAAACTCCGACTTGAAGCGGCCGGCCTGCTGCAATTGGCGGTTCAGGTCGGCCAGCATCGTGTTCATGGACTCGAGCTTGGCGTTCAGATGCAGCAGCGCGGTCGACTTGCGGTGCTCTCGATCATGCGTCTCGACCAGCCGGGCGTAGAGCCTTCCGTTTTCGAGCAGCAGCACCATCAGCACGAAGGTCGCCGCGAGCAGCCCGTAGACGCGGCCGGCGTAGAAGCCGAGGTCGAAGCGCCCGGCGTTGAGCACGGCCGACAGTGCGACGTCGCACATCCAGGCGC
This sequence comes from Piscinibacter sp., assembly GCA_041496605.1. Classification (GTDB taxonomy): domain Bacteria; phylum Pseudomonadota; class Gammaproteobacteria; order Burkholderiales; family Burkholderiaceae_C; genus Albitalea. The sequence goes on from JBGQEX010000041.1 coordinate 12,074, forward strand.
ACATCACCACCATCAACCACAGGTCGAGCACCGTACGCGGCCGCCGCCGCCACAAGGCCACGAGCGCCGCGAGGCTGAACAGCCAGACGCTGGAAACGACGACGCTCATCGCCGGTGCGTAGTGGCTGCCGCGCATGATTTCCGGCAGCAGCGACTGGCCGGCGGTGGCGAGCGCCGTGCAGGCCGCCGCCGCGGACAGCGCCACGCCAACGCACGCCACGATGGCGCCGCGGCCGAGGCGGGGCTCGCCGACCCGCTGCGGGTCCGACAGGCGCGCGTAGGCGATCACCGCGAGCGGAAGGCCGGCGTGCCAGAGCATGTAGATCCAGGCCGTGCTTTGTGGCCCGGCACCGAACAAGCCGGCCGGCGCGAACAGGCCGGGAAAGGTCAGCGCATGCAGCGCCGCCATGCAGGCCGTGAAGAGGTAGCCGCCGGCCAGCACCAGCAAGGCGCGCGAGCGCAGGATCGCGAACTGCCCGAGCAGGAGCACGGCCGTGATCGCATCGTTGACGACCAGTGCGGACTGGTAGACCGGAATGAAGACCCAGGCCTGCGCCAGCTGCACGGTGGCAAACGGCGCCAGTGCGAGGAACACCAGCGCGGACAACAGCACCACCGCCCATGCGAGCTGAGTCTGCCCGCGATCGGCGGGCAGGGTCGACAAGAACACGGGCTTGTCGCCGGCTAGAACTTCGGTCATTGCGCCTCCCCGGGGCGCCGCGCTTGTCTCGCGAGACGGATCGACCCGGCTTTGTCGCTGGTTCTGCGTCCAGTTGGGCGCGATGGTGACCCCGCCGTCCCCCTGCGTCAATGGCAAGTCCTGCATTTGCGCAGGCCATCGGGCTCCGCTGCTTCCTACACGGGCCGTCGAGAGTTCCCCACAAGGTGTGCCGCGTCCTCCCGACGGCGCGGGTGTGCCTGCGGCCCTAGAGTGCCGCCACAGTCAGGGAGGCGCGCGATGCGCAATGTCGCCGACGAGGCGGAATCACCACGGGCCGTGCCGCGTGGCGCGAGGGCAACGTTGTCGTGCTGGCGCCACCGCACGATTGCGCTGGCGGTGTTGCTCATCGGTGTGGCCCTGTCGTTTGTGATCAGCCAGTCGGCACGCGACGAGACCGCGCGCACCGCGCAGTCGCGCTTCGACGCCGCCGCCAGCCACGCCGCTTTTCAGGTCGAACGCCGCTTTGCCGCCTATGTGGAGGTGCTGGCCGGGTTGCGAGCGCTGTTCCACGCAAACGACGTCTCGCGCGAGGCGTTTCATCGCTACGCCGAAGCCCTGGACCTCAAGCGCGCATTCCCCGGCTTCCAGGTGCTGAACTACGCGCTGCATGTCCCTGCCGCATCCAAGCTCGCCTTCGAAACGGCCACGCGGCGCGATGCCGCCGTGCCCCAGCACGAACGCTTCGCGATCAGCCCGCCGGGTGCACGCGACGCGTACTACCCGTTCACGCTGATCGAACCGCTGCTCGGAAACGAACATCTCCTCGGCAAGGACATCGCGGTGACGCCCGTCGTGCGTGCGGCACTCGAGCTTAGCCGCGACACCGGCCGCCTGACTGCGTCGGGCAAGTTGATCCAGAACCGCGGGCCCGGCGGCGAGGCCGGGCTGGCCATGCGGCTGCCGGTGTACCGGCCCGGGATGCCGCTGGACACCGTCGAGCAGCGCCGCGCCGCCTATGTCGGCAGCGTGGGTGCGGGCTTCCTCGTGACACGCATGCTCGGCGACCTGCCCGGCGTCGCGCAAGGGCTTCGGCTGCGCCTGTTCGACGGCGGGCCGGAAGTCGCCGCCGACACACGGGTCGGCCCGCCGGCAACGCCTCCCGACAAGCTGCTGTTCGACACGCTGGCGGCCGGCGCCGGCGCGGACAACGCTGCCGCAGCGCCGCCGCACCCTGAAGGCCGCCACCGGCACATCCAGGGCTTCGACCTGGGCGGCCGGCGCTGGATCGTCGAGACCACCGCCCCGCTCGGCGACGGTGCGGGCAGCTTCGAGCACATGCTGCCGGCCATCATCCTGTTCGGCGGCAGCAGCATCAGTGCACTGCTCGCCGGCGTGATGCTCAGCCTGATGGGATCGCAGCGGCGCGCCGTCTCGCTGGCGCACGACATGACGCAAAGCCTGCGCCGCAGCGAGCAACGCCTGGCCGAGGCGCAGGGGCTGGCCAAGCTCGGCAGCTGGGTGCTCGACGGGCGCAGTGCCGAGATCGAATGCACCGACGAGGCGCGCCGCATCTATGGCCTCACGTCGGCCGCCACGCCGTTGACGCTGCCGCGGTTGCTGGCCATCGTGCCGGCGGCGCAGCGCGCCGCGCTCGGCGAGGCCGTGCAACGCGCGCAGCGCAGCGATGCCCGGGTCGAGATCGAGCACGCGGTGCAGATGTGCGACCACGGCAAGCGCTGGGTGCATGTCGACCTGCGGCGTTCCACCGAGGATGGCGCCACCATTGTGAACGCCACCGTGCGCGACGACACCGCACGCCACCGTTCGGCCTTGCGCCTGGAGCTCGCGCACAACATCGCGCGCGAGCTTGCGGCCGAAGACGAACCCGAGAACGCGGTGGCCTACATCCTGTCGTCGATCGGCGCGCATTCGGGCTGGCATGCGGCGGCATGCTGGCTGCGTGACGACAACGCTCAGGTGCGCTGCCTGCACGCGTGGGCCTGCGACGACGAGAGCGAGATGCAGGGCTTCGTCACCGCGATGCGGCGCTGGAGCGGGCCGCGGTCCGGCAGTGCCCTCGACACCCTCTGGGGCGGCGCCAGTCCCCTGTGGCGCGCCATCCCTGCGGTCGACGCGGGCCACTCGCCCGACGCGATCGCGGCGCGCTTTGGACTGCAGGCATCGCTGGCGGTGCCGGTCAACGCCGGTGGCCAGCTGGCGGTGCTCGAGTTCTTCAGCCGCGCCCCGATCGGCGTGGACCGCGACATCGAGGGCTTCATGCGCTCCGTGGCCAGCCAGCTGGCGCAGTACTTGCGGCGCAAGCAGGCCGAAAAGGCGCTGCGCCATGTCGCCAACCACGATGCGCTGACCGGGCTGGCAAGCCGGCCGCTGCTGCATGAACGGCTCGCTCACGCGATCCAGCGCGCCACGCGCACGCGCAGCCGCGTGGCGGTGCTGTTCATGGACCTCGATCGCTTCAAGCACGTCAACGACAGCCTGGGCCACAGCGCAGGCGACGCGCTGCTGCGCGCCTGCGCCGTGCGTCTGCGCGAATGCGTGCGCGTGAGCGACCTGGTGGCCCGCTTCGGCGGCGACGAGTTCGTTGTCGTGCTGGAGGACGTGGGCGACACGTCCGACGTGATCGCTCCGCTGACCAAGGTGCTCAACCGCATCAGCGCGCCGGTCGAGGTGAATGCCTGCGAGCTGCTGACCACGGCCAGCATCGGCGTCAGCCTGTTCCCGGACGACGGCGAGGACGCCGAGACCCTGCTGATGAACGCCGACGCAGCGATGTACCGTGCCAAGGAGAAGGGGCCGGGCACCTACCACTTCTACTCGGCGCAGATGAATGCGCAAGGCCAGCAACGCCTGTCGCTGGAAAGCGGTCTGCATCGCGCGCTCGAGCGCGAAGAGCTGTTCCTCGTCTACCAGCCCAAGCTGGACCTGGCGACGGGGCACGTCACCGGTGTCGAGGCGCTGATGCGCTGGAACCACCCGTCGCTGGGCATGATCTCGCCGGCTCAGTTCATCCCCATCGCCGAGGACACGGGGCTGATCGACAGCGTGGGCCATTGGGCGCTCGAGGTGGCCTGCCGCGCCGCACGTCGCTGGCAGGACGAGGGCCACCCGGTGCAGGTGAGCGTGAACCTGTCGGCGCGGCAGCTCAACCGCCCGCACTTGGCGCAGGAAGTGGCGAAGATCCTCGACCTGGCGCGGCTCGCGCCGGGGCAGCTCGAGCTCGAGATCACCGAAAGCGCGGTGATGCGCAACCCCGTTCGCGCCGCGGCGCAGCTGCAGGAACTGCGCCAGCTCGGCGTCTCGCTGGCGATCGACGACTTCGGCACCGGCTACTCGTCGCTGTCGTACCTGCAGCGCTTCCCGCTGTGCACGCTGAAGATCGACCGCTCCTTCGTCAAGGACCTGCCCGCCGACGAGGACGCGGCGGGCCTCACCGCCGGGATCATCGCGCTCGCCCACCGCCTGCGCATGACGGTGGTGGCCGAAGGCGTGGAGACGATTGAGCAGCTGGGCTTCCTGCGCGCCAACGGTTGCAACCAGATCCAGGGCTTTTACCTGAGCAAACCGATCGCCGCCGACGAGATGAGCCGCTTCCTCGAGCGTGACGTACGCAATCTTGTCAGTCCGACGGTGGCGGCATGAGCCGGCACCGCCACTGACGCAGGCACCGGTCGGGCCCCACGCCCCTCCGGTTTTTTTCCCGACCCATGGAGTTGAACCGATGCGTAACCAAATTGAAACCCGCCAGGCCGAACGCGCAATCGCCGCGATCGAACAGCTCGACCTGGAGCCCGTCAAATTCAAGATCTCCAGCGCAGAGGACGGCTACGGCTGGACCCGCGAGCATGCCGAACGCATCGCGCTTGCGTACCGGCGCTTCCTGATGCTGCTGGCCAGGCACCCGAGCCTGCGTCTGGCGCCCACGCGCGACATCGACAAGTTCTGGCATGCGCACATCCTCGACACCCACAAGTACGCAAGCGACTGCGAACGCATCTTCGGTCAGTTCCTGCACCACGACCCCTACCTCGGAATGCGGGGCGACAAGGACAAGCTCGACGAAGCCGCCAGCACGCTGGCCGTGCTGTTCGAGCGTGAGTTCGGCGAGGTGTTGCCGAGCAACGCGCGCGCGGGCGCCGCGGCCGGCGGCGACAAGGCAAGCGCCTGGTGCGGCGGCGAGATCCGCAGCGATCGATCGGCGGCATGGTGTGGCGGCGAGGTCGGTGGCGACAAGTCGGCGGCCTGGTGTGGCGGCGAAGTCGACACGAATGCCGGCCCAGGCCTGTTCGAGCAGGCGTCGTTGCCGCGGCATTCGCACTGATCCGCTGGGCTCGCGCCTGGCGCGAAGCCCCCGCCGCTCATTCGAGCTTCCACTTGATAGAGCAGCCGATGCTCGCGACCTGCTCGTCCGGCGCGCGGCCGGTCTGGACCACCTGCTTCATCGCTTCGACCAGCTCGCGTTTCGCGTCGGCTGCCGACGGGTGGCGGCCCGAGGCGTCGAGGCGGCCGCGGTATTGCAGCACGCGCTTGCGGTCGAACCCGAAGAACTCGGGCGTGCACACGGCACCGTAGGCGCGCGCCACGTCCTGCGGCTCGTCGTAGAGGTAGGGGAAATCGAACCCGTTGCGCTGCGCGAACACCAACATGTTCTCGAACGAGTCCGCGGGGTAGGTGGCCGCGTCGTTGCTGCTGATCGCCACCGCACCAACACCGAGCGCGCGCAGCGCCGCGGCGTCGCGCACCATGCGGTCGACCACCGCCTGCACGTAGGGACAGTGGTTGCAGATGAACATCACCACCAGCCCGTTCGGGCCGGCCGCGTCGGCGTAGCGCCAGGTGCGGCCGTCGATGCCCGGCAAGGCGAAATCGGGCGCGGTGTCGCCGCGACCAAGCAGTTCTTCCGAGGCCATGCCAGCTCCTTGGGTGGAAGGAACGGTCAGTCTACGACGACGCGCTCGGGCCCCGACGCCCGCGTCATCGTCCGATCTGCTCGATGATGCCTTTGGCCGTCGCGTTGTATTTGTCGACGATGGCGCGGTGACTCCGACGCCGCCGAGCCATGGTCAAAAACTGCCGACAAAGACGAGGATGCGTCCGGCCAGCGTCTCGGCAACATAGAGCTTGCCCTGGCGGTCGAACACCGGATCGCGCGGTTCATTGAGGTCCGTGGCGAAGGTGCTTCGGGTGCCGTCCGGCTTGATGCGCGAGATCCGGTGCGCCTGCGGCTGCGCCACATAGACGTCGCCTGAAGGTCCAACGGCAATCCCCACGGGGCTCTCGACTTGCGCGAACAGCCGGACACCGCCGGCCTCGAGCGTGACGACGCGATTGCCGCGCCAGTCGTTGATGTAGATCGTGCCGGAGCTGGCGAACGCCAGACCGTGCGGGCCCTTCAGCTCGGCAACGACGCGTGACCCCCCTTTCGCCGAGAAGGCGCGCACCTTGCCGGTGAGCTCGCAAACCCACAGGTCGCCGTTGGGGCCGAAGTCGAGGTCGACAGGCGATTCGAGGTCGGCGATGAAGGTGGTGACGGCACCCGAGGGCGTGATCTTCGCGACACGACCGGCGCCGGTCTCGGCCACATAGATGTTGCCTGCCGCATCGAGCGCCAAGTCATGCGGGCTCTGCAGGCCCTGCGCGATCCGGGTGACAGCGCCATTCTTGTCGATGCGGGCGACGCTGCCGCCGCGCTGCTCTGCGACGTACATCGCGCCATCGGGTGCAATGAGCAATCCGCGGGGCTCGGCCAACTGATTCGCGAAGACGCGGAACGCCTGGGTCGGTTGTACCTTCGCTTCCTGCGCTGCGCACAACACCGGCAAGAACAAGGTCACCGCAAGCACCTGGAATGCGGTGAGGACAACGCGAGAGCTCGACCTGTATGCCCACATCTGCGTCTCCTGTCAGTATTTCAGTCGCGCGTAGTACGTGCTGCGCGCCGCTTCGCGCGCCTGCGCGAGCGTGCGTATGCCCTTGTCGGCCAGCAGCGGCACGAGCTTGAGAAACACTTCGGCGGTGACCACCGCATCGCGCAGCGCGGCATGGCGGCCCGTGGCGTCCACATCCAGGCGCAGCGCGATCGCTTCGAGCGCATGCGATTCCTGGTGGGGGTGCAGCCACGCCGACAGCAGCAGCGTGTCGAGCACCGGTTGATCGAAGCGGATGCCGGTCTCGCGCTCCTTCAACTGCAGGAAGCGCATGTCGAAGGCCGCGTTGTGGGCCACCAGCACCGTGTCGCGCGCGAAGGCGTGGAATGCGGGAAGCACCTGCGAAATCGTCGGCTGGCCGACCAGCATTTCCGGGCGGATGCCGTGGATCGCGGTCGACGCCTCCGGGACCGAACGCTGCGGATTCACCAGCTGCTCGAAGTTCTCGTGGCGCAGCAGCTTGCCGTTGACGATGCGGGTCGCACCGATCTGGATGATCTCGTCGCCCGACGAGGGGTCGAGCCCGGTGGTCTCGGTGTCGAACACGGTGTAGGTGGCCTCCACCAGCAAGCGCTCGTCGAGTTCGCGGCTGTGCGGCGAGGTCTGGAACAGGTCGAAGTCGTAGAACTCCGGGCGATGGGCGCCGGCCTCGGCCACGGCTGCAACGGGCTCGTCGTGCGCCGCCGCCAGCGGCAGGCGGAACCTGAAGAACGCCCGGTGGCGCGTTCGTTCGCGCTCCACCCAGAATTCGCCGCCGTGGCGCGCCACCACGTCGCGCACGCTCAGCGGCAACCTCTCGGTGCCACTCCTGATCGGGTCGAGTTCCCAACCCATCGCGGTCTCGGTGTTCAAGGCCTGGCCGGACCAGATCAGGTCCAGGTGCGCGCGCTGCGGCCCCGCGGCGCCGAGGCGCAGCTCGACGCCGCGCACGCCGAGCTCCTCATGCAGCCGGCATGCCAGCGAGGTCAGCGCCTGCAGCAGCGAGAAGCTGTCGACCTTCAGCCACAGTGCGCCGTCGACCTCCGCGGCGCCGGCGCGCAGCGTGCAGGCCGACTCGATATGCCGCAGCGCCGCCTGCACCACGTCGGCGCCGAGCATGTCTTCCAGCGGCCAGCGTGTCTTCAGGCCTTCGGCGGTGGCGGCCCCGACCTCGCGGACGCGCTGGCCCATCGCGCCGACCTCGTCGCGGATGACGCGCAGCAGCCGGTCGCGCATCTCGCCATCGACGTCGGGATAGTCCAGCGCCTCCACGGCCGCCTGCAGGCTGCCCAGTGACGCGCGCGTGCTTTCGGTCAGCGCATGCAGATGCTGATCGCGCTGGCTCTCGTCCTCGAACTGCCGGGTGATGTTGTCCTGCATCAGCACGAAACCGGTGATGCCGTCGCGCGCCGTGGTGCTGCGCACCGGCGCCATCGTGACGCGCAGCAACTGGCCGGCCGGCGTTGCGGTGACGAACTGCGTGCTCGGGTTGGCGTTGCCGCGCCGCATGCGCTCGCGAACGTTCTCAAGCGCGTGGGCGACGACCTGGGGATCGAACACCGCGTAGATCGAGCGGCCCAGGCCGATCAGCTCGGCGCCACCCGCCACCGCCGGCGCGTCAGAGAGCGCCCTGAATGCAAGGCGCGCCTGCTGGTTGTAGAGCAGGATGCGGCCGTCCAGGTTGCACACGATGACGCTTTGCGTCAGCTCCGACATCAGCGCGGCCAGCCGGCTTCGTTCCTGCTCGATGTCGCGGCTGGCTTCCTGCACCTTGTGCTCGATGTCGCGGCGCAGTCCGGCGCGTGCGGCCACCAGGTCGTTGATGGTGCGCGCCAGACCGCGGGTTTCATGGCTGCCCGCGGCTTCGATCTCGCGCTCCACGGCGCCGGCGAGCGCCGCCTGCGCCTGCTCCAGCAGGCGCGCCGGTGCCTCGACGAAGTGGCTGTGCAAGCGGCGCAGCCCCAGCGCCGCGAGTGCCAGTGCCGCGAGTGACGTCACGACGAGCACCGCCACGCGGTCGCCGGTGAGGGGCGGCAGCACATCACGCTCCGCGCTCGACAGCGAGGCCCACAGCAACGCCACAAGCGCCGCGAGCCACAGCGCCATTGCCGATGCCAGGGCCACGACCGACACGATGTAGCGCCGGTCCAACGTCACGCGGCGCCCCCCAGCAGTTCGCGCACCTTCAGCACCAGCTCCTTCGGCGAGAAGGGCTTGATCATGTAGGCATCGGCGCCCAGCGCGAGACCCTTGGCCACGTCGTCGTCGCGGCCCTTGGCGGTGAGCAGCAGGATCTTCAGCTCGCGATTCGCTTCGTCGGCGCGCAGCACCTGGCAAACGTCGAAGCCGGACTTGCGCGGCATCATCACGTCCAGCAGCACCAGCTGCGGGTGAACCCGCGCGACCGCGTCGAGTGCCTCCTGCCCGTCGCGCGCGACGGTCACGTCGTAGCCCTCGCGCTTGAGCATGTACTCGAGCGGGATCACGAGGTTCGGTTCGTCGTCGGCAATCACTACTCTCTGGCTCATGGTGCTACTCCTTTCATGCCGCGCGCGCCTGAGCGTTCACCTGCGCGCCCGACCAAGGCAGGAAGAAGCCGAAACAGGCGCCGTGCCCGGGTGCCGATTGCAACCACATGCGGCCACCGAAATGCTCGACGATTCGGCGGCTGATCGGCAAGCCCAGGCCGGTTCCCTGCGGCCGGTTCGCCGCGTCGCCACCCTGGCGGAATTTCTCGAACACGAGGGCCTGCTGGTCTGGCGGCACGCCGGGTCCGTTGTCCTGCACTTCCACCGTGACGCCGGCATCGTTCGCTCGCAGCCGCAGGTCGACGCGCCCGCCCTCGCGCGGCACGAACTTGGCCGCGTTCGACAGCAGATTCATCAGCACCTGCAGCAGCCGGTCGCGGTCGGCGCGCAGGGTGTGCAGCGCATCGGGCAGCTGCAACTGCACCGTGGCCCCGCGCTCCTTGAACATCGCGGCGGTGGTGTGCACCGCCTGCGCCAGCAGCTCGCGCAGGTCGACGTCGTTGGTGTGCCATTCGCCGTGGCCCGATTCGATCTTGGCCATGTCCAGCACCTGGTTCACGAGGCGACCCAGGCGCTCGGTCTCGGTGACGACGATGTCCAGGAAGGCCTCGCGCTGCGCCACCGGCATCTCGGCATCGTCGCGCATCAGTTCGGTGACCGCGCGAATGGCGGCCAGCGGCGTACGCAGCTCGTGGCTCACGGACGCCATGAAGTCGTCCTTCAGCCGGTCCAGGCTCAGCAGCTCCTCGTTGGCGCTGCGCAGCTTGGTAGTGGCGTGCTCCAGCGCCTGCGACTTGTCCTCCAGTTCGCGCGAGTAGGCGCGCAGCTGCGACGTTTCTTCGAGCATGCGCATCACCTCGTCGACCGCCAGCGGCTCCTCCTCGACCACCGCGGCCACCATCACACGCGCCGAGGCGCTGCCGATCGCCCCGGCAAGCTGGGTCTCGACCAGTTGCACCAGGCGCGCATCGGCGACGCCCGGCTCGCCGCTGCTGCTGCGCAGGTGTTCGTCGATGAGCTGCCGCGCCCGGGCGACACCGAGAAAGCGGCCGGCCAGCTGCAGCAGGTCGGGCACGCGCGCGCGCCCGCGCCAGAACACCGGCACCCGCGCGTCGGAGCGTTCGAAGATGTCGACGAACAGCAAGGCCTGGCTCGCGTCCTGCCCCGACGGCCGGCGGGCCAGCGACACCACCACATAGGCGCCGGCGTTGGCCAGCATGCTCCAGAACAGCGAATGCGTGAGGCTGTCGAGGCCGCCCAGCCCGAGCAGCTGCTCGGGCTTGAGCAAGCCGATGCCCCAGGGTCCGTCGCCCAGCAAGCTTAGCGGGAGCCAGCCCGACTTGACGAACGACGGCAGCAGCAGCGTGTAGACCCACAGCGCGAAGCCGGCCGAGAGCCCGACCAGTGCACCGAGCTTCGTGCCGCCCTTCCAGTAGATGCCGCCGAGCATCGCCGGCGCGAACTGCGCCACCGCCGCGAAACTGATGAGGCCGATGCTGACCAGCGCATAGGCCTCGCCGGCGAGTCGGAAGTACAGGTAGCCGAGCAGCATCACGCCGACGATCGCGCCGCGCCGTATCGTGAGCAGGGTGCGCGTCAGGTCACCGGCCGCGCGCGCGCCGAAGCGGCGCGTGCGCAGCAGCCAGGGCATCAGCAGGTCGTTGCAGACCATCGTGGAGACGGCGATGGTCTCGACGATCACCATGCCGGTGGCGGCCGACATGCCGCCGATGTAGGCCACCAGCGCGAGCCCCGGCTGGCCGTGGGCCAGCGGCAGCGACAGCACGAAGCCGTCCGGGTCCATGCGCCCTGCGCCGAAGATCAACAGCCCGCCGAACGCGATCGGCAGCACGAACAGGTTGATCAGCAGCAGGTACAACGGAAACGCCCAGGCGGCGCGCTTCAAGTGGCGCTCATCGACGTTCTCGACCACCATCATCTGGAACTGCCGGGGCAGGAAGATGGTGGACAGCATCGACAGCCCGATCAACGCGAACCACTGCTCGTAGGCGAAGCGCCCACCCTGTTCGAGGCGCAGCAGCGGGGCCAGCGCGGGCGCCGCCCTGACCCGCGCCACCAGATCGGCCAGCCCGTCGAAGAGACCATAGGCCACGTACGCGCCGACGACGAGGAAGGCCAACAGCTTGACCACCGACTCGAAGGCGATCGCCGCGACCATGCCCTCGTGCCGTTCGGCGCTGTCCAGCCGCCGCGCACCGAACACGATGGTGAAGCCGGCCAGCGCCAGCGCGACGTAGAGCGTGCTGTCGCGCCACCAGTGGGCGGCGGGCAGCGCCGTCATGCCCGCTGGCGTGGTCAGCAGCACGTAGCCGAGCGAAACCGCCTTCAGCTGCAGCGCGATGTAGGGCACGATGCCGACGACGGTGATCAGCGTCACCAGCGCGGCGAGCGAGGGGCTCTTGCCGTAGCGGCTGGCAATGAAATCGGCGATCGAGGTGATGCGGTAGGTCTTGGCGATGCGGATCATCTTGCGCACCACCATCCAGGCCAGCACCATCGCCAGCGTCGGGCCGAGGTAGATCGGCAGGAACCAGACCCCCGAGGTGGCGGCGCGGCCGGCGCTGCCGAAGTAGGTCCAGGCAGTGCAATAGACCGCCAGCGACAGCGTGTAGACCCAGGCGTTGCCGATGATCGAACGCCCCTGCGCCGCGCGCCGATCGCCCGCGTACGCCACCGCGGTCAGCAGCAGCAGATAGGCGAACGCGGCGGCAACGACGACCGGACCGGCGAGGGTGTTCAATCGAGCTCCTCTCCCCGCTCGACGATCCACGCCGTCAGGCCGATCAGCAGCCCCCAGACGGCGAACAGCGCGCACGGGAACAGCGGCAGACCGAGGACCGTCGCGTCGCGGTCCCACAGCGCGAGCAGCGGGAAGTTCAGCAACAGCGCGCCGGCGAAGAACAGCGCCAGCAAGCGTTGCGCACCGAGGCCTTGGAACAAACGTCGTCTCCTCTCAGAGCCTTGTCATCCCGGCGAACGCCGGGATCCACTGCTGCTTCACCGCGCATCTGCACAGAGTGGATCCCGGCGTGCGCCGGGATGACATGGCTGCGGAACAATATCTTCTCAGGCTCTCAAGCTGTCATTCTGCGCGCCGCGCTGACCGGCGTCTGACGCCGCGCCGGCCGATCCTTCACAGCGCGTCGAACCGGAAATGCTGGTGCAGGAAGCCGCGGAAGCGCTTGATGATCGCCAGCGAGTCCTTGAGCGGTTCGCGCTCGAGCGTGCCGAGCTCGGACGCGCGCACCAGGTTGCTCGCCGGCTCGCCGCGCTGGCGCTGGCGCAACTGGTGGCGCAGCTTGAGCGACATCAAGAAATGCAGCGCATCGGTCAGGTCGCGCGCCATCGCTTCGTCGATGTGGTGCTGCGCGACCAGCAGCTGCAGCCGCTGCACCGTGCCGACCGCGCGCACGTGGTACTGCAGCGCCAGCGCGCGCACGCCGTGCACGATCGGGAAGGTGCCGAGCTTCTTCAGATCGAGCGGCTGCTCGTCGCGGCGCGATCCGGTGAGCCAGCTCCACCAGCCGCCGGGCTCGCTGAACTGGTCGGCCGCGCTGGCGAAGCGCGCCAGGAAGGCATCGTCGTGGGCCAGGATCGTGTCGAGCCAGCGGCGGGCCTCGACCAGCAGCGCGGCATCGCCGGCCACCGGCGCGGCATCGAAGAAGATCGCCAGCCGCATCGGCCCGTCGGGGTCGGCGCCGTAGATCCAGTCGCGCATCGACTCGCGAAAGCGTGCCAGCGGCTGGCGCCACTGCGGATTGCTGAGCATGATCTGCCCTGGGCACGGCGGGTAGCCGAGTTCACCTAAAGCGGCGCTGAAGCGCACGGCCAGTTCGTCGAGGCCGGCGAATTCGAAACCGTCGCGCAGCAGCAGCGCGTTGTCCTGGTCGGTCTTGAGGATCTGTTCGCGGCGGCCTTCGCTGCCCATCACGATGAGGCAGCTGTTGGCGATCAGCTCCGGCGGCGCGAGCAGCGACCACAGCCGCGCGAACAGGCGCGTGTTGAGCTCGCTGACCAGGCCGGTGACGCGCTCGATGCGGATGCCGCTGCCTTGCAGCAGCACGACCATCTGATCGACCCGCTCGGCGGCCGCCTTGAGCTCGGCCACCGAGGCCGCGTCGTCGATCTGCAGCGCGATGATGTGCGAATGGTTGGCGACGAAGCTCACCAGGTCGAGCTGGCTGAGCACGCCCAGCACGGCGTCGCCGTCGCGCACCACCAGGCGGTGCACGCGGTGGCGCACCATCAGCCACAGGGCCTCGAACAGCTCGGCATCGGCCTGCACCTCGACCAGGTCGAAACGCGCCACTTCGCGCACCGCCAGGCTGGCCGGCGGCTCGGGCCGCAGCAAGGCGTCGCGCAGGTCGGTGGTGGTGAAGATGCCCAGGCGCTCGACGCCGTCGCGGCTATCGCGCACCAGGGCGTGCGTCAGCGCATGGGCCGCCAGCTCGCGGCACACCGACACGAGGTCGAGCCCGCCGTCCACGTAGAACGGCTTGCGCACGTAGGCATCGCGGATGCGCGCAGTGACCAGCGAGAGCATCTCGCGCTGGGGTTCGAGGTGGGCGGCTGTCGTCATCAGTCGGGCCAATGAGAACGGGGTTGCAGACGATGCGCCTGCAACCCCGCGAGTATGGGCTGAACCTTCTCAGCGGCCCGCGGCCGGCGCCATCAAGCGAACACCGCGGATCCGGCTCCGCCGGGCCGCTGGTGTTGCCCCCTTGAAGGGGGCGGCCGAAGGCCGTAGGGGGTGGTCCATCAGTGACCGCTCGCGCCGGAGGCGCCGATGCCGGTCTCCGAACGCACCTGCTGGGCCAGGAAGCCGGCGCGATCCTGCCCGGCACGGCCGCTGCGGTCGAGCACCGACACCAACCAGATCGTGAAGAACGCGGCAGTCATCGAGAACAGCGCTGCCGAGTTGTACGGGAACCAGGCCGAGCCCTTCGGGTAGTGCATCACCGCTTCCCAGACGCTGGCCGAGCCGATGGTCAGCGTCACCGCCAGCACCAGGCCGACGAAGCCGCCGGCCACCGCGCCCTTGGTCGTGCAGTCTTTCCACAGCACCGACATGAACAGCACCGGGAAGTTGGTCGAGGCCGCGATCACGAAGGCCAGCATCACCATGTAGGCGACGTTCTCCTTCTCGAAAGCGATGCCGAGCACGACGGCGACCACCCCCAGGCACACCGTGGTGATCTTGGAGACGCGCAGCTCGTCCGCCGATTCGGCGCGGCCCTTCTTGATCACCGACGCGTAGAGGTCGTGCGACACCGCCGACGCGCCCGACAGCGTCAGGCCGGCGACCACGGCCAGGATGGTCGCGAACGCCACCGCGGAGATGAAGCCGAGGAACCAGTTGCCGCCGACCGCCCGGGCCAGGTGCACCGCCGCCATGTTGCCGCCGCCCTTCAGCCCCTGGGCCAGTTCGCCACCGACGAAGTAGTCGGCCGGATTCGGGATCAGGTTGGTGATGGCGCCGAAGCCGATGATGAAGGTCAGGATGTAGAAGTAGCCGATCCAGGTGGTCGCCCAGCCGACCGACTTGCGCGCTTCCTTGGCGCTGGGCACGGTGAAGAAGCGCATCAGGATGTGTGGCAGGCCGGCGGTACCGAACATCAGCGCCATGCCGACCGAGATCGCCGAGATCGGATCCTTGATCAGCGCACCCGGGGCCATGATGGCGTCCTTCTTGGAGTGGATGTCCACCGCCTTGGCAAACATCGCCTCCGGCGAGAAGCCGAACTGCACCAGCACGGCGAAGGCCATGTAGGTCGCGCCGCCGAGCAGCATGCAGGCCTTGATGATCTGCACCCAGGTGGTCGCCGTCATGCCGCCGAACAGCACATACATCATCATGATCGAGCCGACCAGGATCTCGGCGTAGATGTATTCCATGCCGAACAGCACCTTGATGAGCTGCCCCGCGCCGACCATCTGGGCGATCATGTAGAACGCCACGACGACCAGCGAGCCGCAGGCCGCGAACACGCGAATCGGGGTCTGGCCGAAGCGGTAGCCGGCGACGTCGGCGAAGGTGAACTTGCCCAGGTTGCGCAGCCGCTCGGCCATCAGGAAGGTGATGACGGGCCAGCCGACCAGCCAGCCGATCGAGAAGATCAAGCCGTCGAAGCCGTTGGCGAACACCAGTCCGGAAATGCCGAGGAAGGACGCGGCGGACATGTAGTCACCGGCGATCGCCAGACCGTTCTGGAAGCCGGTGATGCCGCCGCCCGCGGTGTAGAAGTCAGCGGCGCTCTTGGTTTTTGCGGCCGCCCATTTCGTGATGCCCAGCGTGGCCAGCACGAAGATGCCGAACATGCCGATGGCCACCCAGTTGGTGGCCTGTTTCTGGGTCTGACCCAGGTCGGCGCCGGCCGCATAGGCCGCCGCGCCCGCCACCGCGAGGGCCGCAACGAGCGCGTATCTGGCCAGCGCCATGCCCTTGTGCTTGTCGATGTTCATTTCAGCGCTCCCTTCTTGATCTTCTCGGTCAGGTCGTCGAACTCGCTGTTCGCGCGCCGTATGTAGATCGCGGTGATGACGATCGTGAAGACGATGACGGCCACGCCGAGCGGCATGCCCACGGTCATGACGCCCGCGCCCAGCTTCTGCGCGAGGAAGGGCTTGTCGAAGGCCACCAGCAGGATGAATCCGTAGTAGGCGACCATCATGGCGAGGGTGAGCCACCATCCGAAGCTCGCGCGCTTGGACTTCAACTCGTGATACTTCGGATCGTTTGTTATTCGCGTGACCAGATCGGCTTCCATGCTTTCTCCTTTGAAGGTGGTCTTGCTGAACGCCACTGCACTCCTATCATTGGCCCCGCGACTGACCCTGCTCTGACGCGAAACCAACGGCGCCTGACAATCGGCTCTACTGGCAATCAGGAACAGCGAGGAAACCCGCATGGGCGCATCGGCGAGGCGCAGCCGACCCGGCTGCGTGCCG
>JBGQEX010000042.1:0-28089 GCA_041496605.1 Piscinibacter sp.
ACCTGGCGCAACGTCCCGCAATGCCGGCTTGTCGGCGTTGCGCAGACTCAATTCGCGACCTGCCCCGCCGCCTAGATTGGGCGCGATCGTTTCAGCAGAAGACAACCATCATGAGAACCCGCCGATTGACTTGGAGTGTTGTTCGACTTGCCTGCGCCGCGGCGCTGGGCGTCAGCCTGGCCTCCTGCGGCGGAGGGGGTGATGGCGGCAACGGGCCGCAGTACATCGACCTGACTGCCGCCAATCGCGACACCGTCGGACACGCCACCGCAGCCGGCATTCTTGCCATGAGCCCGACCGGCTTGATCCCGCTGACCTCGAGTCCCGCGGCAGCGGGCCGCACATGGGCGCAGGCCGTGGGCCAGGCGCTGCACCAACCGCTGGGCGCCAAGGGCGCGACAGCAGCCAACGGCCGCGAGCGCGCGTTGGCACTGATCGGCCCGGTCGTTCAAGCGTGCATGCTCGGCGGCACCGTGTCCCTCAGCGTCGACGATCGCGACAACAATGGCGCCCCCAGCGTCGGCGACGTGCTGAATATCGTCTACAGCAACTGCCAGGACACGACCTCCGAGACGCTCAATGGCACGGTGGCGGCCACCTACACGCAGCTCGTCTCGAGTCCGGTGCCGCTGGTGAGTGCCCGGCTGAACATGACGCAGCTGTCGGACGTGACGCCCAAGCATTCCTTGACACTCGACGGCGTGGTGTTGTTCGACTATTCGCAGCCGACCAGTTCGACGGAGCACATCAACATGACCGCGAGTGGGCAGGTCGTCGCCGCGGTCACGACCCACTTGTTCACCGACACGGTGACGCTGCAAAACGGGTTCGTCGTGGCGGAGAGCTACGACGCCGCGGTGGCGCCGCCGCCCGGCAGCACCGTCTCCGGGCGGACTGCCAGCACTGCAAGCGGCAGCCTCGTGTCGGCGAAAGCCGGCGGCATCGTGGACGTGGCCATCGCGGCGGCAACGGCGATGACGAAGTTCAGCGCCGACGACTACCCGTACTCGGGCGTCGTGCAGGTCCAAGGCAAGAAGGGCACGCTCCTGCTGACGGCCCAGTCGGCGAATTCGGTTCGGCTCGACCTCGACGACAACGACGACGGAGTCTTCGAATCGAGCTACATGGACAGCTGGGACTGGCTGCTCTGACGCCGGCTCAGGCGTGCGACATGGCGCGCCCGCGACGGGTCGTTGCGCGCCGCGCGCCATCGCGAGACGCACCCGGCCCGCGACCTGCGCCGCGTTACGGATCGCGGCACCGACGAAGTGCCGGCCCGCACAATGGAATCAGGGCACCGAAGTGCCCTGATTCCATACCGAAATTGGTAGGCGCGATTGGACTCGAACCAACGACCCCCACCATGTCAAGGTGGTGCTCTAACCAGCTGAGCTACGCGCCTGCGAAGCCTCAAATTATATACGAGCGCATGAGGGGCTCTACTTGCGGCGCGCCGACCGCACGCCACCGACGCGCGCGACGAGGCCCAGCACCTGCGCCAGCCGCGCCGAGTCGGCCACCTCGACGGTGAAGGTCATCCAGGCGGTGCCGCCCTGCATGTCCTTCACGCTTTGCGTCTTCACGCCGATCACGTTCATCTTCTCCTTGGCGAACACCTCGGAGATGTCGCGCAGCAGGCCTTGACGGTCGGCCGCTTCGACCATCACGTCGACCGGGTACAAGGCGGTGCGGTCGGGGCGCGGCGCGCCCCAGGTGACGGCGATCACGCGTTCGGGCGTGCGGGCGGCCATCTCGCGGAAGTTGCTGCAGTCGCTGCGATGGATGGCGACACCCTTGCCGCGCGTCACGTAGCCGCCGATCGCGTCCGGCGGCGCGGGCCGGCAGCAACGCGCCAGGCTCGTCAGCAAAGATTCGACGCCGACCACCAACACGCCACCCTTGGGCGACTCGCCCTCGGAGCGCGAGCGCTTGAGGACGATGGCCTCATCGGGCGTGGGCGGCGGCTCGGCCGGGCGCAGCAGGTTCTCGATGTGGCGCAGCGAGTACTCGTCCTTACCGACCACTTCGAACAGCGCGTCGGCGTTGCGGAATCCGAGCTGCGACGCCAGGTCGTCGAGCTTGATCGCGGTCTTGCCCTCGCGCTGCAGCAGCTTCTCGACTGCCTCGCGCCCACGCGCCACGGTGTCGGCCAATGCGAGTGCGTTGAACCAGGCTCGCACCTTCGATTTCGAACGCGAGCTGCGCAGGTAACCGAGCTCGGCATTGAGCCAGTCCATCGACGGGCCGCCATCCTTGACCGTGCTGATCTCGATCGTCTGGCCGCTGCGCAACGGCGTGTTCAGCGGCACCATGGCGCCGTCGACCTTGGCGCCGCGGCAGCGGTGGCCGAGGTCGGTATGCACCGTGTAGGCGAAGTCGATCGGTGTGGCGCCGGCCGGCAATTCCACCACCGCGGCGTTGGGGGTGAAGACGTAGATACGGTCGTCGAACACCGCCCCGCCCGCCGCCACGTGGGCATCGCCTTCGGCGAAATCGCGTTCCCATGCGAGCAGCTGACGCAGCACGGCCTTGCGCGCCTCGGCCACCTGGGCATCGAAGTCGGCGCCGGCGGCCACGCCGGCATAGCCCTTGACCCCGGCCTCCTTGTAGGCCCAGTGCGCCGCCACGCCATGTTCGGCGTGCTCGTGCATGGCACGGGTGCGGATCTGCACCTCCACGGCGCGGTCGTCCTCGTCGAGCACGACGGTGTGCAGCGACTGGTAGCCGTTGGGCTTGGGCCGCGCGATGTAGTCGTCGAACTCGCCCGGCACCGGGCGGTACAGCTCGTGCACGCGGCTGAGCACCGCGTAGGCGTCCGGAACATCGGCAACGATGACGCGCACCGCCCGCACGTCGAACACACGTGCAAAGTCCAGGCCCTTGCCCTGCATCTTCTTCCAGATGCTGTAGAGATGCTTGGGGCGCCCCTGCACTTCGGCGCGCAGCCCGTGCCGCAGCAACTGATCGGCGAGTTGCTGGCGGAACGACTCCACGCGCTGTTCGCGCGCGACACGCGTCTCGTCGAGCAGCCGCGCCACGGTCTTGTACTGCTCGGGCTGCAGGAAGCGGAACGACAAGTCCTCGAGTTCCCACTTGATCTGCCAGATGCCCAGCCGGTTCGCCAGCGGTGCGAACACCTGCATCGACTCGCGCGCCAGGACCTCCGGGCAGACCTGCTTGCAGGCCGCGTAGTAGCGCAGCGTCTGCAAGCGCGACGCGAGGCGCAGCAGCACGACGCGCAGGTCGCGTGAGAAGGCCAGCAGCATCTTGCGCACGCGCTCGGTCTGCTGTGCCCGCTGGTCTTCAACGACCACGGCGGCACGCGCGGCGCGTTGGATCTGCACCAGCTTGCGCGTATTGGCGACCAGGCTCGCGTGCGACGCGCCGAAGGCCTTGGCCACCACGTCTTCGGGCTTGTTCAGGTAGTCGCCGGCATAGACCAGGTAGGCCGCCGCGCGCATCGACGGTGCGGCGCCGATGCGTTGGAGGATGGCCGCCACACCGTCGGCATGCGACAGGGCGTCCTCGCCGGTGTCGAGCGTCTGCCCAGCCAGCAACGGTTCGGCGAACGCGCGGGCCCGCGTCAGTTGTGCGGTTTCATCGGCAGCGTGTTCGTCGACCAGCTGAACAATCGGCGCCGTCGCGGCTTGAGCCTCCAGCAGACCGGTCTTCATGGCCCGAGCAGATACTCCCGCACCACGGCCACCTGCTGCGGCACCACCAGCATCGGTGCGTGTCCGACGTCGGCGAACTCATGCAACTGCGCCTTCGGGCCGCGCTGGGTCATCGCCAGTGCGATGTCACGCGTGAGCAGGTCCGAGTCGGCGCCGCGCAACAGCAGCGTCGGGCAGCGGATCGCGTCGTAGCCCTTCCACAGTGCCGCTTCGCCCGCGCTCGCCAGCTCGGGCGTCATGGCGCGAAACGGCACGGCGATCTGCGGGTCGTAGTGCGGCTTGAAGCCGGCCCCATCGGCCTTCAACATCGGACGGGTCAGCGCCAGCCATTGCTCGCGGGTGTGCGTACCGAAGCCTTGCGAAATGCTCAGCATGTAGTCGGCCGCCTCCTCCAGCGTGGCCCAGTGCAGGGGAAGGCCGAGGTAGGCGCCGATGCGCGCGATTGCCTCGGGCCGCAGCGTCGGGCCGACGTCGTTGAGCACCAGACGGCCGATCGGCGACTTCGGCAGCGAGGCCAGACCGAGGCCGATCAAGCCACCCATCGAGGTGCCGACCCAGTGCACGGTCTGTGCATTCAGCCGCGCCAGCAGCGTCACCATGTCGGCCACGTAGGCGGGAAGCTGGTAGCCCATCGGGTCGGCCAGCCAGTCGGACTGCCCGCGGCCCGCCACGTCGGGGCAGACGACGCGGTATTCGCCCAGCATCGCGCGCGCCAGCGTGTCGAAGTCGCGTCCCTGGCGCGACAGGCCATGCACGCAGACCAGCACCTTCGGGTTGGCCGCGTCGCCCCATTCCCAATACGCCATGCCATGCAGGCCACGACTGTCCAGACACTGTACGTGGTTCAACCGCGGTTCATGCATGGCGTGAGATCCTGTTCGTCTTCGATAATGAATGCATCGTATCAACCCGGAGAAGCTTGCATGCTCAAAGGAAAGACTGCCCTCGTCACCGGCTCGACCAGTGGCATCGGGCTCGGCGTGGCGCTGTGCCTGGCGCGCCAGGGTGCCAACATCGTGCTGAACGGTTTCGGCGACAGCGAGGGCCCGAAGGCGCAGGTCGCGGCCCTGGGTGTCAAGGTGGGCTATCACGGCGCCGACATGAGCAAGCCCGGCGAGATCGCGCAGATGATGTCCTACGCGACGGAGCAATTCGGCGGAGTCGACGTGCTGGTCAACAACGCCGGCATCCAGCATGTGGCGAACGTCGAGGACTTCCCGGTCGAGAAGTGGGACGCGATCATCGCGATCAACCTCAGCTCCGCCTTCCACACCACCCGGCTCGCGATCCCCGGCATGCGTGCGAAGAACTGGGGTCGCGTGATCAACATCGCGTCGGTGCACGGGCTGGTGGCGTCGGCACAGAAATCAGCCTATGTGGCGGCCAAGCACGGCATCGTCGGCTTCACCAAGGCAGCGGCGCTCGAGAATGCCAAAACCGGCATCACCGTCAACGCCATCTGCCCCGGCTGGGTGCTGACGTCGCTGGTGCAAAAGCAGATCGACGACCGCGCCGCACGAGAAAACATTGCCGTGGACGTCGCCAAGCGCGAACTGCTGGCCGAGAAGCAGCCATCGCTGCAATTCGTGACGCCCGAGCAGCTCGGCGAACTGGCGCTGTTCCTGTGCTCGCCTGCGGCGGACAACGTCAGGGGCGTGGCCTGGAATGTCGATGGAGGCTGGGCGGCTCAATAAGCCGTTCGGCAAGGTGCCAAGCGGCTACTTGTTCATCTGAATTGTCCCGGTCACCGTCACCGACACCACCGCCTTGCCGGCCTCGACCGGCAAGGCCTCGTCTGCGGACGACGACATCGCCTTGGCCCGCAACATCGGCACCACGCCGCTCGGCGGTTCGTTCGCGTTCACGCTGACTTCGCGGACCACATAGCCGGCGTAGCCAAACTGCTTGGCGACGTCGGCCGCCTTGGCGCGATAACGCGCAATCGCCTGCGCGGCCACGTCGCCTTCGGTCTTCTCTCTGAGCTCGCGCGACGCTGCAGCGTACATCGCGCTGCCGTGCGCGGGAGGCCCTTCCAACGCTCAGATCAGCCCCATGGCGAGCTTCAAGGCAATGAACGCAAGACTTGTAACAACTGGTCAAAGTGCCAAATTTGCCCGGCAAACATGCGCAAAATGCCTCTGTTACAAATTTGGAGTTTGCCCATGACCACCGCACCCACTGCCCGCGCCGACCGCGTCGTCGTCGTCGATGACGACGCGCGAATCCGCGACCTGCTGCGGCGCTACCTCACGCAAGAGGGTTTCGAAGTCCTGCTGGCCGAAGACGCCAAGGCGCTCAATCGGGTGCTGACACGCGAGACTGTCGACCTGATCGTTCTCGACCTGATGCTGCCCGGCGAAGACGGCCTGTCGATCTGCCGCCGCCTGCGCGCGGCCAACGACGTGACGCCGATCATCATGCTGACCGCCAAGGTGGAAGACGTCGATCGCATCGTCGGCCTGGAAGTCGGCGCCGACGACTACCTGCCCAAGCCTTTCAACCCGCGCGAACTGCTGGCGCGAATTCATGCCGTGCTGCGCCGACGCCCGTCGCTCGAAGCGCCCGGCGCGCCGGCCAAAGATGCGATGACGGTGACCTTCGGCCCGTTCGAGTTCGACCTGGCGCTGCGCCGGCTGTCGAAGGAAGGCGAACAGATCGCGCTGACCACCGGCGAGTTCTCGATGCTCAAGGCGCTGGTGCGCCACCCGCGCCAGCCCTTGTCGCGCGACAAGCTGGCCCAGCTGGCGCGCGGTCGCGAGTTCGAACCCTTCGACCGCAGCCTCGATGTGCAGATCTCGCGCCTGCGCAAGATGATCGAGCCCGACCCGGCGCAGCCTCGCTACATCCAGACGGTATGGGGCGTCGGCTACGTGTTCGTGCCGGACGGCACCACCTGAAACCCGCATCCGCAGTGACCAACGGCCCCCTTTCGCGGGGCCGTTTTTCTTAGCCGGCGCCGAGCCGCCTCAAGCCGGCTAAGCGCCCCTTGGGGGCAGGAGCAAAGCGACTGGGGGGCTCAATGCGATCTGCTAGATTGGCCCTCCTCGCAACCGCACCCACGCCTCGCCGCTCGATGGCCAAGAAGCACGTCGCACTCAGCCTGTTCTGGCGCACCTTTTTCCTGCTGGCGATCCTGCTCGCCGGCGGCGTGTTCGCGTGGACGCAGACCTTTCGCGCACTCGAGTTCGAGCCGCGTGCCGTGCAGGCAGCACAGCAGATCGCGAGCCTGGTGAACCTGTCGCGTGCGGCTTTGCGCAGCACCGACGGCATCAACCGCGTGACGCTGATCAAGAGCATGCAGAACCAGGAGTCGATGAAGCTGCAGCCGCGCGAGCCGGGCGACAAATGGGAACCGTACGAGGTGGACCGCTTCACGCGGGCCATCGGCCAGGAACTGCAGTCGCGCCTCGGCCCGGACACGCTGGTCGCCAACGAGGTCAACGGCGCACCCGGCCTGTGGGTCGGCTTCTCGTTCGACAAGGACCCGTACTGGCTGCAGGCCGACCCGACGCGCCTGGGCCCGATGGCGTGGAGCACGCTGTTCGTGTGGGTCGGCATCGCGCTGGTGGCGACCGTGCTCGGCTCGGTGGCGATCGCGCGGCTGATCAACCAGCCCTTGCGCGACTTGTCGTTCGCGGCCAGCCGCATCCGCGAAGGCGAGTTCGATTCGCGCCTCGACGAAAACACGCTGACCAGCGAGATCCGCCAAGTCAACATGGGATTCAACCGCATGGCACGCGAGCTCGCCAAGGTCGAGGAAGATCGCGCGGTGATGCTGGCCGGGATTTCGCACGACCTGCGCACGCCGCTGGCGCGGTTGCGGCTCGAAGCCGAGATGAGCGTGGAGGACGAGGAAGCCAAGCGCAACATGGCGCTCGACATCGACCAGCTCGACGCGATCATCGACAAGTTCATGGACTACGCGCGCCCCGGCGAGGTCAAACTGGTGCCGGTGCATCTGTCCAGCGTCGTCGACCGCGAGATGGCCGCCTTCCGCGACCCGAGTCAGATCCGCATCACGTCGCGCGTGGCCATCGACACCCGCGTGATGGCCGACGACACCGAACTCGGCCGCGTGCTTCAGAACCTGTTCGAGAACGCACGCCGCTACGGCCGTTCCACCGACACCGGCGTCGCGCGGGTCACGGTCAGCTACGCGCGCACCGGCCCGTGGGTGATCCTGAGCGTGCGCGACCACGGCCCGGGCGTCGACCCGAAGAAACTCGGCCAGCTCACGACGCCGTTCTTCCGCGGTGACGCCGCGCGCACCGCGGCCACCGGCGCCGGGCTGGGCCTGGCCATCGTCGAGAAGGCGGTGCAACGCATGGGCGGCACGTTTGAAATCGCCAACGCGGCCGAAGGCGGTCTGGTGGCGCACATCCGGCTCAAACGAGCCCCGTGATCCTCAACCGCGGGTCAGCAGGCAGACCGCGCGCGCCTCGATCGCCAGGCCTTCGCCCACCGGCCCCATCTTCTCCGCCGTCTTTGCCTTCACGCTGACTTGATCCAGCGCGACGATCAGCGCGGTCGACAGGCGCTGGCGCATCGCGAGGATGTGGGAGCTCAGCTTCGGCGCCTGCGCGATCACGGTGGCGTCGACATTGCCGATCTGCCAGCCGGCACCGCGCACGCGGCGCGCCGCCTCAGCCAACAGCGCCAGCGAATCGGCGCCCTTGTAGCGCTCGTCGGTGTCGGGGAAGTGGTGGCCGATGTCGCCCAGCGCCGCGGCGCCGAACAGCGCGTCGGTGAGCGCGTGGCACAGCGCATCGGCGTCGGAATGGCCGAGCAGGCCGTGGGTGTGCGGTATCTCCACGCCGCCCAGCACCAGCGGGCGGCCGGTCACCAGCGCATGCGTGTCCCAGCCTTCGCCGATGCGGAATTGCGGCTTCTGCGGTTTGCTCATCAGCGGGTCCTCAGCAATCGGTCGGCGAGTTCGAAGTCGTCGGGAAACGTGACCTTGAAGTTCTCCAGCGTGCCGCGCACCAGCATCGGCGACAGGCCTTGCGCTTCGACGGCACTGGCTTCATCGGTCACGTCGGGCCCGGCGTGCCGCAATGCATCGCGCAGCCGGCCGAGGCGGAACATCTGCGGCGTCTGCGCCTGCCACTTGCCGGCGCGGTTCACGGTCGCGACGACGCGGCCGGCGCGCTCGTCCTTCAAGGTGTCGGCCACCGGCAACGCGAGCAGGCCACCGACCGCGTCGTCGGCACAGGCATCGATCAAGGCGTCGATCCATTCGGGGCGCACCAGACAGCGCGCCGCATCGTGCACCAGCACCCAGTCGTGCGCGTGGGCACCGCGCCGTGCCAACTCATCCAGGCCGTTGGCCACCGTCTGCGCGCGCGTGGCACCGCCGCAGCGCGCGACCCAGCAGGCATGGCCGGGGACATGGTTTTCGAACACGCCGTCGAGCGGGCTCAACACCACCAGCAGCGCCTGCAGGCGGCGCACGCCGGCCAGCGCCTTCAGTGTGTGCCCGACCACCGTGCTCCCGGCGAGCGGCGCGTACTGCTTGGGGCCCGACGTGCCCGCGCGTTCGCCGACACCGGCGCAGGGAACGAGGGCATAGAAACGGGTCGCTGGTGGCAATGGCATGGAGACTCGATAGGGTGGCGAATTCTATAATCGCAGCCTCGCATCGCCCCGTGGGAAGCACCTCGCGGGGCGATTTGCTTTGCTCCTTTGCGCCTGATGCACATCCCGCTGATCGCCCCTGGCAAGCGCTACACCCTGCCCCGCCCCATCGGCTCGGCGGATGCGCTGCTGTTGGCGCGCTTCGCGCAAGCACAGGCGGCGCAGAACAAGCTCACGGCCATCGTCAGCGCCGAGCCGGCCGACACCCAGCGGCTGGAGGGTGAGCTCGCGTTCTTCGCGCCGCAGCTGCGCATTGCCGTGTTCCCCGACTGGGAGACGCTGCCCTACGACACCTTCTCGCCGCACCAGGACCTGATTTCGGAACGCCTGGCCACGCTGTGGCGCATTCGGCAGGGCGAAGTCGACGTGGTGCTGCTGCCCGCCTCGACTGCGCTGGTGCGCCTGGCGCCGCCGAGCTTCTTGGCGGCCTACACCTTCAACTTCAAGCAGAAGGAAAAACTCAACGAGGCGGCGCTGAAGGCGCAGTTGACGCTGGCCGGCTACACGCACGTGAGCCAGGTGGTGTCGCCCGGCGAGTACGCGGTGCGCGGCGGGCTGATCGACCTGTTCCCCATGGGATCGGCCGTGCCCTACCGCGTCGACCTGTTCGGCGACGAGGTGGACTCGATCCGCACCTTCGACCCCGACAGCCAGCGCAGCCTGTACCCGGTGCCCGAGGTGCGGCTGCTGCCGGGCCGCGAATTCCCGATGGACGAGGACGCGCGCACGGCGTTCCGCGCGCGCTGGCGCGAGAAGGTCGAAGGCGACCCGACCAAGGTGCGCTTGTACAAGGACATCGGTGCCGGCATCGCCACCGCCGGCATCGAGTACTACCTTCCCTTGTTCTTCGACGCCACCGCGACGATCTTCGACTACCTGGGCGCCGATGCGGTGCTGGCGCTGCACGGCGAGGTCGACGACGCGTTGAAGCGCTTCTGGACCGACACGCGCGAGCGCCACCGCTTCCTGCAGCACGACCGTGAACGGCCGATCCTGCCGCCGGAGGAGCTGTTCCTCAAGCCCGAGGATTTCTTCAGCTTGACCGCACCGCATTCGACGCTGGCAGTCCGCGGCAGCGATCCGACGGACTGGGCGCGAGCGCTGCCCGACCTCAGCGTCGACCGCGGCGCACCCGAGCCGCTGAAGAAGCTGCAGCTGCATGTGGGCACCACGCCGCACCGCGTGCTCATCGTCGCCGAGAGCGAGGGCCGGCGCGAGAGCCTGCTCGAGCTGCTGCGCGACAGCCGCATCGAGCCTCCGAGCGTCGCGAGCCTGGCCCAGTTCGAGGCCGAGGACGAACGATTCGCGATTGCGGTCGCGCCGCTGGCCGAAGGCTTCTTCTGGTTCGAGCCCGACTCGAACAAGGCCATCCAGTTCGTCACCGAGACCGAGCTGTTCGCCACCTCGCCCACCGCACGCCGCCGGCGCAAACAGGAACAGGTCAGCGACGTCAACGCGCTGATCAAGGACTTGTCGGAGCTGAAGGTCGGCGACCCGGTGGTGCACGTGAACCACGGCATCGGCCGTTATGTCGGCCTGATGAACATCGACCTCGGCGATGGCCCGAGCGAGTTCCTGCACCTCGAATACGCCGACAAGGCGACGCTGTACGTGCCGGTCGCGCAGCTGCACCTGATCAGCCGCTACACCGGCGTCAGCGCCGAAGAAGCGCCGCTGCACCGGCTCGGCTCGGGGCAGTGGGACAAGGCCAAGCGGCGCGCCGCCGAGCAGGTGCGCGACAGCGCCGCCGAGCTGCTCAACCTGTATGCACGCCGGGCCGCGCGCGAGGGTTTCGCGTTCCGCTTCTCGCCGCACGACTACGAGGCCTTTGCGGCGAGCTTCGGCTTCGAGGAGACGCCGGATCAGCAGGCCGCAATCCACGCGGTGATCCAGGACATGGTGTCGCCGCAGCCGATGGACCGTCTGGTGTGCGGCGACGTGGGCTTCGGCAAGACCGAGGTCGCGCTGCGCGCCGCCTTCGTCGCCGTCACCGGCGGCAAGCAGGTGGCGATTCTCGCGCCGACCACGCTGCTCGCCGAGCAGCACTACCAGAACATCGCCGACCGCTTCGGCAAGTGGCCGGTCAAGGTGGCCGAGCTGTCACGCTTTCGTTCGCCCAAGGAGGTCAAGGCGGCGCTCGAAGGCATCGCCGACGGCAGCATCGACATCGTCGTCGGCACGCACAAGCTGCTGAGCGCCAACGTGAAGTTCAAGCGGCTGGGCCTGCTCGTCATCGACGAGGAACACCGCTTCGGCGTGCGCCACAAGGAAGCCATCAAGGCCATGCGCGCCGAGGTCGACGTGCTCACGCTCACCGCCACGCCGATCCCGCGCACGCTCGGCATGGCGCTCGAAGGCCTGCGCGACCTGAGCGTGATCGCCACCGCGCCGCAACGGCGGCTGGCGATCAAGACCTTCGTGCGCAACGAATCGAACGGCACGATCCGCGAGGCGGTGCTTCGCGAATTGAAGCGCGGCGGGCAGGTCTACTTCCTGCACAACGAAGTCGAGACGATAGAAAACCGGCGCGAGAAGCTGCAGGCCCTGTTGCCGGAGGCGCGCATCGCCGTCGCACATGGCCAGATGCCCGAGCGCGAGCTGGAGCGCGTGATGCGTGACTTCGTCGCGCAGCGCTACAACGTGCTGCTGTGCTCGACCATCATCGAGACCGGCATCGATGTGCCCACCTCCAACACCATCGTCATCAGCCGTGCCGACAAGTTCGGGCTGGCGCAGCTGCACCAGCTGCGCGGGCGTGTCGGCCGCTCGCACCACCAGGCCTACGCCTACCTGCTGGTGCCCGACGTCGCGGGGCTCACCAAGCAGGCGGCGCAGCGGCTCGAAGCCATCCAGGCAATGGAGGAACTCGGCTCCGGCTTCTACCTCGCGATGCACGACCTCGAGATCCGCGGTGCCGGCGAGGTGCTGGGCGAGAACCAGAGCGGCAACATGATGGAAGTGGGCTTCCAGCTTTACAACGAGATGCTCGCGGAAGCGGTGCGCTCGCTGAAGGCGGGGCGCGAACCCGATCTGCTGTCGCCGCTCGCTGCCACCACCGAGATCAACCTGCATGCGCCGGCCCTGCTGCCCACCGAGTATTGCGGCGACGTGCACACGCGCCTGTCGCTGTACAAGCGCCTGGCCACCGCCGAGAAGCCGGAGCAGATCGACGCGATGCTCGAAGAGATCACCGACCGTTTCGGCAAGTTGCCGCCGCAGGGCCAGACGCTGTTCGACGTGCACCGCCTGCGCGTGCTGGCCAAGCCCTACGGCGTGACGAAGATCGATGCCGCACCCACCCTGATGGTCATCAGCTTCCGCCCGAACCCGCCGGTGGATGCGCTGCGCATCATCGAACTGGTGCAGAAGAACCGCCACATCAAGCTGGCCGGCAACGACAAGCTGCGCATTGAGCGCCAGACCCCCGAACCGAAAGACCGCGCGCAGCTCATTCGCGATGTGCTGCGCTCGCTCGGAACACCGAAGCAAACCCAAGCCGCCTGAGCCTCATGCCCCACGAACACGCCCCCGGTCTCGTCATCCAAGGCTTCACGCCGCCACTGCCGCTCGCCGGCTTCAAGCTGATCGCATTCGACATGGACTCGACGCTGATCAACATCGAGTGCGTCGACGAGATCGCCGACGCAGCCGGCCGCAAGGCCGAGGTGGCCGCCATCACCGAGGCCGCGATGCGCGGCGAGATCGCCGACTACAAGGAGAGCCTGCGACAGCGTGTGACGCTGCTCAAAGGGGTGCCGGTGTCGGCGCTGCAAGTGGTGTTCGATCGTCGGCTGCGCCTGAACCCGGGTGCCGAAACGCTGGTGCACGCCGCGCAGGCGGCCGGACTGAAGACATTGCTGGTCTCGGGCGGCTTCACCTTCTTCACCGACCGCATCCGCGACCGCCTCGGCATCGACTTCACGCGCTCCAACGTGCTCGGCACCGAGAACGGGCTGCTCACCGGCAGCATGGTCGACCAGCCGTGGGGCGACATCTGCGACGGCGAGGAAAAGAAGCGCATGCTGCTGGCCACCTGCGCGCAGCTGCAGATCGATCCGCGCCACGCGATCGCCATTGGTGACGGTGCCAATGACCTGCCGATGATGGGCGTGGCCGGACTCAGCGTGGCCTACCACGCCAAGCCCAAGGTGCGCGAGCAGGCGATGGTCGCGATCAACGCGGGCGGCCTCGACCGCCTGCTCGAAGTGGTTCAACCGGGCTGAGCGGCGCGGCGGCCCCGCGGCAGTATCGGTTTGCGCCCGGTGAACGCGCGCTTAGAGTTCACTCCAAGTCAGCGTTTGGCGGTGCGCATCGGCGGCTTGGCGGCCACTTGCGCGCGGTAGACGGCGACCTGTTCCCGCAGGCGAGCCAGGTGCTCATGTTGCAGCCGCAACCGGGCGGCGAGCTGCTCGGTATGCCGTTCGAGCAGCTCGAGGCGGTCCGCGATGGTCGTGTCGCCGTCAGACCGCATGGCGTTGTAACGCAGCATGTCGCACATCGGCATGCCGGTCTCGCGCAGTCGATTCAGGAATTCGACCCATCGCGCGTCGTGCGGTCCGTAGACGCGGTGGCCGTTGGCGCCGCGCGTCACCGTGCCGATCAGGCCGATTCGTTCGTAGTAGCGCAGCGTGTGGGCGCTCAGCCCGGTGTGCTGCGCAAACTCACGGATGTTCATCGTCAGGTCGGCGCAGGCATCACGACCATGCCGTCCGCGTCGGCGTACAGCCAGTCGCCCGGCCGCACCCACACGCCGTCGATCTGCACGGCCACGTCGCGCTGGCCGGCGTTGCGCTTCTCGGTCGGCAAGGGCACCGCCGCCATCGCGCGGATGCCCACATCGCACGCCGCGAGTTCGGCCACGTCGCGCACGCAGCCATGGACGACGACGCCGGCCCAGCCATTGCGCGCGGCGGCCGCGCCCAGGTTGCCCCCGACCAGGGCGCGCCGCAACGAGGCCCCGCCGTCGACGACGAGCACGCGTCGTTGGCCGGGTTCGTCGAGTGCGGCTTTCACCAGCGAGTTGTCTTCGAAGCACTTCACGGTGCTGACCGGCCCGGCGAATCTCAACTGCCCACCAAAGTCGCGAAAGATCGGCGGCAGCACGCGAAAGGCGCCGCTGCTGTCGTCCTTGTGCAGGTCGCACAGATCGCAGGTGGAGAACTCCTGGGTCATGGTGTTTCGCTCGCAAATCACGCTGTGCTGCAAGTTTCGCACTGATCCCTTCACCGCGGCCACCCGGCGGCGCCGGGAAATGGCCATCAGGCGTTGCTCAGCTTGCGCAGCGGCGGCTTCACGTCTTCACGCCGTGCCGGCGCCATGGGCTGGTACTCGCGAACGCGGTTCAGAATGATCGCCGTCGACGTTTCGGCGAGGATGCAAAACTTTGTGACCACCGCATCGAGATGCGCAACATCGATGACCGCGATCTCGAGGATCCAGCTGTCCTCACCGGTCACGTTGTAGGCATTGACGACCTCGGGCGTCTGCTGCACCAGCTTCACCACGCGCGCGTACTCGGCGCGCCCGACGCGAATGATCGCGCGGATGCCGTAGCCCAATCGGTTCAAGTCGACGGTCGCGCGGTAGCCGGTGATGACACCCGAAGCTTCGAGCTTGCGCACCCGCTCGGTGACTGCCGGAGGGCTCAGATGCACGCGGCGACCCAGCTCGGCCATCGACAGTCGCGCATCGCTTTGCAGCTCGGCAAGGATGCGAGCGTCGAACGCATCGGTTCCATTGTTCAAGGTCGTTCCCCCGATCGATGTCGCCGCTCGACGCGGCAGCCGTTCGAACAGCGTCGTCACTGTATCCGGGGCTGTGCGGCCCACCCTTTCAGGGGGTTAAGAAACCCTTACGGTTTGCTGAGGGAAGATTTACGAACGCGGTGTCGTGCACGCTTCTAGAGTCACGGCACGCCATCCGACAACGCCGGTGGCGACTCCGACGACGCGCTGCCGCGCGCCGCAACACCACACAGAGGCTCCGATGGACACGACCACGACACACGCCGCGCGCAATGCGCAGCACCCCACGACCGCAGGCAACACCGCCGCCACCTCCCGTCGCCATGACGGCTACGCCGGCGTTCACAAGGCACTGCGACTGTTCATGAGCGACACGCTCACGCGAATCGGGCGCACCGACCCGGCCGACGACAACGAGGTGCGCACCACCCTCGCCCAGGTGACGGACCTGATGGATCTGTGCGAGCTGCACATCAAGGACGAGAACGAGTTCATCCACCCTGCCCTCGAGCGGGCACGTCCGGGCAGCGCTGCGCGCATCGCCGAGGAGCATGTGCACCACCGCGAGGCCATCGACGACCTGCGTGACCTGACCGGTCTGATCGCCGACACGCACGGCGACGCCCGCGGCGCCGCCCTGACCCGCCTGTACCGCGCGTTTGGCCTGTTCGTGGCCGAGAACTTCGAGCACATGCATGCTGAGGAGAGCGAGCACAACGCCATCCTCTGGGCCCACTACACCGATGCCGAACTGCTGGCGATCGAACACGAGCTGGTCGCGTCGATCCCGCCGCAGGCGATGGTGAAGGCGCTGCACTGGTTCATGCCGGCGCTGAATGCACCCGAGCGCGCCGAGATGCTGGGTGGCATGCAGGCGGGCATGCCGCCGGAAGCCTTCCTGGGCGTGCTGGGGATCGCTCGCGGCACGTTGTCACATGCCGACTTCGCGAAGCTGGCCCATGCGCTGGGTGTGCCGACCGGCCTCGACCCCGTCAGTGCGGCACGCTGACCAGCAGCAGCGGGCGCTGCACGCACAGGCGGAAGCGCCCGCGCCCGGTCTTCTCGATGCGCACGCAGGTCTGCCGGTCGACCAAGCGCCGACCCAGCAGCACCAGGCGGGCCTCGAGGTTGTCGCCGACGTCGGGCAGGCGGATCTCGGGAGACAGGCGCAGTTCGCGGTTGCTGAAATCGGTGCGGCCTTCGCGCGCGTGGTCGCGCAGCAGTTTCCACAGCACCGAGCCCGCCACGCCCTTGATGAGGTAGTCGTCGTCGAGAAAGACGCTGCCGTCGGCTTCGAAATAGCGCACCCGCAGCGGCGTGGCTTCGACTGCCGGCGGCGGCGGGGTCGGGGCAATGGCGACCTCGTCGTCAGGCGTCTCAGCGCCAAGCTGCAGGCCGCGCACCAGCGCGCCCACATGGGCCGCGATGGCGACGAAGGCGTCCTCGTCGTCCCAGCTGAAGCGCATTTCTTGCGGGCTTTCGACGAACAGCACGCCGAGCAAGGCCTCGGCGCAGTTGATCGGCAGCGCCATCTGGCTGTGCGGCTCGGCCAGGCCGGGCAACGGGATCTCGTGCTCCAGCGTGTCGGTTTCCCCGCGCTCCGACAGGCGAGCGCGAATCGCGCGGCTGTAGGCGTACTCGAGCGTCATGTGGTTGATGCGGATCGGCGTGCGCATGCGTGCGGCCACGCCGATCACGCCCTCGCCGAGCGGGATCTCCGAGCCGACGCCCGAGGCGCCATAGCCGCGGCTCGCCACCGTGTACAGCCGCTGCCCTGCCGCATCGAGCATCAGCAGCATCGCGTGGCTGACGCGGAAGTCGCGCTCGAGCGCATCGAGCGTCGTCTCCAGCAAGGCCCCGAGTTCGGTACAGGTCGTCAGTCGCTCGAAGCAGCGGCGCAACACGGACAAGCGATTCAGGCCGCCCGCGGGTTCCTCGACGCTCGTCGCGGCCACCTGCTCCAGGCCGGTGACCGCATAGATGTCCGAGCCGCGCAGGCGGAACACACCGCTCATGCCGGTGTGCGAGGCAATGCCGGCGAGCTTGGCCTTCATGCGCTCGAACAACGGGCCTTCGGTCTCGGTGCGCAGGTAGCGCGCCTGGATACGAAACATCGCCCCGGTGAGCGGGTGCATCACCAGCAACTCGACGACCGGGTTGTCGAGAACGTTCTGGCGCGTCTTGTTGAAGAACTGGAACGACAGTGCAAGATGCCCCGCGTCGACGTACTCCACCTGCGACAGGTAGGCCACGTTGGGCGTGCCGTCGGCGGCGCAGGTCGCCATGACGCCGGGAATGGCGCCTTCGAGGCAGGGGCGAATCGCGTCGAGACTGCACTCCATGGCGTTCATCCCGCAGGGGCGCGCAGCGCCTCGCCGGCCTTCGGACCCGGCGTCTGCTCGAAGGCCGCCGTCGGCGTGAAGCGCACGGCAACCAGATCGCCCGGCTCGTGCTTGAAGATGGCGCGCGACAGGGTTTCTGCAAAGCCGAGTCCTGCGATCTCCTCGGCGTGGCGGCGGATGTAGGTCTGGACCAGCGCCTCGTCGCCGGGCGCCGTCGGCACGATGCTGGCGTCGCTGCCCTTGAGCTGCACGGTGCGGTTGGTCGACGGCTCGCTGAACACGACCGCGATCAGTGCGTTGGCGCGCAGATCGTCGAGCACCTGGCGGCTCGAAGCGCCGGACAGGAACAGCGTCACCGTGCGCAGATCCGCGGACAGCCGACAACCCATCGCGCGCATCAAGTGCGGGCGCTGCTCGGCGTCGCGGCTGGCGACGATGATCGACACGCGGCGCCCGATCAGCGCAGCCTGTTCCGCGCCGATCAGTACAGGCAGGGATGTGCTCATAGGCGGGAAAGTGTAGTGGCGGCGGCGCGCAATCCACAGCGCCGCGCCGGTCGGCTTCAAACCCCAAGGTCGTTGCCGCAGATTTCTTCCGATTCGAAAGCAACGAGGCCTGCAAATCGTTCATTGCCACTGTATCCGGGAGCCTGTCTTTTCTACCATTCTGGCTTCGCTGCCACTGCTTTGCCGCTTCTCGCCATGTCCAGCGTCCTGTCTTCCCGTGCCCCGATCGCTTCGCCAGCGCCGCTGTTGCTTGCCTGCCTGGCCGCCACCTGGCTGGTGTGGGGCTCGACCTACCTCGCGATCAAGTTCGCGCTGCTGAGCTTTCCGCCGTTCCTCCAGATGGGAACACGCTTCGTGTTTGCCGGTGCCGTGCTGATGGCATGGATGCGTTGGCGCGGCGCGCCGTGGCCCGACACGCGCCAGTGGCGCAACGCGGCCATCGTCGGCACGCTGATGCTCGGCGGCGGCATGGGCGGCACGGCCTATGCCGAGGTTTCGGTGGGCTCGGGCCTCGTGGTCGCGTTCATCGCCGTGGTGCCGTTGATGATCGCGGCCTTGAACCTCGCCTACGGCGTGAAGCCGGGCCGGCTCGAAATGGCCGGTATCGTGGTCGGGCTCGCCGGCGTGCTGCTGCTGACGCAAGGGGCCGGCTTCCAAGCCTCGCCGGTGGGCCTGCTGGCCATTGCGCTGGCCTGCATCACCTGGTCGATCGGCAGCGTGCTGAGCCAACGCAGCCTGCCGTTGGCGCCCGGTGCCACCGGCTTCGCCAGCGAGATGATCTGTGGCGGCGTGGTGCTGCTGCTGATGTCGGCGCTGCACGGCGAAACCCCGCAGTGGCCGCCGCAACCGGCAGCGGTGGCGGCGTGGTTCTACCTCGTCGTGTTCGGTTCCTTGATCGCCTTCAACGCCTACATGGTGCTGCTGGCCAACGCGAGTGCCGCGCTGGCGTCGAGCTACACCTTCGTCAACCCGGTGATAGCGATGCTGCTCGGCGTCGCGGTGGCCGGAGAGGTGGTCACGCCCTACGAATGGCTGGCCGCCGGTGTGGTGCTGGTGGGCGTGGTGCTGATGCTGCGCGGCTCCGCGCGTCACTGACCCCACCGGGCCTGGGCCGCGGCGCGCAGGGCGGTCAACGTGGTTCGGCTGGTGCTGACGTCGGACGACAGCTTCAGGTGCAGCAGCGTGGGCTGTCCACTCGCCAGCGCCGCGGCGAACGCGGGTTCGAACTGCGCGGTCGTGTCCACCCGCTCGGCACGCCAACCGTAGGCGTGCGCAAGCGCTGCGAAGTCCGGATTGAACAAGTCACTGCCGCTCACGCGCCCGGGAAACTCGCGCTCCTGGTGCATGCGTATCGTGCCGTAGGTTCCGTTGTCGACCACGACGCTGACGAGCCGCTTCGCGCCATACGCTGACGCCGTCGCGAGTTCCTGGCCGGTCATCAGGAAGTCGCCATCGCCGGCAAGGTTGACCACCGTGCGCTGCGGGTACAGCAATGCCGCCGCCACGGCCGCCGGCACGCCATAGCCCATCGCGCCGGAGGTCGGCGCGAGCTGGGTGCGGCCGTGATGCTGCACGCCCGGATAGCGGCAATACCGGTGCAGCCAGCCGCTGTAGTTGCCGGCTCCGTTGGTGTAGACGGTGTCGGCGGGCGCGAGCCATTGCATGGTCTTCACCACCACCGCCATATCCAGCGGTTCGACCGGCGGGGCGACCAGGTTGGCTTCGTAGTCGGCACCTGCCGATGCGGTCCACTCGTCCCAGGCGAGCGCGGTTGGCGGTGCCAGCGTTTCCAGCGCCTTTGCCGCACACGCCATCGACGCCTGCAGCAGCAGGTCGGCCGCATAGACGCGCCCCAACTCCTCGGCGCCGGCGTGAACGTGGATCAGCTTCTGCTTCGGTCGTGGCGCCTGCAACAGGGTGTAGCCGCCGGTCGTCATCTCGCCCAGGCGCGCGCCGATGGCCAGCACCAGATCGGCGTCGGCCACGCGCTGTGCGAGCCTGGGATTGATGCCGATGCCGACGTCGCCGGCGTAGTTCGGATGCCGGTTGTCGAACAGGTCCTGGAAGCGGAAGGCGCAGCCCACGGGCAGGTTCCAGCCTTCGGCAAACCGCTGCAGCGCGTCGCACGACGCGGCATCCCAACCGCTGCCGCCGACGATGACGAACGGCCGCTGCGCAGCCAACAGCATGGTGCGAACATCGCGCAGCGCACCCGGCGCGGGCCAGGCCAGCGCCGGATCGACGCATGGCAACACCGCCGCAGCGGTCGGCCGGGTCAGCATGTCTTCGGGCAGCACCAGCACCACGGGCCCAGGGCGGCCCTGCAGCGCGGTGTGGAAGGCCCGGGCCACGTACTCGGGCAGGCGCTCGGCGTCGTGGACTTCGCCGACCCACTTGGCCATGCCCAGCGTGCCGGGGCCGAACACCTGCCGGTAGTCCAGTTCCTGAAACGCTTCGCGATCGCGTTGGTCGCCGGCCACCTGGCCGACGAACAGCACCATCGGCGTGCTGTCCTGGAACGCGGTGTGCACGCCGATGCTCGCGTTGGTGGCGCCGGGCCCGCGCGTCACGAAACACACCCCCGGGCGGCCGCTCAGCTTGCCCTGCGCGTCGGCCATGAACGAGGCACCGCCCTCGTGCCGGCATGCGATGAAGCGGATCCGATCGCGGTGCTCATGAAAGCCGTCGAGCACGGCGAGGTAACTCTCGCCGGGCACGCCGAAGACGGTATCCACACCCTGTGCGATCAGGGCTTCGACCAGCGCGTGGCCGGCCAGGCGGGGTGCAACGGGAGAGGTCATGGAAGAGCGGTCAGTGGCACAACGCCGCCAGTGTGCCCTGCTTGCCGCGGACGCGGCGCGGCATGTGGGTCTGCGCGCTCACGCCGGCGCGAGCACCGTGCGGCGCACCCGCTGCACGCTGAACGCACTGACGATCAGCACCCCCTGCACGATCGCGATGCCCAGCCACACCTGCGCGGGCCGGTGCCAATCCATCAGCGTACCGAACAGCAGCGGCGCGACCGCTTGACCGATGTCCAGCCCCGAGTAGACGACGCCATAGACGCGCCCTGTGGCATTGTCCGGGGACGAACGCTTGACCAGCAGATCGCGAGACGGCCCGGCGATGCCGGCGCCGAACCCCATCACGCCGAACAACACCGGCACCGCCAACGCCGGCACATCGGCAAATCCGAGTACCAGCGCCAGCGTTGCCGCCACGCCGAAGCCGGCCCCGACGATGCGCTCGCAGCGCGCCGGGTCGGACGCGAGAAAGCCGCCCAGCACCATGCCGCCGGCACTGCACACCATGTACACGCTGAGACATGCCGCCGCCAAGCGGGCGGGTACCTCATGCAGCAGGCGCGCCGCCTCGGGCGCGAAGGCTTGCACGCCGCTGAGCGCCATGGCATTGAAGAAGAAGAACGCAAAACACATCCAGACCGCTGGAATGGTCAGGAAATCGAGTTGGCCGTCAGACGCCGATGCGCCGGCGCCAGGCTGGCGCGGGGGCAGCATCTCGAGCGCAAGGCGTTCGCGGTTCAGCCACAGAGCGCCGAGCACCGTGAACACCAGGCCGCCGGCACACAGCAGGGCCGCGCGCCAACTGAACGCGAGCGTGAGCGGCACCAGCATGGCAGGAGCCAGCGCCCAGCCGAGGCTGCCGGTGATGCCGTGCACACTGAACGCATGGCCGAGCCGCGACGGGTGAACCTTGCGGTTGAGCAGCGTGTAGTCGGCCGGGTGGAACACCCCGTTTCCGGTGCCGGCGAGCACCGAGAACAGCGCCAGCATTCCATAGCTTCGGCTGCTCGCGAAGCCGAATGCGGCCAGCCCCAGCAGGCCCAGCCCGGCAAACAGAATGGGCCGCGGACCGTAGCGGTCCACCACGAAGCCCGACAGCGCTTGCACGGCGCACGACACGACGAAGAATATCGTCATCAGCAGGCCCAGTTCGGTATAGCTCACGCCGAATGCGTCCTTGAGCCAGGGAAACAGCGGCGCCAGCAGCAACTGGCTGAAATGGCTGGTGCCGTGCGCCAGGCCGACCAGGCCGATCAGCGTCGCATCGCGGCGCAACAGGGTCACGGGAGTCAGGGGTGCGACGGCAGAACTCATGGCAAGCGTGCTCGGGCTTCGAAACCTCGATGGTAGGCATGGATGCGCCGGCCGGCTCGCCGTGTCTCGGGAATCCCCTTTTCCGCCACGCCGCGCCCCACGACCGGCGAAGCAACAAGGCGCAACACCCGCGTTCCCAGGGGTGAAGTCGAGCCATGGATGATCTAGACTGGCGCACCTCGTGCCGGACCTTCACCGCAGCGGCGCTTCCGCGCCGGGAAGCTGACACGCCAGGAGCCTGCATGCTGACATCATTGTTCGGTGACCTCGCCGCACCGAAAGACCCATCCAAGAAGTCGAAGGCCGGCACCGACGGCCCCGACCATGGGTTTGCCGCCACGGCCATCCTCGAAAGCATGGCCACCGAAGTCAACGACCGCGGCCAGATGGTGGACCGCCACCAGCACGACCTGGTGGTCAGCGGCTCGCCGGCGCAGGCCATCCGCGAGCACTTCGCCGGCACCCGCGCCGACCTGGAAACGGCGAGCCGCCTGATCACGCTACTCGACCCCGTCGGCGTGTGGGCCGGGGCCGTCATCAAGGCGCTGTCCGACGCCGGCGGCCGGCCGATCGAGCGCCTGCACCTGCGCGAGCAGAACACGCTGCGCACGCTGGCCACGATCGAGCGAACCACGCTGGTCCGCCGCCACGAAGACACGCTGAAGGTCTACCACGCCGACGTGCGCGCGCCCGGCCGCGAGAACGCCGAGATCCCGGTGGCCCTGATGGAGCGCAGCCACATGACGGCGGTGATCATCGGGCCGATGCAGCCGCATGCCATCGACGCGCTGCTGGCCTCGATGCTCGACGCCATCTCGCTGCCCACCTGGCGCTGCCCCAACCTGCTGTTCATGCTGCCGCCCAACGCGGTCTGGATCGCCAACAAGATCAGCGCCGTGGCCTGGCCGCCGCGCCTGCATGTGCATGTGCTCAACGAGTCGTTGACCAGCGCGTCGTCGGTGTGGAACGCGATGCTCGGCATGTGGAACCACGTGAAGACGCAGCCCGGCTGGGAACCGCCCGAAGGGCCGTCGCGGCTGGGCATGGCCGACTACCCCATCAAGGTGGCCGACCTGCACGCTGCGGTCAACCCCGCGAAGCCGCTGATGCGGGTGAGCCACCACGCGCTCGACCCGGCGCGCGCACGGCAAGCCCTGTCCGACATGCTGTCGATCGACGGCCTGCTCGGCTGCGCCGTGGTCGACGGCACCACCGGGCTGGTGCTGGCGCGCGAAAGCCGCGAAGACCAGCCGGCCGACCTCGAGCTGTCGGCGGCCACCAGTGCACAGGTGCTGCGCGCCCACCGCCTTGCTGCCCGCAACATGGGCCTGGCGGAACAGATCGACGAGGTGATGACGAGCGCCGGCACCCGCCAGCAGGTGCTGCGCACCGTGTCGCGCCACCCCGACCTGTTCCTGCTGGCACTGCTCGACAAGCACCGCGCCAACCTCGCGCTGGCGCGCTACAAGCTGATGGAAGTCGAGAAGGGCCTCCTGTAGCCGGCACGCTCGCGCCACTTGACCTTGACGCCACAGGGTGGCGGCCCGATTGCTACCATCTCGCCCATGAGTCAAGTGCTGTTCGATTACACCCGCCAGGACGCCAGCGGCACCAGCTGCACCGCCCATGCCTGGGCCAAGGTTCCCGAACCATTGAGCCCGCCACAGCGTGTCGAACGCAAGGCGCGCGCCGCGGCGCTGCTGAAGCAGCACCAGGCCGTGCTGGTGGCGCACTACTACGTCGACGGCGACCTGCAGGACCTGGCACTGGAAACCGGCGGCTGCGTTGCCGACTCGCTCGAGATGGCCCGTTTCGGCCGCGACCACGCGAGCGACACGCTGGTCGTGGCCGGCGTACGCTTCATGGGCGAGACCGCCAAGATCCTGAGCCCTGAAAAGCGCGTGCTGATGCCTGACCTCGACGCCACCTGCTCGCTCGACCTCGGCTGCCCGCCCGACGACTTTGCCCGCTTCTGCGACGCCCACCCCGACCGCAGCGTGGTCGTCTACGCCAACACCAGCGCCGCGGTGAAAGCGCGCGCCGACTGGATGGTCACGAGCTCGTGCGCGCTCGCCATCGTCAACCACCTCAAGCAGCAGGGCCAGAAGGTGCTGTGGGCGCCCGACCGGCATCTGGGTCGCTACATCCAGGAACAGACCGGCGCCGATATGCTGATGTGGAACGGCGCCTGCATCGTTCACGACGAATTCAAGGGGCTGGAACTCGAGCTGCTGAAGGAACAACACCCCGGCGCCAAGGTCCTGGTGCACCCCGAGTCGCCCGAGAGCGTGGTGCGCGCCGCCGACGTCGTCGGTTCGACCTCGCAATTGCTGAACGCGGTGCTGAAGATGGACGCGCAGACCTTCATCGTGGCCACCGACAACGGCATCCTGCACCGCATGCGCCAGCTCGCGCCGGCCAAGACACTGATCGAAGCGCCGACCGCCGGTGCCAGCGCCACCTGCAAGAGCTGCGCGCATTGCCCGTGGATGGCGATGAACGCGCTGCAGGGCGTGGTCGATTGCCTGGAACGCGGCAGCGGCGAGATTCACATTGACGCTGCGGTGCGCGTGAAGGCGCTCGGCTGCATCGAGCGCATGCTCGACTTCGTGGCTCGCAACCCGGCCACTACGCAGAAGCCCGGAATCGTTCGCAACATCGGCGCCGCCTGACCAACATGTTCGACCACAACGAAACCCTCGACGAAGCCCGCGCGCGCAACATCCGCGATGCATTGCGGGAAGACATCGGCCTGCGCGACTGGACGGCCGACCTGGTGCCGGCCGGCGAGCGCGTCAAGGCGCGCTTGCTGGTGCGCGAGGCGGCCGTGCTGTGCGGCCGCGCCTGGTTCACCGGCTGCCTGCATGCTCTCGACCCCGAGGCACAGGTGGTCTGGCAGTACGCCGAAGGCGCGCCCATGCGCGCAGACACGCCGGTCTGCCACATCGAGGCGTACGCGCGCGCGCTGTTGTCCGCCGAGCGGCCGGGGCTGAACTTCTTGCAGCTGCTGTCGGCCACGGCGACGTTGACACGGCAGCATGTCGATGCCGTTGCCGGCGCGTCGCCGAACCCGCGCGGCTGCGCCATTCTCGACACCCGCAAGACGCTGCCCGGGCTGCGCCACGCGCAGAAATACGCGGTTCATGTGGGCGGCGGGCACAACCAGCGCCTCGCGCTGTGGCACGGCATCCTGATCAAGGAGAACCACATCACGGCGGCGGGTGGCATTGCCAACGTGCTGCGCAACGCGGCGGCCCTGAACGCCGGCGTCGCGATCCAGATCGAGGTCGAGAACATCGAC
The DNA here is from genome assembly GCA_041496605.1 of Piscinibacter sp. Lineage (GTDB taxonomy): Bacteria > Pseudomonadota > Gammaproteobacteria > Burkholderiales > Burkholderiaceae_C > Albitalea. The sequence continues at coordinate 25,320 of JBGQEX010000042.1, forward strand.
CAACTGCGCGAAGCGCTGGCCTGCGGCGCCACCAGCGTGATGCTCGACAACTTCACGCTCGCGCAGATGCGCGAAGCGGTGGCCGTCAATGCCGGGCGCGCGTTGCTAGAGGTGTCGGGCGGCGTGCAGTTGGAGCAGCTGCGCGACATCGCCGCCACCGGCGTCGACCGCATCTCCGTCGGCCATCTGACCAAGGACGTGAACGCGGTGGACTTCTCGATGCGGGTGCTGGAACGCCTCTGACGCGCCCGCGCTGAAATGGCGGGTAGAGACCCCGCAGTTCGAGGCCTTGCCGCAGCCACTCTGGCCTGACACTGCCGGGACAGCTCCCGCGCACAAAGGCAGGCCATGAACGGCGATATCGACACGATCCACAACCACCACGAACGCTCGGTGTGCGAAGCCGTGCGCACCGGCGCAGCGCGCTTCCCGCACCTGGCCGACGAAGAACTGTTGGCCGACATCGCCTGCGTGGCGCTGAACCGCCTGCCGCCGCGCTACATCCGCCACGAGGTCGACTTTGCGTTCTACCTCACCGACAAGGAACGCGGCGACAACGAGCGCGCCATCGCCGAAGCCGTGGCCTTCGCGTTCGAGTTCGTGCAGGCGCGCATCGCGATGCGGGCGCGGCGATAGGCCGCAAGCGCCACCCTCACCCGCTCAATCCATACGTCTTCGCCTTCTTGCCGTTGCGGTGCGAGCGCAACAGCACGGTGGGGAAGCTCACCGGCAGCGTCTGCGGGAAGTCGCGGCTGTAGTGCAGCCCGCGGCTTTCGTGGCGCATCAACGCCGAGCGAACGATCAGCTCGGCGCAGTCGACCAGGTTGCGCAGTTCCAGCAGGTCGCGGTTGACGCGGAAGTTCGCGTAGTAGTCGTCGATCTCGGTCTTCAGCAGCTTGATGCGGTGCAGCGCCCGCTCCAGCCGCTTGGTCGTACGCACGATGCCCACGTAGTTCCACATCAGCAGCCGCAGCTCGTCCCAGTTGTGGGCGATGACGACCTGCTCGTCGGCGTCTTCGACCTGGCTCTCGTCCCACGCCGGCAACTCGGGCGCGGGCGTGGCACCGCGCTCCAGGATGTCGCCCGCACAGGTGCGCCCCAGCACCACGCATTCGAGCAATGAGTTGCTGGCCAGGCGGTTGGCGCCGTGCAGGCCGGTGTAGGTGGTCTCGCCCACCGCGTAGAGCCCCGGCAGATCGGAACGCCCGTGCAGGTCGGTGACGACGCCGCCACAGGTGTAGTGGGCCGCAGGCACGACCGGAATGGGCTGGCGCGCGATGTCGATGCCGAGCGCGAGGCAACGCGCATGGATGGTCGGGAAGTGGTCGAGCAGAAACAGCTCGCCCAGATGCGTGGCGTCGAGCAGCACGTAGTCGACGCCATGCTTCTTCATCTCGAAGTCGATCGCGCGCGCCACGATGTCGCGCGGCGCCAGTTCAAGCCGCACGTCGTGCGCCGCCATGAAGCGCGTGCCGTTGGGCAGCGTCAGGTGCGCGCCCTCGCCGCGCAGTGCTTCGGTGATCAGAAAGCTGCGCTCCTGCGGGTGGTACAGGCAGGTCGGGTGGAACTGGATGAACTCCATGTTGCCCACCCGGCAGCCGGCACGCCATGCCATCGCGATGCCGTCGCCGGTGGCGGTGTCGGGGTTGGTGGTGTAGCGGTAGACCTTGCCGGCGCCGCCGGTGGCCAGCACCACGGCCGCGGCCGGCAGCGTTTCGACGCGCTGGCGATCGATGTCGAGCGCATAGACGCCGTAGCACTGCGGCGGCTCGTCGCGCTTCAGGTGGCGCGAGGTGATGAGGTCGAGCGCCATCCAGCGTTCGCGCAGCTCGATGTTCGGGTGGGCGCGCACCGTTTCGAGCAGCACGTCGTGGATCGCCTTGCCGGTGGCGTCGGCCGCGTGCGCGATGCGCCGCACCGCATGCCCGCCTTCGCGCGTGAGGTGCAGGCCGAGTGGCCCGTCCGGGTCGGGCGAAAACGGCACGCCACGCGCCACCAGCCATTCGACGGCCTGTGCGCTGTGCTCGGCGATGAAACGGGCAGCGTGCTCGTCGACCAGCCCGGCGCCGGCGTCTTGCGTGTCGCGCACGTGCGACTCGATGCTGTCGTCGTCACCGAGCACGCCGACGATGCCGCCCTGCGCCCACGCGGTGGCACCCTCTTCGAGGTTGCGCTTGGCCAGCACCACCACCGGAATCTGCTCGGCCAGCTGCAGCGCGACCGTCAGGCCCGCCAGCCCCGCGCCGACGATCACCACCGGGGCATTGGAGGTTGCGGCTGCGGGTCGGGTCATGGGCGCTCGGGCCGATGCGCAGGCACCTCGACGGGGCGAACGATCGGCCACAGGGTTGGGAATCAGGCCATTCTATAGAGCGAGCGGGCCGCCCCGGCGCGTGCAGCCTGCGTGGGGCGGCCGTGCGGTCAGCGCACGAAGGGGAGCGACGAACACAAACTTGGGATGTTCGCCCAGCTGAGCCTGTGAAATCATGCCCGGGATCACGCATCTCGGCGCGCCCTACACTGCAAGTTCGGGTTGCATTTTCCCGTTGCGATGGGAACATGCCGAAACGCGAACAGCGCGGCCACCAAGCCGCCCCGGAACAAGACATGACCCTCCCGAATACCCCAGGCACGCCCTGGAACGGCACCGCGCCGGAAGCTGCACCGGGCACGCCACCCGAAGCGTGGCAGGCCACCCGTGCGCAGACCCAACTCGTGCGCGACGAGGAAGACTACTTGGCCGCCGAGCAGCGCGACATCGGCCGGCCGG
>JBGQEX010000043.1:0-27544 GCA_041496605.1 Piscinibacter sp.
AGCGCCTGCTCCATGCGGTCGAGCCGGCTGTGGCCGTCCACCTCCTGCAGGAACCACGGCGTGCCGGCCTTGCCGGTGAGTGCGTGGCTGCTGCTCCAGTCGAGAAACGCCTGCAGCTGCGATTCGGTACGGGTGTCCACCGGGGCCTGCGCGTAGATGAAACGCTGCTTCAGCGTGAGCTTGGCCGCCCTTTGGTCAAGCTGTTCGGCCAGTTCCAGCATCTGCTCCAACTCGGCCACGGCGAAGTGCGCATCGTCGAGCTTGAGCTGCTCCATGAACACACCCAGCACCTCGCGCAGCCGCGTCTTGTGCAGGCGCGACGAGATGGTCTGCACGTGCCAGCCGTTCGGCGCCACCGGCGCCTTGAAGTCGCGTGGCGCGCGCGGCGTCTTGTGGAGCAGCTCTTTCAAGGTCCGCGCAGCAGCAGGTTCGGCTTCCTTCAGCACGCCCACGAAGCCTTCTTCGTGGATGCCGAAGCGCCCGGCGCGGCCGGCGATCTGGTGCACCTCCGATTCGTTCAGCGGCCGGTCGTCCTGGCCGTCGAACTTGGTCATCGTGCTGAACAGCACGCGCCGGATCGGCAGGTTCAGCCCCATGCCGATGGCATCGGTCGCGACCAGGATGTGCGACTCGCCCTGCGCAAAACGCTCCGCCTCGCGCCGGCGCACTTCGGGCGGCAGCGCACCGTAGATCACCGACACCGGGTGGCCGGCGGCGGCGATCTGGTCGCGCAGCATCAACACGTCGCGGCGGCTGAACGCCACCACCGCGTCGCCGAGCTTCAGCGACGCTATCGGCACCGGGTGCGCGAGCATTTCCACGTGCTGCTTGCGATCGAAGTGCCGCACCGCACCGCGTTCGCCGCACAGGCCCAGCAGGTTCTCGATCGCCGGCACCGCGTAGGCCGAGCAGATGATGATCACCTCGTTGGCCGGCACCGCGACGATCGCCTGCGTCCAGGCCCAGCCGCGGGCCGAATCGAAGATCATCTGCGCTTCATCGATCACGGCCACATCGATGGGTTTGTTCGTGCCCACCATCTCGATCGTGCTCGAGACGACCCGCGCGTGGGGCGCCGGCACGTTCTCCTCTCCGGTCAGCAGCGAACACGCCACACCGCGCGCCGCCAGGCGATCGCGCCCTTCGAGGGCCAACAGCCGCAGCGGCGCGAGGTAGGCACCGTCGTGCGCCTGGGCGAGGCGCTCGAACGCGGCGTGGGTCTTGCCGCTGTTCGGCGGGCCCACGTACAGCGTCACGCTGCGCTGCAGTCGCCGCGCCTTCTCGAAGGAGTCGGGGTAGCCCTGGAACGCAAGTTCGCTGTTCAGGCCTTCGAGCGTGTCGAGTTCGGCGACGCGGTGTTCCCAGCGGTCCTGCGCGCGCGTGCAAGCCGCCTTCAGTTGGCTGAAGTGAGCCGCCGCCGGCAGTCCCACGAGCGCCTGCGGCGCGGCACATTCCGCTTGCAGGCGCGGCAGCAGCGATTCGAGGTGCCGCGGCTTGTTTGAGCGGCTGCGCTCGACCAGCGCCTCCAGGTGGGCCACCAGCTCTGCCGCGTGCGGGTGCGCGGGCGCCGGGCCGAGCGCGGCCAGCAGCGCGGCCTTGTCGCCGCTGCGGTAGTAGGCCCAGACCGGCTCCGCCGCCACGGGCACGCGGAACAGCACCGGCACGCGCCAGCCGGGTTCCGAGAGCTGCAAGGCTTGGCTGATCAGGCGCGTCCACGCGCCGGCGTGGCGCGACACCACACCCAGCGCGTCGAGTGCGGCGCTGCGTTCCAGCATCAGCGGCCGCACCGTCGCGCCGGTCCCCACGCTGTCGAGATGCGCCAGCGCGCTGTCCATCAGCTCGGGTGCGATCCAGCGGCTCGGGCGCGCGCCGCCCGCGGCCTTTTGCAGCAGCACCAGGCCGAGCTTGTCGAGGTGCTCTTCGAATCCCGCGCTGTGTTCGGCGATGAAGTCAGCCGGCTTCACGACCTGCGGCAGGGTGTAGGCGGCCTGGCGGATGCGCGCGACCTGCTCCGCGCCGATGTGCGGCGGCACCCGTTTGGCGTGGCGCGGGTTGGGCAGGTTCAGGGGCTCGGGCGGGCTGGTCGTCGGGGTCTTGGATGGCGTCGCTGGCATGGAGGGGCAATGTGGCTCTGGGGACTCTAACCGCTGGGTCCCGATAATCGCGCATGAGCACCGTCCCCAAGCCAGCGGCCACGCCCGCCGATCCCGCACCGACCGCCGGCCCGTCCTTCAGCAGCCTGCCGCTGCCCCCAGCCACGCTGGCGAACCTGCAGCGCTTGGGTTACCTCGGCATGACGCCGATCCAGGCCGCCAGCCTGCCGCTGGCCCTGGCCGGCAAAGACCTGATCGCCCAGGCCAAGACCGGCAGCGGAAAGACCGCTGCCTTTGCGCTGCCGCTGCTGGCCAACCTGAACCCGCGGCCGAACGCTGGTGTCATGGCGGTGCAGGCGCTGGTGCTGTGCCCCACGCGCGAGCTGGCCGAGCAGGTGACGCAGGAGATCCGCCGCCTGGCCCGCGCCGAGGACAACATCAAGACGCTGACCCTGTGCGGCGGCGCCACCATGCGCCCGCAGATCGCCAGCCTGGCCCATGGCGCGCACATCGTGGTGGGCACGCCGGGCCGCATCCTCGACCACCTGTCGCGCGAAACGCTGACGTTGGACGCGCTGAACACCCTGGTGCTCGACGAAGCCGATCGCATGCTCGACATGGGCTTTGCCGAGGACATCGCCAACGTGATCAAGCACGCGCCGAAGCAGCGCCAGACCCTGCTGTTCTCGGCCACCTACCCCGAGGGTGTGATGAAGCTGGCCAGCCGCTTCATGCGGGAGCCTCAGGAAGTGAAGCTCACCGAGCGCCACGCCGCCACCAAGATCCGCCAGCGCTTCTACGAAGTGAAGGAGAGCGAACGCCTGCACGCCGTGGGCCTGCTGCTCAACCACTACCGGCCGGTGAGCACCCTGGCCTTTTGCAACACCAAGCAGCAGTGCCGTGACCTGGTGGCCGTGCTGCAGGCTGAAGGGCTCGTGGCGCTGGAACTCCACGGCGACCTGGACCAACGCGAGCGCGACCAGGTGCTGGTGCAGTTTGCCAACCGAAGTTGCAGCGTGCTGGTGGCCACCGACGTGGCCGCGCGCGGGCTCGACATCGCCCAGCTCGAAGCCGTGATCAACGTGGACATCACGCCCGACATGGAGGTGCACACCCACCGCGTGGGCCGCACCGGCCGCGCCGACGAAGCCGGCTGGGCCTTCAGCCTGGCAAGCCTCGACGAGATGGGCCGCGTGGGCCGCATCGACGAGATGCAGGGCAGCGCCAGCGTGTGGCACCCCTTGAGCGAACTGACAGCGCCCGCCGACGCCGAGCCCCTGCACCCGCCGATGGTGACGCTGCAGATCCTGGGCGGCCGCAAGGAGAAGATCCGCCCCGGCGACGTGCTGGGCGCCCTGACCAAGGACCTGGGGTTCGAGTTCACGCAGATCGGCAAGATCAACGTCAACGAGTTCTCCACCTACGTGGCCGTGGAGCGCGGCATTGCCGACAAGGCCTTGCGCGGGCTGAATGAGGGGAAGGTGAAGGGCAAGACGGTGAAGGTGAGGCGGCTTTGAGCCCATTTGCCTCACTGGGGCTCGCGCCTGCCCTGGTTCGCGCCGCGAGCGAACGCGGCTATGCCCTGCCCACCGCGATTCAAGCGGCAGCCATTCCGGCGGCCTTGGCGGGGCGCGATGTGTTGGGATCGGCGCAGACCGGTTCGGGCAAGACGGCGGCGTTTGCCTTGCCCATCCTGCAGCAGTTGGAGAGCGTTGCGCGTGGAGCGCCCAGAAGAACTCACGCCCTCGTCCTGGTGCCCACTCGCGAGCTCGCGGCCCAGGTGGGTGAATCGATTCGCGGCCTGGCACAGCACCTGGCCGAACCGGTGAAGGTGGCCATCGTGTTCGGCGGCGTGTCCATCAATCCGCAGATGATGAGCTTGCGCGGTGGGGCGGAGGTGGTCGTCGCCACACCGGGCCGCTTGCTGGATTTGATCGATCACAACGCACTCAGCCTGGCCGGTGTTGCCATGCTGGTGCTGGACGAAGCCGATCGCCTGTTGGACGCGGGTTTTGCGGACGAACTGGCGCGCGTGCTCGCGTTGCTGCCGCGGCCGCGTCAGAACCTGCTCTTCTCGGCCACCTTCCCAAGCGCAGTGCAGGCGCTGGCGCGAGGCTTGCTGCACGACCCCATCCGCGTTGATGTGCCGCCCGAGCCGAGCACGGAGCCTGCCGTTGCACAGCATGCGGTGGAGGTCGACGCGGCGCGGCGCACGCCCTTGCTGCGCCACATGATTGAGAAGGGCGCCTGGACACGCGTGCTGGTTTTCGTGGCCACCAAGTACGCGAGCGAACACGTGGCCGACAAGCTGCACAAGTCGGGCATCGAGGCGGCAGCCTTCCACGGCGACTTGAGTCAAGGCGCGCGCACGCGGGCCCTGGCGGGCTTCAAAGCCGGCAGACTGCAGGTGATCGTGGCCACTGACGTGGCCGCTCGCGGCATCGACATTGCGCAATTGCCCGTGGTGGTGAACTACGACCTGCCGCGCTCGGCGGTGGACTATGTGCACCGCATCGGGCGCACGGCCCGCGCGGGTGCAAGCGGGCTCGCGGTCAGCTTCATCAGTGCCGACACCGAGGCGCACTTCCGGCTCATTGAAAAACGCCAGGGCCGTCGCGTGATGCGGGAGCGGATCGCAGGCTTTGAGCCGGCTGAATCGATCGCGCCGGCGTTGGCCGGCGGCGGCGTCAAAGGCAAGCGCAAGAGCAAGAAAGACAAGTTGCGCGAGGCGGCTGCGCGTGAGGGGTAGAACGCCTTGGCCGACTCTATTGGCAATGAACACACAGCTGGTCGCAATAAATAGAGTCCGTCTGACTCTGGTTTGCTAACTCAGTGATTCGTCAGAGATCCTCTGATCAAGCAAAGACCGTCGAGCCTCGCACAGGAGGGGCGTTCATGCATGGCAGCTGGAAACAAAGTCCGTCGGTGCGTGACAAGGGCCGCTCTCAATTGCCACGGACTACCGCCTGCGACCCCAACCCGTCATCCGCATTCGCAACCGAGTCGCCCGAAAGCAGCCGGTCGCTGAGCGGGGAGAGGCCGAACACTCCACGGCCCTGGCTACCGGAAACCGGCCATGCATTGCTGGTCGCCCCGCCCGTCGCAGCGTTGGGCTACGGCGCGGGAGCGGAAGCCGGCGATGCGAGGGGCTTGCCCTTCTCAACCACGTAGACACCGACAAGCTTGACCGCGGTTGCGCCATCGTTCTTGGCGTTATGCACGACACCAGCGGGAATCACGAAGCCTTCCCCAGCCGCGACCTTGCGTGGCGGCTGGCCGGCAACCATTAACGTCGCTTCGCCGTCCATGACATAGCTGATCTCGTCACCAGGATGCGTGTGCCAACCGGCCACGCCGCCCGGTGCTACCTCAACGCGTGCAACCACAGCTTCGCGGCCGGGCACAGACACGTCGGCTCTGGTGACTATCGTTCGAGTGAGCGCAGGGCTCTGCGCGACGATGACACCGGCAAGGGCAACAAGGATGCCGCCGACGATAGAGCTCTTCAAATGCTTGGTCATTCTTGCTCCTGTTGGACTTCGGTTCGCAGAACGCGAACCGGGAAATTGTCTAGAAGCGCACGACCCAGGGCAAGCGAGATTTGCCAGGCTGATCTGCATGCCCGCGATGCCCAACAGCAAGTAGCCGTCAGTGCCGCGGACGGCGGACAACGCGCTGGATACTCAATCCTCAACGTCGCCAGCAAGCGCGGCTGGTCGCGCGCCATTCCAAGCCTAGGACGCCAGGCTGTGGCCATCGATCAAGCCCCGACTCGATGCCGAGGTGACACCCGCACTTCTTGCCCGATTCATCGCTGATTGCTCCGCCCAGATCGACGAAGCGCAACGTCAAGAGAAGCCCGAATCGAAGCTCATCGCGCGTCTCAGCAAAGATCGAGTCAAAGCTCGCCGACTGCACACCGAACTGAACATTGCTGAGGCAGATTCCGTCGGCAGGCGCTTGCCATACCGAACATGCGATTGTGTTCATCAACTGCTTTGGGGAAGGCGTTTCGAGCCGATGAAGGACGGGATTGTGTCGTGGGAGTGCCGTCATGACCGCTCTCCTGAGCCACAAACATGCCGAAGCTGGCCAGCGCGCCATATCGACGCGCGTCGGGAACTGACGAACGTGCCGGATCCCGTCGGACCTCCTATCAGTCAGCGCGCTAGAGCGATGGTGCGCTGCGCCGCGGAGTCGCCCCGGAAGCGCATACGGGCTTAAGTACACGCGCAGCACAAAGCGCTTGTCCGAACGAAAATCGTCCCGTTTCAACTCGCCGATCCCTTGATGACGACACGCTCCACTGCCAAAACCGTTGGGATCCCCCGCGGTGCGATCGCCTGCTTGGCGATGACCGCCTTCGCCAGCGGCATGTCGCTGCGGATCAATGACGCACTGCTGCCCAAGCTGGTCAGCGAATTCGGTGTCTCACTGGGTACTGCAGCGCAGGTCGTCAGTCTGTTCGCGACCGCCTACGGCTTGGCGCAACTGTTCTTTGGCCCGGTCGGCGACCGCTTCGGCAAATACCGTGTCATCGGATGGGCGGCGGCGGCGTGCGCCGCGACGGCAGCGGGCTGCGCTGCGGCGCCCGGCTTCGACTCGCTGCGAATTGCACGCGCTCTGGCAGGCGCGACCGCCGCCGCGGTGATCCCGCTGTCGATGGCGTGGATTGGCGACGTGGTGCCGTATGAGCAGAGGCAGCCGGTTCTCGCGCGATTCCTTATTGGACAGATCGTGGGTCTCACGACCGGCGTGTGGCTCGGCGGCTTCGCGGCGGACCACTTCTCCTGGCGAGCACCGTACATAGTGATCGCGGTCCTGTTCGCTGCGATGTCCGTGGCCCTGTTGACGCTGGACCGCATGCTTCCGCCCGATGCACGCGTGATGAAGCTCGCCAACGGTTCGGCGCTGCAGCGCGTGGTCTCAGAATTCGCCAGCGTGCTTTCTCGCCCGTGGGCGCGCGTGATCCTGGGCCTCGTGTTCCTCGAAGGCATGTGCCTGTACGGGCCATTCGCCTTCATCGCTTCGCACGTGCATCACGTGTTCGGCCTCTCGCTGTCGGCGGCCGGTGCGCTGGTGATGCTGTTCGGTCTCGGTGGCTTCGTCTTTGCGGTCTTGTCGAGCCGGCTCGTCGGGCGTCTCGGCGAGGTCGGCCTCGCTCGCTGGGGCGGCGCGCTGATGAGCATCGCGCTGCTCGCGATCGGATTTGCGCCTGCGTGGCAGTGGGCGCTGGGCGGCTGTTTCGTGCTGGGCCTCGGTTTCTACATGCTGCACAACACCCTGCAGGTCAATGCGACGCAAATGGCGCCGGACCGGCGCGGCGCGGCCGTGTCGGCATTTGCGGCGAGCTTCTTTCTGGGCCAGTCCGCTGGCGTGACGCTTGGCGGTCTGTGCGTTGGCGTGATCGGCACGGACCGCTTCCTCGCACTCGGCGCCGTTGGGGTGCTGTGCGTGGCGTTCGCATTTGTTGCGCTGCAAGGACGGCGAGGTCTTGTAGGCGCTCTGACGGCGACTTGAGGCAACTCCGGAACCAACTGGGCGGCTGCAGCGGTCAAAGGTTCAAAACAGAGCCGCACTGAGTGCCCGGTCTTGGCCGTCGTGCCATGCCGGTCTCGAGCCCTCATAGAAGGCCGATTCCTGCGCCCTGAGGTGAGCAGGTGCGACGTTCGCCGACCAGGCCAGCCCCTCCACGAACGCGTAGCCATCATTCAGCGTGCAAGCTCCGGTATGGAACAGGCAGCCGCCGATCAGCCGCGCGTCTCCAGTGCCGGCGCCCGACCCGAACCGGCTGCTCAACGTCTCGACCACGCGGGCCCAGAGCGGTCGCTCGGAGGTACCCGCTGATGCTTGTGGTCGCGGAGACACTTGCCCCGCCCCCTACAATCGCCCCCCATGCACTTCAATCGCGGCCTCCTGCAGCTGCTGCGTGCCCTCCCGGCGCGCCGCCCCTCGCTGCTGTGGCTGCTGGCGCTGATAGTGCTCCTCAAGGCCGCCGTCCCGTTGCTGGCGGCCGCGTCGGCACGCGAGCGCGGCGTGTCGCTGGCCGAGGTCTGCTCGGTGTATGGCGTGCGCACGCTCGCGCTCGAGCAAGGATCGGACACGTCGAAGCCTGCACAGTCCGAGTCTGCCGGCTCCGAACACTGCGCACTGACGCCGCTGCTCGGCACGGCAGTCCTTGCGTCACCGCCCGTGGCCGCGGTGCGGCTGCACGCTCCGGCCCAGGCACAGCTTCAGCGTCCCGCTGAGCCCTTGGCCCAGTCCGACGCCAGCCTCGACTGGCTCGTCGCCCGAACGCACGCCCCACCTCTGCCGGTCTGATCGTCGCCTAACCGCACCCGTCGTGGCTCGCTCCACGCGGGCATCGCCGCCATGGTCCGCAAGGTCCAGCCGCTTCGATCCGACCCGGAGTTTCTCTTCGCACCGCTCCCCCCTTGCGCCGCACGACGCTGGCGCTCGTCTGCCTACAAGTACCTGCCGAAAACGACGGTGCGCAAGCGCTACATCGACGACCAGAAGGAGAACCCCATGAATTCATTGACCCTTGCCCCGATCGGCGCCACTTTGGCGGTCGCATTGTCGGCCTTGCCCGTAAGCGCGCTGGCGCACGGGCTGGCGGGCAAGCGATTCTTTCCAGCCACCATTGCCACAGACGATCCGTTTGTGTCTGACGAGTTGTCGCTGCCCACCATCTCTTCCGTCCGAACCACCGCGTCGGGGGACGAACCGGCGAGCCGGGAGACATCCATCTCTGGGGAGTTTTCGAAGCGCATCACGCCGGAATTCGGCATTTCGCTGGGTGCGGAGCACCAGCGCATCTCGCCCGACGGACAACCCTCGATCAAGGGGTTCGGCAACGTGGAGCTGGGCTTCAAGTATCAGTTCTACAAGGACGAGGCGCGCGAGACTCTTCTCTCTGCCGGACTCGGATGGGAGGTGGGCAGCACGGGCAGCAAGGCGGTCGGCGCGGACTCCTTCAGCACCTTTACGCCGACGTTCTTCTTCGGCAAAGGATTCGGCGATCTGCCGGAAAGCGTCCCTTATCTCAAGCCGCTCGCCGTGACGGGAACGCTCGGAGTGGCGATCCCCGGTCGTGCGAGCACCACGACAATGACGGTTGATCCAGATACGGGTGGTGTCGTGTCGACCGTCGAGCAGCACCCGCACGTTTTGCAGCTGGGCTTTGCGATTCAATACAGCCTTCCCTACCTCCACTCCTTTGTCAAAGACGTGGGCCTTCCCGCGCCATTCAGTCGAATGATCCCCCTGGTGGAAATATCCCTGCAAAGGCCCCTCGACCGCGTCAGCGACCGACGGACGATCGGAACGGTGAACCCCGGTGTTGTCTGGGCCGGTCGCTATGTACAGGTGGGCCTTGAAGCGGTGGTCCCGATGAACAGTCGCAGCGGGCACGGCGTGGGCGTGCAGGCTCAGCTGCATTTCTTCCTCGATGACCTCTTTCCTCGCGGTATCGGGCGCCCCCTGCCTGAGAGTCAGCGGTGATCTTGCTGCGTGCCATCGGCGCGGTGCTGGTAGCGTGCCTGGTCGTTCAGGCGCACGCCCACGCATTTCTCGATCGCGCTGAACCGCGGGTCGGTGCGACCGTGCGTGCCACGCCCGCGGAGCTGAAGCTCTGGTTCACCCAGGAGATCGAGCCGGCGTTCAGTACCGTGAAGGTCCTCGACGCCAAAGGCAAGCGCGTGGACAAGGCGGACGCGCGGGTGGACCTCGCAGATCGCGCGCTGCTGCGCGTCTCACTCGACGCGCTCGGCCCCGGTGTCTACACCGTGGTGTGGCGCGTGGTCTCGGTGGACACGCATGTCACGGAGGGAGACTTTTCCTTCCACGTGGGTCAGTGATGCACGCTGAACCGGCGAACTCTCAGTCGAAGGTCCAATGGATGTGATGGCCGTCGTACGCGCGGTCCACATGGCGGCCACAGTGCTGACCGCGGGGGCGTTCGCGTTTGAATTTCTTGTAATCCGTCGCGCGTATGCCGAAGAGCAGGCGAGCGCTTGCAAGGACATAGAGCGATGGCTTCGGCTCGCCGGCGGCTGGGGCGTCTCGCTTGCCCTGGTGTCGTGGTTGATCTGGTTTGCGCTGGTGGCGGCGAGTATGAGTGGAAGCCCGCTCGGACAGGCGCTGAGCGCAGAAGTCCTGCACACGGTGTTGACCCAAACGACCTTCGGGCAGGTTTGGATGCTTCGCTTCGCGTTGATGGTTCTCTTGGGGGGAGAACTCTTCCTATCGCGCCGCCGCGGGAGCGCCGCCAGGCCAGCGCTTGGCCCGGTTGGGGCGTCGCTGGCCGTTGGCCTGCTCGTGACGCTGGCCTGGGCCGGGCACGCCGTCGGCACGGAACGATCGGTGCGGCCCTTTCACCTCACCGCCGACGCCCTCCACCTCTTGGGCGCGGGCCTCTGGCTGGGTGCGCTCATTCCTCTCCTCCTTGTGCTGGGTCGGGCCCGAACTTCGCCCGCGCCGGCGTGGCACGCTCTCGCAGCGACCGCGACCCGACGCTTCTCCACGCTCGGAGTAGTTGCCGTCGTCACTCTGCTGGTGACGGGTCTGATCAACGCGTGGTTCTTGGTCGGAAGCTTCCCGGCCTTGATTGATACGTCCTACGGGCGGCTCGTTTCGACCAAGTTGGCGCTGTTCGCGATCATCGTGTTGATTGCTGCCTTCAACCGAGTGAAGCTCACGCCTCGCCTGACCGCGGACAGCAACAGGGACGACATGTCGCAAGCGGCCCTGGAACGCCTTTGGCGCAACGTGATCGCGGAGATATGCCTCGGTGCAATCGTCATCGCCATCGTCGGCGGTCTCGGCACCACGCCGCCGTCCTTCCACAAGCACGGTCCCGCCCAACATCACATGCACGCCGGGGCAGCGAACCACACTGAGCCTGAGAGCTGATCTCGATACGTTGGGTCGACGCTTTGACCACGTAGTGTGAACTGCTGGCCCTCAGGCTCGATCGTGCGCTTGCCGCCGCTGTGATCCGCACGCAGCCCGCATTAGCACTTGCTGCGGCGATGCTGTTTGCGGTCGTTGGCAAGTGACTGGAAGTGGCCGGCTGAAGTAGTTCGGCCGCGCGCCGCACAGCGGCTCTTTCGGTCATCCTCGCGCCGGCGAGGCCTGGACTCAGGGGGCACGCGTCAGCCGGAGCAAGCCGAGCTGGGGCTCGCCCGACGGACCTTGTTCGAGTCCGACGGACCTTATTCCGCCAGATCAAATGCCCGCCAACACCCCATGCCTCACTCCACCGTCACGCTCTTCGCCAAGTTGCGCGGCTTGTCGACATCCGTCCCGCGTGCGCAGGCCGTGTGATACGCCAGCAGCTGCAGCGGCACCACGTGCAGGATCGGCGACAGCGCGCCGTAGTGCTCGGGCATGCGAATCACGTGCAGGCCCTCGCCGGACTCGATGCGCGTGTCGGCGTCGGCGAACACGAACAGCTCGCCGCCGCGCGCGCGCACTTCCTGCAGGTTGCTCTTGAGCTTTTCCAGCAGCGCGTCGTTGGGCGCCACGGTGACCACCGGCATCGCCGAGGTCACCAGCGCCAGTGGCCCGTGCTTGAGCTCGCCCGCTGGGTAGGCCTCGGCGTGGATATAGCTGATTTCCTTGAGCTTGAGCGCGCCCTCGAGCGCGATCGGGTAGTGCATGCCGCGGCCGAGGAACAAGGCGTTTTCCTTGCGCGCGAATTCTTCGCTCCACGCGATGACTTGCGGCTCGAGTGCAAGCACGGCCTGCACGGCCACCGGCAAGTGGCGCAGCGCCTTCAGGTGCGCCGCCTCCTGCTCGTCGCTCAGGTGGCCGCGCACTTGCGCCAATGAAAGCGTCAGCAGGAACAGGCCGACCAGTTGTGTGGTGAAAGCCTTGGTCGACGCCACGCCGATCTCCACGCCGGCGCGCGTGATGTAGGCCAGCTCGCATTCGCGCACCATCGCGCTGGTGGCCACGTTGCACACGGTGAGCGTGTGCGTCATGCCGAGCGAGCGCGCGTGCTTGAGCGCGGCCAGCGTGTCGGCCGTCTCGCCGCTTTGCGTGATGGTGACGACCAGCGTGCGCGGGTTGGGCACGCTGTCGCGGTAGCGGTACTCGCTGGCGATCTCGACGCTGGTCGGAATCTTGGCGATGCTCTCGAGCCAGTATTTGGCGGTGGAGCCGCTGTAGTAGCTGGTGCCGCAGGCGAGGATCAGCACCGAGTCGATGTTCTTGAACACGCTGTACGCGCCGTCGCCGAACAGCTCCGGCGAGATGCCGTTCACGGCGTCGAGCGTGTCGGCGATGGCGCGCGGCTGTTCGAAGATTTCCTTTTGCATGTAGTGGCGATAGGGCCCGAGCTCGGCGGCGCCGGTGTGGGCGTGCACCGTGCGCACCTCGCGCTGCACCGGCAGGTAGCGGCCTTCGGCGCTGCGGTGCGTGACCCACACCTTGCCGAGTTGCAGGTCCACGACGTCGCCTTCTTCCAGGTAGACGATCTGGTCGGTGACGCCGGCCAGCGCCATCGCGTCGGACGCCAGGAAGTGGTCGCCGGCGCGCTCGCCGGCGCCGATGCCCAGCACCAGCGGAGACCCTTCGCGCGCGCCGATCACGCGCTGCGGTTCGTCGCGGCAGAACACCGCGATCGCGTAGGCGCCACGCAGCCGCAGGGTGGCGCGCTGCACCGCGTCGAGCAGGTCGCCGTCGTACAGGTGGTCGACCAGGTGCGCGATGACCTCGGTGTCGGTCTGGCTGTCGAACACGTAGCCCTTGGCCTGCAGTTCCGCGCGCAACTCGTCGTGGTTCTCGATGATGCCGTTGTGCACCAGTGCGACGCGGCCCACGGCACCTGCCGTGCCACGCACGCCGGGCCCATACGAGAAATGCGGGTGCGCGTTGTGCACCGCCGGCGCGCCGTGCGTCGCCCAGCGTGTGTGTGCGATGCCGGTGCCGCCTCGCACTTCGTCGGCCGCAACGCGCGCTTCCAACTCGGCCACGCGGGCCGTGCTGCGCGCGCGACGCAATGCGCCGTTCTGATGGACAGCGACGCCGCACGAGTCGTAGCCGCGGTATTCGAGCCGCTTCAGGCCTTCAATGAGCACCGGAACGATGTTCCGGGTGCTGACGGCGCCGACGATTCCACACATGGTCTTTTCCCTCGATTCATTTCAACCGAGCGTGATCGTAAACAGGAGGCGGTGAAATCTGCTTGCAAATATTAGACATCCTCGATGAATATCATCGTATGCCACTGTGATTGCAATATTCAGCCATAATTTCATTCAGCATGGACGAATCCGTCACAAGTTTTCGACCAGATGCCACCGATCTGCGCATCCTCGATCTGCTGCAGCGGGACGCCTCGCTGTCCAACCAGGCCCTGGCCGCTGCGGCCCACACCTCGCCGGCCACCTGCCTACGGCGCGTGAAGCGCATGGTCGACAACGGCGTCATCGAGCGGCGAGTGGCGATTCTTTCGCCCGAGCAATGCGGTGCCGGCCTCACGGCGATCACCGAAATCACGCTCGACCGCCAGGGGGCCGAGCATCTGCAGGCATTCGAACAACGGGCCGTCGGCGAAGACGCGGTGCAACAGTGCCACCGCGTGTCGCCGGGGCCGGACTTCGTGCTCGTGCTCCAGGTGCCTGACATGGCGGCGTGGAACGCGCTGGTGGAACGCCTGTTCACGCAAGACGCCAACGTGCGCAACGTGAAGACCTTCTTCAGCGTGCGCCGCGCCAAGTTCGACACGCGCCTAGCACTGCCGCCGGCGGCGCCTAGCGCTTGATGATGGCGAGCCCCTTCAAATACTCGCCCTCGGGAAACGTCACCGTCGTCGGGTGGTCGGGTGCTGCACCCAGCCGCGCGTAGATCAGCCCGTCCACGCCGGCGTCGAGCCCCGCGCCGGCGACGATCTTGTGGAACAGGTCGGCACTCACGCCGCCCGAGCACGAGAAGGTGAACAGCACGCCGCCGGGCTCGAGCAGCTTGAACGCAAGGCGGTTGATGTCCTTGTAGGCGCGCGCCGCGCGCTCGGCATGGGCGCCGGTCGGCGCGAATTTCGGCGGGTCGAGCACGATGGCATCGAAGCTGCGGCCCTGCTCCAGGCTTTGCCGCAGCGTCTGGTTCACATCGGCATCGACGGTCTCATGGCGCAAACGTTCGAAGCCATTGAGCGTGACATTCGCATCGGCGCGCGCCAGTGCCGGCGCCGACGAATCGACGCTCGTCACGTGGCCCGCGCCGCCCGCCAACGCGGCCACGCTGAAGCCGCCGGTGTAGCAGTAGCAATTCAGCACGCGCTGCAAGCCGAAGTGGCGCACCGTGTCGGCAAACAGCTTGCGGTTGTCGCGCTGGTCCAGGTAGAAGCCGGTCTTGTGGCCCTCGGCCACGTCGAGCGTGAGCTGCCATGCGTGCTCGCGGATGGTCAGCTCGGTCGGGCCGTCGCCGCGCAGCCACCCGGTGGCCGCCGCCAGGCCCTCGAGGCCGCGCACATTCGCATCGCTGCGCTCGTACAGGCGCGCGAGGCCGGTCGAGCGCAGCAGCTGGTCGGCGATCGCGGTCTTCCAGCGCTCGACGCCGGCCGACAGGAACTGCGCGCACAAGGTGTCGCCATAGCGGTCGACGACCAGGCCCGGCAAGCCGTCGGCTTCGCCATGGATCAGCCGCACGCCGTCGCTCGCAATCGGCAGCCGCGCCCGGATCGCGATCGCCTGCGCAATGCGCCGTTCGAAGAAGGCCGCATCGATGCGCTCGCCCTCGTCGAAGCTCCAGGCCCGCACGCGGATCATCGAACTCGGGCTGTAGGCCGCCCAGGCGAGGAAGCGCCCGTCGCTGGATTCGACCCGCACCGTTTCGCCGCTGTCGGCCTTGCCGCCGGCGATGCTGCCTTCGAAGATCCACGGGTGGCGCCGCAGCACCGAGCGGTCCTTGCCTTCGCGCAGACGGATTGTTTTCATGCGTCATTGTCTCAGCCCGAGGTTCGAGGACGCGGATCGTTCGGCACCGCGCAGACACGGTCTCCTCATAGAATCGCAGCCGTGAAGCCAGCTGCCCACCCTGCCCTTGGCCTTCGGGATGTTCGCCGAATCGCAGCTGCGACTTGGGTCGCGCTGTCGTTGCTCTTTCAGGCGGTCTACATCGTCCAACAGGCGGTGGCCATGGACCTCGGCCTGGAGGTCTGCTCGGCAGACGGCGCCAAGCGTGTTGATGCCGATGGCAAACCGATCTCCAGCGGCGAGCACCATGCCCACGACTGCTGCTGCAGCGCCGACTTGGCAGCGCCCCTGCCTGGCCAGCTCACAGCGGAAACGCCGGCCAGGCATTCGTTCCCCGGCAGTCTCGCAACGTTCGGACAGCTTTCCGCACAATGGCTCGCACCGCTGTCGCGCGGCCCGCCCGCTCTGATCTGAATTGACGTCGCGCGCCGCTGCCGAGTGCTCAACGCTTCGCAGCTTGGCGGTGTCTGATTCCGAGGCGCCGAGGAGCGGTGAGCTGCTCCTCTCGAGCACCTCGGGCACACCATTGAGAGCATCATGAACACATCGCACTTCACCGCGTTGACCGCCGCAGCGTTGGTCACAAGCATCGCCCCATCGGCCGCCTGGGCCTGCTCCAGCTGCGGCTGCACACTGAATTCCGATTGGGCAAGCCAGGGCTTCAGATCCAGCGAAGGATTGAGCGTCGACCTGAGGTTCGACTACTTCAATCAGAACGAGCTGCGAACGGGAACGGGTCGCGTCGACCGCGGGGCCATCGCGTTTCCCACTGATCAGGAAATTCAGCAGACGACCATCAACCGCAACACCACAATCACGCTCGACTATGGCATCAACGCCGATTGGGGGGTGACCGTCCAGCTGCCTTATCTGAACCGGTATCACACCACCATCGCGGAAGGCGACACCGACATCTCCACGTCGCGCTCCTCGAGCATCGGTGACGTTCGAGTCGTCGGCCGCTATCAGGGTTTCTCGCCGGAGCACAACTGGGGCCTGCTGTTCGGACTGAAGCTTCCCACCGGCAGCACGGGCGTGAACTTCAGCGCGGGGCCACAAAGCGGTCAGCCGCTGGACCGAGGCCTGCAGCCGGGAACGGGTTCAACCGATGTGCTGCTCGGCGTCTACACGTTCGGGCCGATCAACCAGAGCTTCGATTACTTCGCTCAGGCCTTGCTGCAAGTCCCCGTGACGTCGAAGGACGAGTTCAAGCCAGGCGTCGGCGCGAACCTCACGGCCGGCGTCCGATACGCGACGGACGGCTCGCTGGTGCCGCACCTCCAGGTCAATGTGCGCACCGAGCGAAAAGAGTCTGGGGCGAACGCCGACATTCCGAACTCCGGCGCGACGCTGGCCTACCTGAGTCCCGGCGTCACGTGGAGCATCAACGAGAAGCTCAAGGCCTTCGGGTTCGTTCAGGTGCCCGTCTATCAGCGGGTTACCGGATACCAGATCGAGCCCAAGTACAGCGTCTCCGCGGGGCTGCACTACTCGTACTGAGCCCGCAGCGAAATGCACGCCGGGACAATTGGAGGCACTGTCACAGCAAGGGCTTGATGACGGCGTCGAGGGCGGCGGCATCGAGCTTGGGCTGGATGAACCAATCTTGCTTGACCAATCGTCCGTCGCGGTCGATGACGGCGGATACCGGCATCCGCCAAATCCTTCCGAACCCGGACAGCCTCGACGTCTTGAGCATGGCGACCGGGAACGAGAAGGGTTTGGCCGCCTCTCGCACCTGGTTCTCGTCCTTAAGCTCGTCGGTACTCAGCGCGAGAACCTCCAAACCTTGGTCTCGGTGCTGACGGTAGTAGGCGTCGAGTTCGGGCATCTCCTGGCGGCAGGGGCCACACCAAGTCGCCCAGAAGTTCACCAGCAGCACCTTGCCTTTGATCTGGTCGGTCGAGAAGGCGCGGCCATCGAGCAGCGTCGCTGAAATCGACGGCGAGCCCCCCGCTCGGGATTCCAGTGGAATGGCGATCGCGCTGACCGCAACCCACGACAACACGCCGCGTCGGGTCGGCCCTAGGAACTGGGTTTTCGCGCGGTAGCGAGCCATGTGGAGCACGAAGTCGGTATGACGGCCATAGTCTGACACGCGACAACGAATAGCTACTCGGTGAAATGCCGCACGTCCGACGAGCGGCAATGAGGCGCCGGCTCAGCCGCGCTTCTTCGCCCGCGGGTGCGCCGCGTCGTACACCTTCGCGAGGTGACCGAAGTCGAGCTTGGTGTAGACCTGAGTGGTCGTGATGTTGGCGTGCCCGAGCAGCTCCTGCACGGCGCGCAGGTCGCCGCTGGACTGCAGCAGGTGCGACGCGAACGAATGCCGCAGCATGTGCGGATGCACCTGCGTCGGCAGGCCCGCCTGCAACGCCCGCCGCTTCAGCCGCGAGCGAACCTGGCTCGGCGTGAGGCGGGTGCCGCGCTGGCTGACGAACAGCGCCGGCTCGT
The DNA here is from genome assembly GCA_041496605.1 of Piscinibacter sp. Taxonomy (GTDB): domain Bacteria; phylum Pseudomonadota; class Gammaproteobacteria; order Burkholderiales; family Burkholderiaceae_C; genus Albitalea. The sequence goes on from JBGQEX010000043.1 coordinate 17,528, forward strand.
CGCCGCGGGCCATCGCACTGCGTGCCGCCAGCCATTCAACGAGCGAGCGCAACGCCGGGCCGCCGACCGGCACGCTGCGCCGCTTGCTGCCCTTGCCGAGCACATGGGCGGTCGCGTCGGCGGCGTCGATCCAGCCTGCCGCGTGGCCGCTCGGCCGCACGTCGAGACCCACCAGTTCACCCACGCGCAGTCCGCAGCCGTACAGCAGCTCGACCATGCACTGGTCACGCGCCGCCAACGCCGGCTTGTCGTGATCGTCGTGGTGTTCGGCCAGCGCGACCGCGTGGTCGGCCGACAAGGCCTTGGGCAGCGGCTTCGCCGCCTTGGGCGCGCGCACGCCTTCGACCGGGTTCAGGCTCACCAGCCCATCGCGACCGAGCCAGCGATACAGGCCGCGCCAGGCCGACAGCGCAAGCGCGATGCTGCGCGGCGCGAGCCCCTGGACGTGCAGTTGGCCGGCCCAACGGCGGACATGGTGAGGCTGCACATTGCGCAGCGGCACGGCCGCTGCCTCGGCAAACGCCTGCAAGCGAACCAAGGCTTCGCGATAGATCGCCAGCGTGCGCTCGGCCAGCCGCCGCTCGACCTGCAAATGAAGCAAGTGCCGCCGGATGTCGTCGTCGAGCTCGACTGCCGGCGTATCCATCTCAGCTGGCACCGAGTCGCCAAGTGCATGGGCGCCCAGAGCACAAGCGAAGCAAGTGCGACCCATCAAGCCACGCCCGAGGATCCGGCTTTGCCGGTCCGATGGGTGGCGCCCCTTGGGGGCAGGAGCGAAGCGACTGGGGGGTCAACATGTCAGGGCAACAGCCTCGACAGGCCGGCGCTGGCGATCTCGCCGATGCGCATCAGGAACTCGGTGCCCATATCGGCCGAATAACGCGTCGGGTCGGGCGAGCCGAGCATGAGCATGCCGAAGGCCGACGTCGTGGCGCCGTGGCGCAGCGGAATCAGCGCGAGTGACATCACCGACGCCGGCTCCTCGAGCCACGATGCCGCCTCGAAACCCGAGTTCACGCCGCAATACGGCAAGCTCAGGCTGGACGCAAAACTCTTCGCGTCTTCGCTCACGCCCTTGGCGAACGGCAGCGTCGCGAAGGCCGGCGCCGCGCCCCACACGCGAATGCCGGCCTGAGGAATCATGAACTGGTGCATCACCTCGTTGACCACCAGATCGGGCAGGTCGGCCGCGTTGGCGGTGAGCATGATGGCGCGCGTGAAGCGGTGCAGCTTGTCGGCGATGGCCACGTTCTCCTGCCCGTGGCGGATCATCTCCATGACCTTGTGCTCCATGCCCTTTAGCTTGTCGCGCAGCATTTCCATCTGCCGCTCCTGCAGCGACACCGCGCGCTGCCCATGCGGGCTGGTCAGCTGCACGGCACCCAGAAGTTCGGCGTGGCGCTCGAAGAAGCCGGGCGTGTTGGCCAGGTAGTTGGCGATGTCCTGCTCGGTGATGCCTTGGATCATGACTGCCCCTCGACCGACGAATACGTCGTCCGGTCCCCCGCGGGGATGCGGGCCGGCTTGGGAGCGGCCCGGCGCTCGGCCCGCGACAGCATCGTTGGCATTGGATAGCTCACAGTTCGATTTCTCCTTCAAAAACGGTCTGCGCGGGGCCGGTCATAAACACCGGGGACCATTGGTCTTCATGGCCACCGGCCCATTCGATGGTGAGCCGGCCGCCGCGCGCGTCGACATCGACGCGCGAGTCGAGCAGCCCGAGCCGAATGCCCGCGACCACCGCGGCACAGGCGCCGGTTCCGCAGGCGAGTGTTTCGCCGGCGCCGCGTTCATAGACGCGCAGGCGAACGAGCTTGCGGTTGACGACCTGCATGAAGCCGGCGTTGACCTTGCGCGGAAAGCGCGCGTGGCGCTCGATCAGCGGCCCCATGGATTCCACCGGCGCGGTGTCGACGTTGTCGACCACCTGCACTGCGTGCGGATTGCCCATCGACAGCACCGCCACCAGCACCGGCTGGCCGGCCACCGCGATCGGCCACTGCTCGAAACCGTCCTTGTGCAGCGGGCGCAGGCCGGAGGCATCGAACGGAATCCTGGCCAGCTCGAACACCGGCGCGCTCATGTCGACGGTGACCCGTCCGTCATCCTGCAAGCGCAGCTCGAGCTGCGTGTTCATCGTCTCGACGCGGATCGTGCGCTGGTCGGTCAGGCCCCTGTCGCGCACGAAGCGAACGAAACAGCGCGCGCCGTTGCCGCACTGCTCGACCTCGTCGCCGCTGTTGTTGAAGATGCGGTAGCGGAAGTCCACGCCGGGCGTGTTGCTGCGTTCGACAATGAGGATCTGGTCGGCCCCCACGCCGAAGCGGCGGTCGCCGAGCGCGCGGTACTGCGCCGGGGTCAGCTCGATGGGCGCACGCGTGGCGTCGAGCACCACGAAGTCGTTGCCGGCGCCCTGCATCTTGGTGAACTGCAGCTTCATGCGGCGATTATCGTTCGCTGGGTCAATAGAACGACGCCTCGCCGGTCGGCCGCGTCTTGAAGCGCTTGTGCACCCACAGGTATTGCGCCGGGCTGGAGCGGATCTCGCTCTCGATCCAGCGGTTCATCGCCGCCGTGTCGGCCAGCGCGTCGTCGGTGGGGAAATCGGTCCAGGCGTCCAGAAAGCGCACGCGGTAACCCTGCCCGCCCGGCAGCATTTCGGCCAGCACCGGCTGCACCACCATGTTCAGCGCACGCGCCATGCGCGACGGCGCCAGCAGCGTCGCTGCCTTGACGCCGAAGAACGGCACGAAGGCCGCGTCGCGTGCGCCAAAATCCATGTCGGGCAGGTTGAAGAACGCGTTGCCCTTCTTGATCGAGCGAATCAGTGGCTTGGCCGAATCGCTGCGCGGAAAGACTTCGCCGTTGCCGAAGCGCAAGCGGCCGGAGCGGATCGCGGCATCCATCACCGCGTCGGTCTGCTGCTGGTAGATCGAGCCGACCCAGCGGCGCTGGAACAGCTGCGTGGCCACGCCGGCCACGTCGAGCGCCATGAAGTGCGGCACCAGCCACATCACCGCGCGGTCGCTGCGCTCGGCCAGCGTCACGTCGCCTTCCACGTGGATCAGGCGCTTGAGCCGCTCGGGCGCCGCAAACAGCAGCAGGCCGCGCTCGAGAATGCTGCGCCCGAGCCAGCGGAAGTGCTCGCGCACAAGCGCCGCCCGATCGGCGGCGGGCATGTCGGGAAAACACAGCTCGACGTTGCGCAGCGCGATACGGCGCCGCGAACGCGCCGCCAGATGCAGCACGCCACCCAGGCCGCGCCCGAGCGCAGCAAGCAGGGGCAACGGGAGCCAGTGCGTGAGCCACAGCACGGCGAGCAAGATGCGCGATCCCAACGATCAATCCTCTTGTGGTGCCTCGGCGCCGCGCGGCGTCTTGTAGCGGTCATAACCCCACAGGTACTGCTGCGGGTGCTGGCGTATCAAGCGCTCCATCGCGCGATTGATGGCCGCGGCGGATTCTGCCTGAGCCTGTTCGGCGGGCACTCCCGGCGGCGCGAGCATGTCGTCGAACGCGGTGAAGTGCACCGCGTAGCCGCGCCCGTGCGGCAGACGCTCGCCCCAGGCGAGCAACAGTGTGGCGCCGGTCTGCTGAACCAGGCGCGCGGCGAGCGTCATCGTGTAGGCGGGCCGGCCGAAGAACGGCGCCCACACGCCCATGCCGTCGGGCGGCACCTGGTCGGGTAGCAGCCCCACCGCCTCGCCGCGGCGCAGCGCGCGGATCATCTGTCGCACTCCCGCCAGCGTGGCCGGCGCCGCAGCCAGGCCGGGCCGCGTGCGCGAGGTGTCCACCAGCTCGCGCAGCCACGGCTTGCGTGCCGGCCGGTACAGCACGGTGACGGGGCCGTGGCTCGCACTGCAGCGCTCGGCGTAGGCCTGGGCGGTGACTTCGAAGCAGCCCATGTGCGGCGTCAGAAACACGACACCGCGCCCGCGCGCATGCGCCGCCTCGACGACGTCCAGGCCGTCGACGCTCACCGGCGGCCGGATGCTTTGCGAGGCCGGCCGCATCCACAGGTAGGGCAGTTCGGTCAGCAGTCGGCCCGCCTCGGCAATGGCCGCTCGGGCGGCCTGGGGCGACACGCCGGCCTGCGCCACGTTGGCCTTGAAGCGGCGCCGGTAGGTGGGCGACAGCGCGTAGCTCAACCACCCGAGCGGTGCCCCCAGAGCGTGAAGAAACCACAAGGGCCAGCGTGACAACCAGCGGAACAGGGTCAGCATGTTTCTTATAATCGCGCTTATCGCCGAGTTATGAACTACTTGCAGGGCGATGGACGTGAGTCCGACAAGTACTGCTAAAGCGTTCGCCGCTCTTCCACCCTCAGGCCGGCAACGCAGTGTGCAACCTGACTGGAGTTTAAGAGTGTCGAACGATTTCCTTTTCACATCCGAATCCGTCTCCGAGGGCCACCCCGACAAGGTGGCCGACCAGATTTCCGACGCGATCCTGGACGCCGTCTTCAAGCAAGATCCCCGCTCGCGCGTGGCCGCCGAGACGCTGACCAACACTGGCCTGGTCGTGCTGGCCGGCGAGATCACGACCAACGCGCATGTCGACTACATCCAGGTGGCGCGCGACACCATCAAGCGCATCGGCTACGACAACACCGAGTACGGCATCGACTACAAGGGCTGCGCGGTGCTGGTGGCCTACGACAAGCAGAGCAACGACATCGCGCAAGGCGTCGACCAGGCGAGCGACGACCACCTGAACACCGGTGCCGGCGACCAGGGCCTGATGTTCGGCTACGCCTGCGACGAAACGCCCGAGCTGATGCCCGCGCCGATCTACTACGCGCACCGCCTGGTCGAGCGCCAGGCGCAGCTGCGCAAGGACGGCCGCCTTCCCTTCCTGCGCCCCGACGCGAAGAGCCAGGTCACGATGCGCTACGTCAACGGCAAGCCGCATTCGATCAACACGGTGGTGCTGTCGACCCAGCACAGCCCCGACCAGAGCGAGACGCCCAAGAAGATGAAGGCCTCGTTCAACGAAGCCATCATCGAAGAGCTGATCAAGCCGGTGCTGCCCAAGGAGTGGCTGAAGGAAACGCGCTACCTCGTCAACCCGACCGGGCGCTTCGTCATCGGCGGTCCGCAAGGCGACTGCGGCCTCACGGGCCGCATGATCATCGTCGACACCTACGGCGGTGCCTGCCCGCACGGCGGCGGCGCGTTCTCGGGCAAGGACCCGACCAAGGTCGACCGCTCGGCCGCGTATGCCGCGCGCTATGTGGCGAAGAACATCGTCGCCGCCGGCCTGGCGCGCCAGTGCCAGATCCAGGTCGCCTACGCGATCGGCGTGGCCAAGCCGATGAACGTGACGGTCTACACCGAAGGCACCGGCGTCATGTCCGACGAGAAGCTGTCGGCGCTGGTTCAGGAGCACTTCGACCTGCGTCCGAAGGGCATCATCCAGATGCTCGACCTGCTGCGGCCGATCTATGAGAAGACGGCGGCCTACGGGCACTTCGGGCGCGAGGAGCCGGAGTTTTCTTGGGAGAGGACCGACATGGCCCAAACGCTGCGCGCAGCGGCGGGGTTGTAAGGCACGCGTTCTGGCACGAAGGGGCGACGCTGCGTCGCCCCTTTTTTCTTGTCCAATCGCGCCATGATCCCCACCCTCACCCGCCGCGCCCACGTCCTCTACAGCATCGCCTTGCTCGCGCTGCTGGCTGTGTCGGCCGTCCATCCGTGGGATCTCGCGGTGTGGGCGATGGAAGTGGCGCCGATCGCGATCGTGCTGCCGCTGCTGTGGGCCACGCACCGGCGCTTTCCCCTCACACCGCTGCTGTATGCACTGATCTTCTTGCACGCGGTGGTGCTGATGGTCGGCGGGCACTACAGCTATGCACGCGTGCCGGCCGGTTTCTGGGTGCAGGAATGGCTGGACCTCGCGCGCAACCACTATGACCGCTTCGGCCACCTGATGCAGGGCTTCGTGCCGGCGATCGCCGCGCGCGAGCTGATGCGCCGGCACACGCCGCTGCCACCTGGCGGATGGCTGTTCACGCTTGTCACCGCCGCCTGCCTCGCGGTCAGCGCGATCTACGAACTGGTCGAATGGGGCGCGGCGATCACGCTCGGCCAGGGCGCCGACGAGTTCCTCGCCACGCAGGGCGACCCATGGGACACGCAAAAGGACATGCTGATGGCGTGGATCGGCGCGATGCTCGCGCAGGCCATGCTGGCGAGCTGGCACGAGCGCCAGCTCGCGCGGCTCGCGGCTGCGCCGTCGAGCAGCGCCGCTAGCGGTCGCTGACGACGCCGTCGTGCAGCGCGAGCGCGCCGCCGGCCACCAGCTCGTGCACGTAGTGCTCGCACCATGCGGCGGGCGACCCGCTGTCGCGCACACCGTGGCGCTGCCACAGCTGGCCGAGCATCGGCGTCGCCGCGGCCCAGCGCAGCAGCGCGTCGAGCGGCATGCTGCGCTCCTCCATCACGTGGTACTTGACCAGCACCTTCACCGCGTGCCGCGCGTGGCGCGCCGGCTCGGCCTGGAAACCGGCCAGCCTTGACCGCGCGCGCGCCAGCGCCGCCGCGACGCCGCTGAACGGCGCGCCGTGGCCCGGAACCACCACGCGCACCGGCAGGCGCTCGATCGCATCGAGCACCGCGCCCACGTCGTCGAAACCGGGCTCGCCGGCGATCTCCGGGAAGACGACGCCGAAGCCGTTCTCCCACAACGCGTCGGCCGACAGCAGCACGCCCTGCGCGGGGTCAAACAGCATCACCGAATGCGGGTCGTGCCCGGGCGCGGGCAACACCTGCCAGCGCCGCCCGCCGGCGCTGAACTCGTCGCCGGGCGCGAACGTTCCAGCGGCCTCGAAACGCTCGCAGCGTTGGCCCGAGCTCTCGTGCGTGAGCCGCGCCGCGTCCCACTCGCGCACCGCGTCGGCCAGGCCGGGCGGCACGATGACGGGCACGCCGAACGCGCGCTGCAGCGCGGCGTTGCCGCCGCAGTGGTCGGAATGCAGGTGCGTGTTGACGACCCGATCGAGCCGCTGGCCCCGCAACGCATGACGCACCAGCGCCACCGTCTGCTCGGCATGGTTGACGTGGCTCGAATCGACGAGCACGGCACCGGCCTCGTCGCCGGCCGCATGAATGAGGATGTTGTTCGACGAAAGCCAGCCGCGCTCGAGCACGGTGAGGCCGGCGAGTGCGGGCACGAGGGCGGCGGAATCATCGAGGCGGGGCATGGTGCCAAGCATTCTCAGGCAAGGGCGCAACGAAGGCGGACTTTGGGCATCATCCGCCCATGCCCATCACGCTTGACGACCTGCGCCACTTTGCTGTCGCCCGCAGCCTGTTCACGCCCACCAGCCTGAAGCGGGCCATACACAAACTCGGCTTCGTGCAAGCCGACCCGATCCGCGCGCCGGCGCGCGCCCAGGACCTGACGCTGCGCCATCGCGTGAAGGGCTACCACGCCGGCGACCTGGAGCGGCGCTACTAGCAGCTCAGCATCGAGGAAGACTTCTTCGTCAACTACGGTTTCCTGCCGGCGCAGCACCACGCGCTGATGCACCCGCGCACGCCGCGCACCGTGTGGAGCAAGGCGCGCTGGAAGCAGGCCCAAGCAGTGCTCGAATTCGTGCGCGAGCGCGGCGCCGTGCATCCGCGCGAGGTGGACGCGCATTTCGCGCACGGCAAGGTCGCCAACTGGTTTGGTGGCTCATCGAATGCCAGTACGCTGCTGCTCGACGGCATGCACTACCGCGGCCTGTTGCGCGTGGCGCGGCGCGACGGCGGCACGCGCGTGTATGCGGCGCGCGAGGCCGACGATGCGCCGGCCGATGCCGCCACGGCGCGCGCGCGGCTCGATGCGCTGGTGGACCTGGTGGTTGCGAAATACGCGCCGCTGCCCGCCACCAGCCTGGGCCAGCTGGTGAGCCACCTGCGTGGCGGCGCGCCGCAGTGGGCGGCCTTGCGTGCCGGCGCCTTGGCGCGCGCCGCAGCGCGGCTCGCCACGGCGCACGTCGACGGCGTCGACTGGTATTGGCCTGCGAACGAGCGCATGCCGCGCGGCGATCCCGGCGACACGGTGCGCCTGCTCGCGCCGTTCGACCCGGTCGTGTGGGACCGCCGCCGCTTCGAATTGTTCTGGGGCTGGGCCTACCGCCTCGAGGCCTACACGCCGGCGCCCAAACGCAAGCTCGGCTACTACGCATTGCCGCTGCTGTGGCGCGACCAGGTGATCGGCTGGGGCAACCTCGCCGTCAAGGACGAGTCGCTGGCGGCCGACTTCGGCTACGTGGCCGGCCACGCGCCGCGGGACCGCACGTTCAAGCGCGAGCTGGAGGCGGAACTGGAGCGCATGCGCAGCTTCCTGCAGCTATGAGCGGGCGGCGATCAACGCGTCGGCCACTTCGGCGAAGCCGGCGCCGCGCTCGCCGCGCGTGAGGTAGGCCGGCCACACCGACAGCTCGCCGGCGAAGCGCAGCAGGTTGGCCACGCCCACGCTCAACGGAAAGTGGCCGAACATCAGCTGGTCGTTGGTCGAGTCGCCGACGTAGACCCAGCGTTCACGCTCGGCGTCGAGGTCGCACGCAAGCCGGCGCCGCACGATCCAGCGCGCGCCGCTCAGCTTGTCGTGCTCGCCGAACCAGCCGTTGATGTGGATCGAACTCACGCTCGCATGCATGCCGGCGCCGTGCATCACGGCGACCACCTGATCGATCTGCTGCGGCCTGAGCCGCGCGAATTCGCTGTGGTCGATCGCGATGTCGGTCACGCGGCCGGCGCTGTCGCGCGCGAGCGTCGCGCCCGGCACCGCGTGCAGCACGCGCGCTGCGGTCTCGCGCAGGCGCTGCGCGTTGCGCTGTCGCGTGGCCGCGTCCTGCGCATACTCGATCGTCAGCCGCTCGCCCTCGCGAAACAAGGCCACCGCGCCGTTCTCGGCCACGATCGCGTCGACCGGCCAGTCGCGCGCGAACGGCTCGCTCCAGCCCATCGGCCGGCCGGTGATCGCGATGACATGGAGGCCCGCCGCCTGCAGTCGCGCCAGGGCGGCCAGCGCGTCGGCGCCGATCGCGCCGTCGGTGGTCAGCGTGTCGTCGATGTCGGTCAGCACGCCGAGCACCGAGCGCGCCGCATCGCGCGGCAGCTCGGCCCACGGTCGCAAAGAAAGTGGAGCCATGCGGGGAGTCTTGCACGACCCGCGTTTTGCAAGGGCCCTTCCGGGCGACTACAATTCGCACACTTTCCGAGGAGCGTTGCAAGGCACACCCTGTGCCCCAGGCTCGGAAATCAACATGCAACCGCGCTCACCCGCACGACGAGTCCTCGTGGGTGAGCTCCAAGCCTCTCCATCCGACACGTCTTGCGGGTTCCTCATTTGCTGGAGCCCGACATGAACGCCGTTCTCAAACCCTCTACCGACCACGCCATTGCCGACCCGTCGCTCGCCGACTGGGGCCGCAAGGAAATCCGCATCGCCGAGACCGAGATGCCCGGCCTGATGGCGATCCGCGAAGAGTTCGCCAAGACCCAGCCGCTCAAGGGCGCGCGCGTCACCGGTTCACTGCACATGACGATTCAGACCGCGGTGCTGGTCGAGACGCTGCAGGCGCTCGGTGCGCAAGTGCGCTGGGCCTCGTGCAACATCTTCTCGACGCAGGACCACGCCGCCGCTGCGTTGGTCGCCAAGGGCACGCCGGTGTTCGCCTACAAGGGCGAGAACCTCACGGACTACTGGGACTACACGCACCGCATCTTCGAGTTCGGCGCCAAGGGCAGCGAAGGCGAAGGTCCGAACATGATCCTCGATGACGGCGGCGACGCCACGCTGCTGATGCACCTGGGCCAACGCGCCGAGAAGGATCTCTCGGTGCTCGACCGCCCGGGCAGCGAAGAAGAAACCTGCCTGTTCGCCGCGATCAAGGCCAAGCTGGCCGTCGACGCGACCTGGTACAGCCGCAAGAGCGCGCAGATCATCGGCGTGACCGAAGAGACCACCACCGGCGTGCACCGCTTGAAGGAGATGTCGGCCAAGGGCACGCTGCTGTTCCGCGCG
>JBGQEX010000044.1:0-27046 GCA_041496605.1 Piscinibacter sp.
CCGCTGGTGCCAGCGCGAAACCGGCGCCTCGTTCGCGCTCAACGCGATGATCGAAGCCGAGCGCGTGAGCTTGCTGCAGGGCGAGGTCGAGGTGGTGAACACGCCGTCGAACAGCGGGCTGGGCCAGACGATCGCCCGCTGCCCGACATGCCGTATCGCGGTCTGGAGTAACTACGCCGGCGCCGGCGGCGCGGTGCGCTTTGTTCGTGTCGGCACCCTCGATGAGCCCGACCGCCTGCCGCCCGACATCCACATCTTCACCGCGTCGAAGCAACCCTGGGTGGTGCTTGCGCCCGACACGCCGGCGGTGGCCGAGTACTACGATCGCAACGCGCATTGGCCGAAGGCGAGTCTGGATCGGCGCCTGGCCCTGCTGGCGAAGAAGCGGCCCGCGTAGCGCGTCATCAACCCCGGTCACTCACACTCACGCCATGCCAGAGATCATCGGCTTCGATCACATCTACATCACGGTGTCGGACATGGCGCGCTCGGAGGCGTTCTATGACCGGCTGATGCGCGTGCTCGGCTTTCGCAAGAACACGTTCGCCATCGGTGGCGACCCGCACATCCAGTACTTCAATCGCCACTTCGGCTACGTGCTGCGCCCTGCACGCACCGCTGCTGCGCACGACGCCTACGCGCCGGGGCTGCACCACCTGTGCCGGCGCGTGGAGTCGGTGCAAGACGTGGTCGATGTCGCCGAACAAATTCAAGCCGCGGGCATAGCCGCCACCAACGCCGCCCTGCATCCAGGCTACGCGAGCGACTACTGGTCCACGTTCTTCTCGGACCCCGACGGCATCCGCCTCGAGGTGACCAACTACCGCCAGGAGCGCCGCGAGCGCCACGACCGGTGGGAAGAGATCGGCGGCTGACCGACATGCACATCAACCCCATCACGCTGGTCGAAGAGTTCTGGAGGCTCATGGCTTCCAACGACTTCCACTCCGTGGGCGCGGTTCTCGCCGACGACTTCGTTCTCGAGTGGCCGCAGTCGAACGAGCGGATTCGCGGGCGCGAAAAGTTTGCCGCGATGAATGCCGAGTACCCGGCGCATGGCCCGTGGGTCTTCTCGATCAACGAACTGGTCGCCCATGCGTCGCGCGTGGTCTCGGACGTGAGCATCACCGACGGCGTGCAACGTGCCCGCGCAATCTCGTTCTTCACCGTCGTCGGTGGCAGGATCACCCGCCTTGTCGAATTCTGGCCGGAGCCTTACGCTGCGCCAAACGGCCGCAGGCACCTGGTGGAACCGATCGAATGAGCGACGGGGCCCGGCTCGAGGCATAACATCTGTATCCGCTGCCCCAAGCCCTGCGCCCACCGAGTCCGACCATGCCACGCGGCCTGCAGAGAGACGCCATTGCGTTGCGCTTCAGTCATGAAGCGCGGCGCTTCATCGAATGGGCCGATGGATCGGCCTCGCCGGAAAAGCTGACGGCGCCGGTCGCGCTGCGCCGCGTGCTCGCGCTGTATGCCGCCGCGCTCGAGTTGCCTCAGCCCTGGTGCGAAGGCGTGTCCGGTGGGTCGGGCGCCGAGCCCGCGTTGGCCGAGCGCTTGCGCGCCGTGCGCGGCCGGGCGGCGGCCATCCCGCTGCAGCACTACAGCGAAATCTTCAGCCCGCTGGTCTTGCGCCCTGAAGAGCCCGTGGTCGGAGACCTGGCGGACGATCTGGTGGACATCTATCGTGACGTGGCCACCGGCCTGTGCCTGTACGACGCAGGAAGCGTCGACGATGCCATCTGGCAGTGGGGTTTCAACTTCCAGATCCACTGGGGTGAACATGCGTCGTCAGCCGTTCGTGCCTTGCACCGCTACCTGTCGCAGGAAGACCCGAGCGGCCTGTCCAGCGACGCCTGAAATCACAGGAGTGCAGCCATGAAGAATCAGTTCGTGTGGGTCGACATCCCGGTCATCGACCTGGGCCGCGCCATCGGTTTCTACAGCGCCGTGCTCGGCGCCGAGGTGACGCGCGAAGGCGGGGCCGGTTTCGTCTTCGGCCTGTTGCCGCATGAAGGCAACAGCGTCGGCGGCTGTCTGTACACGCCGGGGCCGGAGAACTCGCCGTCGAACATCGGGCCGCTCGTCTATCTGAACGCAGAGGGCCGCCTGGCGCAGGCGGTCAAGGCGGCCGAGACGCATGGTGGGCGCTTGCTGCAGCCGATTCATCAGATCGGCGAGCATGGCTGGCGCGCGATCGTCATCGACAGCGAAGGCAACCGGATCGCGCTGCACGCGCCAAAGACCTGACGGCTCATGCTCGCCAACTGCGAAGTCACCCTCGCCGTCCCGGCGGACGCGATCGAGATCGCCGAGTTGTCCAGGGATGCAATCGAGCATGGCCTCGGCTGGAGCTGGACCGCGCGCCGCGTAACGCGCAGCCTGCACGATGCGTCGACCAACGTGGCGGTGGCGCGCCGGGGCGGCGCCTTGCTCGGCTTTGCGATCATGAAATACGGCGACGCGGAAGCCCACTTGCTGCTGCTGGCGGTGCACGCGGCGCGGCGCCGCCAGGGCGTGGGCGCGGCACTGCTGGCATGGCTCGAGGCCACCGCGCGGGTGGCCGGCATCGGTCAGATACGGCTCGAGACGCGAGCGCACAACATGGCCGCGCGATCGTTCTACGGCGTTCACGGCTTCACGGAGACGGGGCTGCACGAGGGCTACTACCAGGGCGTGGAAGACGCGATGCGCATGACCAAGAGCCTGCGGCAGCCGGCGTAGCGGCCGCTGAGTCAGTGCTCCGGCATGCCGCGTTCGACCAGCGCCGTGGCGGCGGCGATGTCGGGCGCCATCAAGCGATCCTGGCTCATGAACGGCACCTGCGCGCGCAGCTGCGCATGCAACGCTTCGATCGCCGGCGAGGAGCGCAAGGGCCGGTGGAATTCCAGGGCCTGCGCAGCGGCCAGCCACTCGATCGCCACGACGCCGGCGGTGTTGTCGAGCATCGCATGCAGGCGCCGCGCAGCGAAGGTGGCCATCGACACATGGTCTTCCTGGTTGGCCGACGTGGGCAGTGAATCGACACTGGCCGGGTGCGCGAGCGACTTGTTCTCCGAGGCCAGCGCCGCGGCCGTGACCTGCGCGATCATGAAGCCGGAGTTGAGGCCGCCGTGCTCGACCAGAAACGCCGGCAGGCCCGACAGCACCGGGTCCATCAGCATCGCGGTGCGCCGCTCGGACAGCGCGCCGATCTCGGCGATGGCCAGCGCCATGTTGTCGGCGGCGAAGGCCACCGGCTCGGCGTGGAAGTTGCCGCCCGACAGCGCCTCCAGCGTGTCGGCGAACACCAGCGGGTTGTCTGACACGCCGTTCGCCTCGGCGATCAGGATGTCCCATGCATGCGCCATCTGGTCGAGACAGGCGCCCATCACCTGCGGCTGGCAGCGCAGGCAATACGGGTCTTGCACTTTCTCGCAGTGCAGGTGCGATCGGCGCAGCGCGCTGTCGTGCAGCCACTCGCGGTAGCGCGCCGCGACTTCGCGCTGGCCACGCTGGCCGCGCACGGCGTGGATGCGCTCATCGAACGGCGTGTCGGAGCCCTTGGCCGCGTCGACCGTCATCGCGCCGACGGCCACCGCCGCATCGAAGATGCGCTGCAGGCGTTGCGCGGCATGGATCGCGAGCGCGGTGGAGCACTGCGTGCCGTTGAGCAAGGCCAGGCCTTCCTTCGGGCCCAGCTCGAACGGCGCCAGGCCGGCCCGCGCCAACCCCTCGGCCGCACTCACGCGCCGCCCGTCGACGAAGGCCTCGCCGACACCCAGCAGCACGCCGCTCAGGTGGGCGAGCGGCGCGAGGTCGCCAGAGGCGCCGACCGAGCCCTTCTCGGGCACCACCGGCAGCACGTCGGCGTTCAGCAGCGCCAGCAGCGCGTCGATGATCTCGCCGCGCACGCCCGACACGCCATGCGCGAGGCTCGCTGCCTTCAGCAGCAGCATCAGCCGCACCACAGGCGCCGCCAGCGGCTGGCCGACGCCGGCGCTGTGCGACAGCACCAGGTTCTTCTGTAACTGCATCAGCTGGTCGTCGGCGATACGTGTTTGCGCGAGCTTGCCGAAGCCGGTATTGATGCCATAAACCGGATCGTGCCGCGACACCAGTTCACGCACCGCCCGCACGCTCGCGGCGATGCGTTCGCGCGCCGCAGCGGCCAGCGCGAAGCTCGCGCCTCCCTGGCTCGCCTGCTGCAGCGCGGCCTTGTCCAGAAGCCCCGGCGTGATGGTGTGCCGCATGGTGGAAATCCGAAGTGGTCTAGACAACTTTAGCATGCAGAATCGCTGAATGAACGCACGCCGCAAGAGCAACCTATCGTACGAGACGGTCAAGACCTCGATTCACCAGCGCATCGCCGACGGCGGATGGCAGCCCGGCGTTCGCCTGCCCTCGGAGCGCGAGCTGGTGCTGCAGTTCGGCTGCGCCCGCATGACGGTGCACCGCGCGCTGCGCGAACTGGAGGCCGAAGGCTTGATCGAGCGGCGCCAGGGATCGGGCTCGTATGTGGCCGAGTTGCACCCGATATCCAACCTGCTGCAGGTGCGCGACATCCATGACGAAATCGCCGAACGCGGCCACGCACACACGACGCGCGTCTGCGGCATCACGCGCGAACGTGCCAGCGCCGACGTGGCCGGCGCGATGCGGCTGCGCAAGGGCACGGCCGTATTTCGCTGCCAGCTGGTGCATCTGGAGAACGGCGTGCCGATCCAGTTCGAGGACCGCCACGTCAATCCGGCGCTGGCGCCCGACCTGCTGCGCCAGGACTTCAGCTGCGTCACCCCCTCGCGTGTGCTGTTCGAACACGCACCGCTGACCGAGGCCGAGCAGGTGGTCGAGGCCGTGCTGGCCACGCCCGAGCAGGCAAAGTTGCTCGACGTGCCGGCCGCCAGCGCCTTGCTGATGGTGTCGCGGCGCACCGTGTCGCAAGGCAAGGTGGCATCGATCGCGCGGCTGTACCACCCGGGTGCACGCTACCGCCTGATCGGCCGCTTCTCGGTGTCCAGTCAAGAGGGCAAGCTGGCATAGGACAATCGCGCCACCGCCACGCCTTCGAGCTGCCATGCCCGCGCCCGCCGCTTCCGCCACCGTCCACGACCTCACCGATGCCGAGTTCGCCGAACTCGACGACCTGCTGGCCGCCACGCCCGAACCGCTGGAGCCTTGCGATGCGGTGATGCTCGACGGTTTTCTATGCGGCGTGCTGGTGCAGCCGGTGCTGCTCGACGCCGCCACCTGGCTGCCACATGTGTTCGACTTCGAAGGCCAGCCCTTGCCCGACGACGTCGACGCGGCATGGCTGGCCCACACGCAGTCGCTGATCCTGCGCCGTCACGCCGCGCTGAACCGCGCCATGGTCGAGGACGGCTGGTTCAACCCGCTGATCCTCGAGTTCGACGACGAACACCCGCTGCAACCGCCCGCCGACGGCGGGCCCGACCCGATGGCCGGATTGAGCCCCGTTTCGCAGGCGCTGATGCCGTGGGTGGCCGGATTCCAGCACGCCACGCTGTGTTTTCCCGACCTGGCCGAGTTGCCCGACGATGCGGTGATGTCGGCCTTGGCGCGCCTGTACCGCCACCTGCCGGCCGAGACCGACGAGGAGCGCGAGGTCGTCGCCACGCTGGACCGCGAACACCCGCTCGCCACGCTCGACGACGCGATCGAGGAACTGGTGGTGACGGTGGCCGACCTGTCGGACCTGACGCGCGATTCGCGCTACAAGGTCGACACCGTCAAGCGCGAGACGCCGAAGGTCGGCCGCAACGATCCCTGCCCGTGCGGCAGCGGCAAGAAGTACAAACACTGCCACGGCGCGTGAAACTGCAGATCCTGTCCGACCTGCACCTCGAGACCGAAGCCTTCGAGCCCGAGCCGGCGCCCGGCGCCGAACTGCTGGTGCTGGCCGGCGACATCGACAGCAGTTGGGCCGGCCTGGAACGCTTTCGGGGCTGGCCGGCGCCGGTGGTCTACGTGGCCGGCAACCACGAGTTCGACGGCCGCGAGCTGACGCAGGTCTGGCCCGCGCTGCGCGAACGCTGCGACGACCTCGGCTTGACGATGCTGGAGCAGCAAAGCCTGGTGCTCGCCGACGCGCGCGGCCGTCGCATTCGTTTCGTCGCGAGCATCCGCTGGTGCGACTTCGACCTGTTCGGCCCGATCAGCGGCGTTCAGCGCGAACGGGTGCTGCGCTCCGCGGCCTACTTCATGCGGATCATGCGTTCAACGCGCCACGGCGAGCCGTTCGATGCAACCGGTGTGCGCGAAGAAGCACTGGCCTGCCGCGCCTGGCTCGCCGGCGAACTGGCGCGGCCGGTGCCGGACTGTGACGCGACCGTCGTCATCACGCACTACGCGCCCAGCCTGCGCAGCGCCGACCCGCGTTATGGCGACCAGCCCGGCACGGCGAGCTTCTGCAACGCCGACGACGATCTGCTGCACCACGCCGACCTGTGGATTCACGGCCATGTGCATTGCCGACACGACTACCGGGTGAGCCACGGCAGCGCCAGCACGCGCGTCGTCAGCAACGCCCGCGGCCATGCACGCAAGGGCGAAGCCGCGGGCTACGATGGCGGTTTCACGGTCGACGTTTGAGCACCATCAACCGGCACCGTGCCGGGCGGCGCCAGACTAGGGCTTGTTCACACTGAATGCGTGCCCACCAGGAGCCACCATGAAGATTCTCGTTGCCGCCGACGGCAGTGCCTACACGAAGCGCATGTTGGGCTACCTGACCGCGCACGACGAATTGCTCGGTTCGCACCACGACTACACCGTCATCACCGCAGTGATGGCGGTGCCGCCGCACGCCGCTTCGGCGCTCGACCGCGAACTGCTCAAGAGCTACTACGCCGACGAAGCCGACAAGGTGTTCAAGCCGATTCGCAGCTTCCTCGCCAAGCAGGGGATCGCGGCCAACTACGTGAGCAAGGTGGGGCCGGCCGCCGATCTGATCTGCAAGCAAGCCAGCGCGGGCCGCTTCGACATGATCATCATGGGCTCGCACGGATATGGAACGCTGACCAACCTGGTGTTGGGGTCGGTGGCCAGCAAGGTGCTGGCGGGCTGCAAGACGCCGGTGCTGATCGTGAGGTGATTGGCCCCCCAGTCGCTTCGCTCCTGCCCCCAAGGGGCGCCACCCATCGGACTGGCGGAGCCGGATCCTCGGGCGTGGCTTGAGGGGTCGCGCTCGCTTCGCTTGGCGCTCTTCAGATCACCGAGCGGCCGTTCAGGCGGTCCGTCGGCGTCGTCGGCGCAGGCGCCTCGGCCGCATCGGCGGGCGTCGCGGCGGGCGGCTGGCCCGGCGGCGTGAGGCTCGCATCGAGCCCGAAGGCCGTGCCCATGTCGGCGTAGTCAGTGTCGTCGTGTGGGGCCGGCTGGTGCGAACCCACCGCCGACCACCACGGCAGAGCAGAAAGCTTGTTCATCGCAACCCCCTCGCAACGCACCTTGATGATCGCAGTGTGGGCGTGACCGTGCACGCCCGGTGCGTCGAAATGCGGCACTGTTTGCGTGCAGTTCGTTACGGAGTGTCGCAGCGCGTTGTAAGAGTCACGCGCGAAGCACGCCGGCGCGCCCCGACTCGACCCGAAACATCGCCTGCGAGGTGAGCCGCGCCTCGGCCTGGGCCGGAAACGGCGTGGCGCGGAACTCGCATGTCGCCGCGTCGGGCGTGATGTCGAGCAGCGCGTAGCCGCGCTCGTCGCTGCGGCCGTGCAGCATGTCGGGGTTGCTCGCGAGCATCAGCGCCATCACCGCCTCCGACAGGCCGTGGCTGGTCACCGAGCTGCAGACGAATTCACTGGCCACGATGGGCGAGTGCTCATCGTTCGGGCGCAACCTCAACTGGGCCGCCACGTGGCGGTGCACGTCGCCGCCCAGGCACAGCACGTCGGCGAGTTGGGGCTCGGCAATGGCGCGCAGCAGCCGCTCCCGCGCCGCCGGGTAGCCGTCCCAGCCATCGGTGTAGATGCGCCGGCCGAGCGGCGTGTCGACGCCGCTGTCGCTGATCTGCGTGCCCTGGCCGAGCAGCTTCCAGCGCCGCCGGCTGGCCGCGAGCCCCTGCGCCAGCCAGCGTTCCTGCTCGGCGCCGAACATGCTGCGCGCGGTGTCGCCGAGCTCGTCGCATTGCGCCAGCAGGCGCCCGCCGGCGCCGCGCGCGTCGGCGCAGGGCTGGACGCTGCGGAACTGGCGGTTGTCGAGCGTCCACAGCTCGGCCAGCCGGCCCCACAGGTAGCGGTCGTGGACGCGCATCGCCGGCCCGACCGGTGCCATGGCCGGCGACACCGGCATGTGTTCGAAGTAAGCCTTGTAGGCGGCGGCGCGGCGGCGCAGGAACGTTTCGACACCGAAGTTGCTCGGCGAGTGGTCGTCTGCGTAGTCGTTCTCGACTTCGTGGTCGTCCCAGGTCAGCACCCACGGGTGGGCGGCATGGGCGGCACGCAGGTGGGCATCGAGCTTGTAGGTCGCGTGGCGGGCGCGGTAGTCGTCGAGGGTCAGCGGGATGCCGGCCTCGTGCGGTCGAACGCGGTAGCGCGGGTTGGTCGACTCGTAGATGTAGTCGCCGACGAACAGCACCAGGTCGAGGTCGCGCGCTGCGATTTCGCGGTGCGCCGCAAAGGCCCCTTGCTCGTAGTGTTGGCATGACGCGAGCGCCAGGCGCAGCCGGCCCACGTCGGCGTCGGCCGCCGGTGCGGTGCGTGTGCGCCCGATCGGGCTCGCGCTGTCGCCGGCGATGAAGCGATAGAAGAACTGCGCCCCCGCGGCCAGCCCGCCCACGTCCACATGGACGCTGTGGGCGTGCTCGGCACGCGCCAGGGCCTCGCCACTGCGCAGGCCACTCGAGAAACGTTCGTCGTCCGCGAGTTCCCAGCGCACCGGAATCGGCGCGGCAGGCAAGCCGCCACCCACCTCGTGGGGGCGTGGCGCGAGCCGGGTCCAGATCACCACCGACGCGGGGCGTGGCATGCCGCTTGCAACACCGAGCGTGAAGGGGTAGTCGCCGTTCGGCAAGCGCGTGGCTGCACGTGCGTGGCCGCGCAGGCCGGGCGCAGCGAACAGGCTGCCCAGCGCCAGCGCCGCGGCGCGGCGGCTCAGGTCATGCAGGAGTTGGCGTCGATTGATCATGGGAGGGCTTCGAGGGTGGCGATTGTGCTCGACACGGGCTCGACGCTCGTCTCCCTATTTCGATGGATAGAAATACGCGGGGACGCCCGCTATGGTTCAAAGGTGACGCGTCGAAAAGCGTTTTCTACATTCCGGAGCCGCATCATGACCCTGACCTCGCTGCAAGCACTGACCTGGGGCACCGTGACCGGTGCCGTGGTGAGTGCTTTGCTGCTGGCTGCAACCGAGAGTGGCTTGCCGGACTTCAGCCACCTGCGGCGTGCCGACACCAACTCGCAACGGCCCCTGCCCAGCGAGCCGTCGGGCGCGATCGGTCAGCGCAAGGGCCCGGCAAGCGCTACACCCGCCGTCAACGACGCGTTCCAGCGGCGTACCCCGGCGGAACGCTGACGCGCCGCCTGAGCCACGCCGCCGGGCGAATCAGTAGCTCCAGCTGTACTTGTTGCCGGTAGCCTTGTAGCGCTCGACCGCCTTCTTCAAGTCGGTGTACTGCTCGCAGGGCATGAAGCACAGCTTGTCGAGCGCGGCCAGGCGCTTCTCGGCGGTCGCGAGGTCGCCCTTCATCAGGTACAGCTCACCCGAGTATTCGAGCGCACCCCGGTGCTTGGGGTCGATGCGCAGCGCTTCGTCGTAGTACCTCTCGGCGGCGTCGAGGTCGGGGGTCTTGCCCTTGCGCAGGCTGTAGCCCATCAGGTTGTTCCAGTCGGCGCTGGCGGTGTCGTTGACATGTTTGAGCTCGTCGACTGCCGCCGCCCATTGCTTGGCGGCGATCTGCGCGCGCGCCCCGGCGAGCTTGTCCGGCGCGGACGACACGGACGGGCCGGTGTCGGCGGCAAACGCGGCTTGGATGGACAGGGCCAGTGTGGCGACGGTCAGGATGCGCTTGAATGCGAAGTTCATGGTGTGTTCCTCGGGTTGTGCAGACACCGTCATTGATGTCTTGGCCCCACTTACGGCGCGCCTCGCGCGACGGACGCAGCGCCGATGCGAGATTTCGCGCGTTACCAGAGCTTGACGCACGGGCCCGACAGCACGAACGCCCCGCTCGGCGCGTCGCCCGCCTTGGCCGGCGCGGTTTCGATGCTGACCGCGAGCCGCGCGACGTTGAAGAACAGCTTCTCCGAGGTGTCGGCCAGTGCGACGGCGGCCGTGCCGCGGCCCGGCACCACGCCGATGGGGAAGGCCGCGCTGCCATCCTTGGGCAGCGCCCACAATTGCGCCACCTGGTCCGGTGCCAGTTCGACCGGCCGCAGCAGTTTCACCGTCAGCTGGCGGCCGTGGCGGCGCGAACTGGCCAGGACCGTGGGCTGGCCTGCAGTGTCGGTCAACAGCCCGACGTAGCTCGCCGGCAGCGCTTCGACTTGTGGCTCGAGGCCGACCCAGCCGGGTTCGAGGCGCAACACCACCGCGCACAGCAACACGCCGGCCAACGCCCCGCCGAGCGTGCGCGCCGACAGCAGGTTCCAAAGCCACTGCAGCGGCCTCCCCACCAGCACCGCGGCGGCGGTGGGGAACAGGCGCTGCTCGAGCCCGCGCCACACCGATTCGCGCGGTGCCACCGCCGGCACGCCGGCTGCGAGCACCGTGAATCGCTCTTGCCAGGTGCCGACCGCCAGCAGCGCCACCGGCGTCTCGCGCAGTACGCGCTCGAAACGGCGCCGCGCCGGGCCGACGAGTGTCCCCAGCGCGTACTCGCGCGCGAGGCGATCCAGGAGTTCGCGGCGCAGGTAGTTCATGCGGCGACCCTCATGCAGCCACTCCTGCCGCCTCGAGGCAGTCTTTCAGCTTGTCGAGCCCGCGACGCACCCAGGCCTTGGCGGTGCCGAGCGGCGCATTCAGCGCCTGCGCGATGTCGGTGTGGACCATGCCGCGGTAGTAGGCCAGCGCCAGCGCCTGGCGCTGGCTGGCGTTGAGCTGGCTCATGCAGGTGTCGATGTGTGCCTTGACGAGGCTGTCGTCGAGCAGGTGTTGTGGTTGCCGCGCGCCGTCGTCGGCCACGTCCATGCCCTCGTCGTCGAGCGCCACGGTCGATGCGCGCTCGGTCTTGCCCGAGCGCAATGTGTCAATCGCCTTGTTGCGCACGATGTTGATGAGCCAGGTCATGGGCGTGGCCACGGCGGCGTTGTATCCATTGGCGCTGTGCCAGACGTTCATGAATGCTTCCTGCAGCACCTCTTCGGCGCGGTCCCGATTGTTCAATATACGGAACGCAACGCCCAAAAGATGCGCGCAGGTGGCGCGATAAAGCCGCTCGAACGCGGCGCGGTCGCGCAGCGCGATGCGCGACAGCAGTTGGGACAGGTCTTCGGCAGCAGACATGGCGGGGGGCGGTGTGCCGGCGAGAGTATGCCGGCATCTTCCGGCCGGCGCGCCATCCACCTACAATCGCGCCCCCGCGCTGCCCCTCGCTCGCCCCCGGACCCCCATGTACTGCGCCATCGACTTCGGCACCTCCAACTCGGCCATCGCGGTTCCCACGGCGTCGGGCGAGATGCGCCTGGTCGAGCTGGAGCCGGGCCAGCGCACGATGCCCACCGCCGTCTTCTACTTCGTCGACGGGCCTGAAACGAACGGCCCGCCGCGCGCCTTCGGTCGCGCCGCGGTGGCCGCCTACGTCGACGGCATCGACGGCCGCCTGATGCGCTCGATGAAAAGCATTCTCGGCTCCAGTCTGGTCGACCAGACCACCGACGTCGGCGGCGGCCGCGGCGTGAAGTACCTGGACATCATCGCCGGCTACCTGCGGCACCTGAAGACGCTGGCCGAAGCGCAGGCCGGCGGGGCGATTCGCCATGCCGTCATCGGCCGGCCGGTGTTCTTCGTCGACGACGAGCCGTTGCGCGACGCGCAGGCGCAGGCTGCGCTGGCCTCGGCGGCACGCTCGGTCGGCTTCGACGACGTGCATTTCCAGTACGAACCGATCGCCGCCGCGTTCGACCACGAACGCAGCGTGCAGCGCGAAGAAATCGTGCTGGTGGCCGACATCGGCGGCGGCACGTCGGACTTCTCGGTCGTGCGCGTCGGGCCCCAGCGCGCGGCCAAGCTCGACCGCCGCGACGACATCCTCGCCAACCACGGCGTGCACATTGCCGGCACCGACTTCGACCGGCGCGTCGAACTGGCGAGCGTGCTGCCCGAATTCGGCTACGGCGCGTTCGGCCCGAGCATCAACGGCGCCGCACCGCGCGAGGTGCCGAGCGCGGTCTACTTCGACCTCGCCACCTGGCACCTGATCAACACCGTCTACAGCCCGCAGCGCGTCGCCGAGTTGCGGCAGATGCGCGCCTTCTACGACAACGCGCTGCACCACCAGCGGCTGATGACGGTCGTGACCGAGCGGCTCGGCCACGAGCTGGCCGCGCGGGCCGAGCAGGCGAAGATCGATGTTGCCGAGGGTGGCGACACGCGCATCGACCTGGGCCATGTCGAGCGCGGGCTCGGCGTGGCGCTCACCGAGCAGGCCGCCGTGCGGGCCATCGAAGGCGACATGGCTCGCATCGTCGAGGCCGCGCGCATCACCGCGGCGCAAGCCGGGCTGCGGCCCGAGCGCATCGATGCGCTGTATTTCACCGGCGGATCGACCGGCTTGCGCCTGCTGGCGCAAAGGATTGCAGCGGCCTTCCCGGCCTCGCGCGCGGTGCGCGGTGATCGTTTCGCCAGCGTCGCAACCGGACTCGGGCTGCACGCCCAGCGGCGCTTCGGCGCCGCCTGAGCGTCTTCAGCGGCGATGCGGCCGCTGCCGCGTGCCGGGCGTCGCGCTGGCCGGTGCCGGGACGGGGCGTGCCACATCGGCCAGCAGCAGCGTCGCTCTGACCAGCCCTTCAACCGCCTCGGTCAGATCCTGCGGCGGCTCCAGCGACTCGATCTCTTCGATCAGATCGTCGGCGTCTTCCAGGTCGTCCGGGTCGAGGTGGCGGTACAGCAGTGCCAGCGGCTCGGTGATCGAGTGCGCGTCGAGCTGCATCAGTGCCGGGAAGAATTCGAGCGCGGTGGCGAAACCGGCCACCCAGGGATAGACCGCGTCGACCGCGGACGGCGCCAGTGCCGAATCGGGGTCCAGCGCATCGGCCGCGTCGTCTTCGAGTTCGAACACCCAGGGGTCGAACCATTGACGGCGCTCGATCGCATCGTCGAGCTCGGCGTGCCGCCGACGCGCCAGCGCCTGCAGCCGTGTGGCATCGAAGCCGGCCGGCAGCGCCCGGCCATCGGCATCGGTGACGTGCGGCAGCCAGCGGCTATCGGGAATGCGCTGCGGTTGCACCAGCACGCCGCAAAGAAAGCCGTCGAGCATGCTCACGTCCAGCGCTTCGAGCGGCGCCGGCACGCGGTCGAGCAAGGCCTGCAGTTCGTCGAGCTCGCGCTCGGTCAACGGTACGGGTGAGGCAGCGCGGTGCACTGCAGTCTGGCGGGGGCGCGATGGAGCGGGCATGCCGCGATTGTCGCGCGCTGCCTATCATTCGGCGATGACCTCTCCCAAACTCGGCTGGCTCGACGCGGCCCAGACCGCCGCCGCGTTGCCCTGGGGCGCGCTCGTCGATGCCGTCGAGGCCACGCTGCGCGACCACGCCGCCGCCCGCGCGCATGTGCCCGAACGCATGGTGCTGCCGATGGCGCCGGGCGCGTCGCTGTTCGTGATGCCGGCGTGGCTGGATGCCGGTGCCGGCGATGTCGCGATCACCAAGCTGATCAGCTTCGTCGGCGACAACCCCTCGCGCGGCTTGCCGGCGATCCAGGGCGACATGTGGGTGCTGCGCGCATCCACCGGCGAGCGGCTCGCGCTGTGCGACGGCCCCACGGTCACTGCGCGCCGCACAGCTGCGGTGTCGGCGCTCGCTGCGCGATGGCTGGCCCCGGTGCCGTCGGGCCCCTTGCTGGTGATCGGCGCGGGCACGCAGGGGCGAGCGCATGTCGAGGCGTTCACCGAACTGTTCGGCGTGCGCGAGCTGTGGGTGCATTCCCGCTCGGCAGCGTCGGCCGATGCCTTGGTCGCGCATGCCCGGGCCATCGGCATCGAGGCGCGTCGCGTGCTCGACATGGCCGACGCGCTGGCGCGCTGCCCCCTGGTGGTGACGGCGACGACGGCGCGTGAGGTGTGCCTCGCGTCGATCACGCGCCGCGACGCCTTCATCGCAGCGGTCGGCTCGTTCAAGCCGGACATGATCGAGCTCGCACCCAATCTGGTGCGCGAGCTGAGCCGCAGCGCAACGATCGTCATCGACAGCGACGCCGCGCGCGACGAGGCCGGCGACCTGATCCAAGCCGGTGTGGACCTGAACGCGCTCGAAACACTGGCACGAATCGTGACGGGCAGCACAGCGCGCCACCGGGTCGCCCCGGTGTTGTTCAAGAGTTGTGGTTCGGCGCTGTGGGATTTGGCGGCCGCGCGCCTGCTGGCCCACGCCTGAAACGGTGCAGCGGATCACACACGAGCGGCTTGCCTACAAATGGTTGCACGGTCTCTCCCTCGTATTGGGGATAGGCGGCAAGGGGCGCGGCCCCTAAAGTCGCGCCAATCGCTGTCACACGGAGTCTATTAAGACTACGCGATCCAGGTCCGAAACACCCGGCCCACAACAACGACCAAGAACAGGGTGAAAGACCAGCAACCGTCCCAACGACGTCCTTTATTTGAGGACTTGACACAGCCCACCTGCTAACGCGGGTGGGCTTTTTTTTGTCCGCGCCCGAGCCCACCGCTGGCGTAAGGTCCCGAGGAGCTACCGATGATCGATCACATCACCCTGCGCGTGCGCGACCTCGCCGCCACGCGCGACTTCTACACCCGTGCCCTGGCCTCCTTGGGCTACCGCAAGGCCTATGACAGCGTGCACGACGGCGTGGGTGTGCTCGGTTTCGGTTTCGATGCGCCCGGCATCGGCTTGAAGATCGACACTTGGTTTGTCGACCACACCGAGCCGGTGTCAGGGCCGACCCACCTGTGCTGGCGTGCCGCTGACCGGCACCAAGTGAATGCATTCCACGCCGCAGCCATCGCCGCGGGCGGCAAGGACAACGGTGCACCGGGCGTGAGGGCGCACTATCACCCGAACTACTACGGCGCATTCGTGCTCGATCCGGACGGCAACAACGTCGAAGCGGTGTGCCACGCGCCGGCTTAGAGGCCGGTCAGTCGTAGGGCAGCCCGGCTGTCTGCCCGTTTCAGGCGGTAAATCCGGCCACCAGCGCGCCACGCAAATGCTCGACGAGCGCCGCCACCGCCCGCGGCGTGGTCGGGCTCCACGGGCGAATGGCATAGATTGCATCGCCGAAGAATCCGACCGGCCGCCACGCGGGCAGCACCTCGCGCAGCCGGCCGGCGCGCAGCGCCGCCGCGGCGCTGAAGTCAGGCAATTGCGCAATGCCCAGACCTGACAGCACTGCGTCGCGCAGCACCTCGGAGTTGTTGGCGCGCAGCGGGCCTTGCACCGCCACGCTCAGGCGCTGCGGCTCGCGCGCCGCACGCGGGCGCTCGACCCGCTCGAACAGCCACAGTGCCGGACCGCTGCGCAGATAGGTCAGGCAGTCGTGCGTGGCGAGTTCCGACGGCTGCATCGGCGTGCCGCGGCGGCGCAGGTAGCCGGCGCTCGCCACCAGCAGCGTGCGCGAGTCACACAGTTTCCACGCGACATGGTTGTCCGGCGGCGCGCTGGTGTGGCGCACCGCCAGGTCGAATCCTTCATGGGCGAGGTTGGCGAACCGGTCCGACAGTTCCAGCTCGACGCGCACCTCCGGGTACTGGCGAAAGAAGGCCTCGAGCGTCGGCGCCACGTGCTGCCGCCCCAGCGCCACCGGTGCCGTCACGCGCACCAGCCCACGCGGCTGGCCGGCCAGGTCGCGCACGCTGCCGACGCTGCGCGCAATGTGCGCGAAGGATTCGGCCGTGTCGTCCACCAGCCGCTGGCCGGCATCGGTCAGGCGCACCGAACGCGTGGTGCGCTGCACCAGCGTCAGGCCGACCGCGCGTTCGAGATCGGCGACGCGCTGGCTCACCGCGGCCTTGCTCAGGTTCAATCGCTGCGCGGCCTGCGTGAAGCTGCCGGTCTGTGCGATCACCGTCAGCAGGTGGACGTTGGACCAGAGCGAGTCGGTGCGTGCGGTGCCCATGGGTTTGTCTCGTCGATTTGAAGCTCATTGTTCCTGACAGTGAACAATGAAATCAGTCTACCCGCATTGGCAGGCGGGCTTGCGCGGCCTAGACTGGTCAATACACCTTTTGGAGACACATCATGGGCGCACCCGAATCCTTCACCGCCACGACCGAGGTCGGCCACCACATCAACGGCCGCGCCGTGCCAAGCGCGAGTGGCCGCCGCCAAGCGGTCTACAACCCGGCTACCGGGGCGGTGGCGCGCCAGGTGGCGCTGGGCAGCGCCGACGAAGTGAACGCCGCAGTCGCGGCCGCGCAAGCGGCCTTCCCGGCCTGGGCCGACACGCCGCCGATCCGCCGCGCGCGCGTGCTGAACAACTTCCTCGCGCTGCTCAACCAGCACAAGGACACGCTGGCCGCGATGATCACCGCCGAACACGGCAAGGTGTTCACCGACGCGCAGGGCGAGGTGGCGCGCGGCATCGACATCGTCGAATTCGCCTGCGGCGTGCCGCAGCTGCTGAAAGGGGACTTCACCGACCAGGTGAGCACCGGCATCGACAACTGGACGCTGCGCCAGCCGCTCGGCGTCGTCGCCGGCATCACGCCGTTCAACTTCCCCGTCATGGTGCCGATGTGGATGTTCCCGGTCGCCATCGCCTGCGGCAACAGTTTCATCCTGAAGCCGAGCGAGCGCGATCCGTCGCCGTCGCTGTTGATGGCCGAGCTCTTTAAGCAGGCCGGTTTGCCCGACGGCGTGTTCAACGTGTTACAGGGCGACAAGGTGGTGGTCGACGCGCTGCTCGCGCACCCGAACGTGAAGGCGCTCAGCTTCGTCGGCTCGACGCCGATCGCGCAATACATCTACGAGACCGGCGCGCACCACGGCAAGCGCGTACAGGCGCTCGGCGGCGCGAAGAACCACATGGTGGTGATGCCCGACGCCGACCTCGACCAGGCCGTCGATGCGCTGATCGGCGCGGCCTACGGCTCGGCCGGTGAGCGCTGCATGGCGATCAGCGTGGCGGTGCTGGTGGGCGACGTGGGCGACAAGATCATTCCGAAGCTGGCCGAACGCGCCCGGGCGCTGAAGATCAAGAATGGCATGGAGCTCGATGCCGAGATGGGCCCCATCGTCACCAAGCAGGCGCTGGAGCGCATCGAAGGCTACGTCGGGCTCGGCATCGAGGAAGGCGCCAAGCTCGTCGTCGACGGCCGCGGCCTCAAGGTCAAGGGCCACGAGAGCGGCTTCTTCACCGGCGGCACGCTGTTCGACCATGTCACGCCGGCCATGCGCATCTACAAGGAGGAAATCTTCGGCCCCGTGCTTGCCTGCGTGCGTGCCAAGGACTTCGCGGAGGCGGTGGACCTCGTCAACGAACACGAATACGGCAACGGCGTGGCCTGCTACACCCGCGACGGCCACGTCGCCCGCGAGTTCGCCCGGCGCATCCAGGTCGGCATGGTGGGCATCAACGTGCCGATCCCGGTGCCGATGGCCTGGCATGGCTTCGGCGGCTGGAAACGCAGCCTGTTCGGCGACATGCACGCGTATGGCGAAGAAGGCGTGCGCTTCTACACCAAGCAGAAGTCGATCATGCAGCGCTGGCCCGAAAGCACGGCCAAGGGCGCGGAGTTCGTGATGCCGACAGCCAAGTGAGTCGCCGTCGGCGCTACTGCGCGGGGCGCAGCATCCATTCGTGCGCCGGGTCGTTCTTGAATTGCCACTGGCGGCCTGGGCCCGCCATGACGTTGAGGTAGTACAGGTCGTAGCCGTGCGGCGCCACACAAGGGTGGTAGCCGCGCGGCACCATCACGGTGTCGTGGTTCTCCACCGCCATCGATTCGTCGAGGCTGCGGTCGTCGGTGTAGACGCGCTGGAAGGCGAAGCCCTGTGGCGGATTCAGGCGGTGGTAGTAGGTCTCTTCGAGCTGCGTTTCCTCGGGCAACGCGTCGCGATCGTGCTTGTGCGGCGGGTAGCTCGATGAGTTGCCGGCGGGCGTGATCACCTCGACAACCAGCAAGTGGGCGGCCGTGGGGTCGTCGTGCGGCAGGATGTCGCAGACATAACGTGTGTTGCTGCCGTGGCCGCGCACGCTGCGGCGCATCGTCGCTGGGTCAATCAGGCGCACCTCGCGCGGCACGTCGCCGCCGGGCGCGGTGCACAGCGCGACCTCAGCGTCGCTGGCCGCACGCACCGTCACCTGCCTGCCGGCAGGCACGTATACCGCGGCGGGCGACTTCTCTTCGAAGACGCTCTGGCGCGTGCCCAGGGCCGGGAAACTCTGGCCGTCAACGTTCACGTCCGCCGTGCCGGTCAACACGACCAGGCACAGTTCGCGCGTGCCGGTGGCGAGCGCCTCGCTCTCGCCAGCCTTCAGACGCAGCGCGCGAAAGCCCACGTGCGTCCAGCCGGCACGCTCGGGGGTCACGTCGACGATCTCGCGGCCTTCGGGCCGGGCCTTGACCAACAGGGGGCTGACCATCACGCAGCCCTCGCGGCGGCCGCGTTCAGGCGATCGACGATGCCCTTGAGCGTGTCGAAGCCCTTCTTCGCATATTGATAGCTCGGCGCCACCGCCGGGTCCTGCTCGGCCTCGACGACCAGCCAGCCCTCGTAGCCGGCGTCGTGCAGCGTGCTCAGCACGGCCTCGAAGTCGATCACGCCGTCGCCGGGCACGGTGAAGGTTCCGTTGATGACGCCGTTCAGGAAGCTCCAGCCGTCGTTGCGCGCGGTGGTGATGACCTGCGCTCGCACGTCCTTGCAGTGCACGTGGACGACGCGCTTCAGGTGCTTCTTCAGCAGCGCGTCCGGGTCGACGGCACCGCCGAAATACGCGTGGCCGGTGTCGAACAGCAACCCGACGTTCTCATTCGTCTCGGCCATCAGGCGGTCGACATCGGCCGGCGCCTCGACGTAGGCACCCATGTGGTGGTGATAGGCCAGCGTGATGCCGTAGGCAGCCTTCAGGTGCTCGCCGAAGGCATTGAGCTTCTTCGCGTAGGCCTGCCACTGAGCATCGTTTATGAAGCGCGGGCGCTTGGCCAGCGGCACGTCGATGCTGCCCTGGATCGAACCGGCGACTTCGCCATAGACCACGACCTTGCAGCCCTGCGCCTGCAGCTTGCTCATGTGCGCGACGCACTGGACGATCTCGTCGTCGAGCGTGCCTTCGGCGAGGCGGCCCGAATACCAGCCCGACACGCAGGCCACGCCGTATTCGGCGAGCTTGGCCTTCAGCGCCTGCGGGTCGTTCGGAAACTTGCCACCGAGCTCGAAGCCTTCGTAGCCGATCGCGGCGCCTTCGCTGAGCGCGGTTTCGAGTGGCGTCTCGCCTCCCAGCGAGGGCAGGTCGTCGTTGCTCCACGAGATCGGGTTGATGCCGATGCGTACGTTCCAGGGTTTCATGTGGTTGTCCTTCAGTGGTTGGAATCAGATGCGTTGCCGAGTCTTGGCGTCGTCGTAGCCGGCGCGCGCTTCGCGCACCTCGGAGCGTGCCGACACCTCGGGAATGCCGACCTCCCACCAGCAGCCGCCTTCGGTGGTGATGCGATCGTGCGTCGTGTCGATGACGATGACCTGCGTGGTCGTGGCCGCGCGCGCGGCGACCATCGCCGCCCTCAGCTCGGCGATGTCGGCCACGTGAACCGCGTTCGCACCCATGCTGCGCGCGTTCATCGCGAAGTCGATCGTCGAGCGGGCGCCGCCTTCGGGCACGCAGTCGTCGAGCATGTTGTTGAAGCTGGCGCTGCCCGACTTCACCTGCAGCCGCTCGATGCAGCCGTAACCCCGGTTGTCGAGCACCACGACGATCAGCTTGTGGCCGAGCATCACCGAGGTCGCCAACTCGGCGTTGAGCATCATGTACGAGCCGTCACCGACCATCACGATGACCTCGGCATCGGGGCGCGCCATCTTCGCGCCCAGGCCGCCGGCGATCTCGTAGCCCATGCACGAGTAGCCGTATTCCATGTGGTAGCCGCCCGGCGTGCTCGCGCGCCACAGCTTGTGCAGCTCGGCCGGCAGCGTGCCGGCGGCGCAGACGACCACGTCGCGTGCCGGCGAATCGGCATGCGAATCGCGCACCGCACCGATGACCTCGGCGTCGTAGGGCAGCATGTCCTTGGGCACGTGGGTGGTCAGCTCGCCGACGCGTGCGTTCCAGCCGGCGGCGAGGTCGCGGGCACGCGCCGTCCAGGCGGCTTCGGCCTTCCAGCCCGCCATCGCGGCCGAGAGCATCGTCAGGCCGAGCCGGGCATCGCTGACCAGCGCCGTGCCGCTCCATTTGCCGGCGTCGAAACGCTGCACGTTGACGCTCAGCAGCTTCGCCTTGGCGAACAGGGCGTGCGAGCCGGTCGTGAAATCCTGCAATCGCGTGCCCACGGCCAGCACCAGGTCGGCCTCGCGTGCCATCTCGTTGGCCGCGGGGCCGCCGTCTACGCCGATCGCGCCGAGGTTCAGCGGGTGGTTCCAGGCCAGGCTGCTCTTGCCGCCATGCGATTCGACCACCGGCACGCCGTGCGCGTCGGCGAAGGCACGCAGCGCGTCCCAGGCCTGGCTGTAGAGCACGCCGCCACCGGCGACGATCAGCGGCTGCTTTGCGCTGGCCAGCAGCTTCGCGGCACGCACCAGTTCATCGGCATCGGGCGGCGGGCGGCGCAAGCGCACCGGCTCGGGTTGCAGAAAGCTTTCCGGCCAGTCGAAGGCCATCGCCTGCACGTCCTGCGGCAGCGCCAGCGTCACCGGGCCGCACATCGCCGGGTCGCTCATGACCTGGATAGCGCGCGGCAGCGCCGTCAGCAACTGTTCGGGCCGCGTGATGCGGTCGAAATAGCGCGACACCGGGCGGAAGCAGTCGGTCGCGGTCACGTCGCCTTGTTCGAAGCCCTCGACCTGCTGCAGCACCGGGTCGGGCGCGCGGCTGGCGAAGGTGTCGCTGGGCAGCAGCAGCACCGGCAGGCGATTGACGTGCGCCATCGCCGCGGCCGTGACCAGGTTGGTCGAGCCCGGGCCGATGCTCGTCGTCACCGCCATGAAACGGCGGCGGAAGTTCGCCTTCGCGTAGGCCACGGCGGCGTGCGCCATGCCTTGTTCGTTGTGTGCGCGGAAGGTCGTCAGCACCTCGCGCTCGGCGTACAGCGCCTCGCCCATGCCGGCCACGTTGCCATGGCCGAAGATAGCCCACACGCCGCCACAGAACGGCAGCAGCGTGCCGTCGGCCTCTTCCACCCGCAGCGCGACGAGGTACTTGACCAGCGCCTGCGCCATCGTCAATCGAACGGTTCCCGTCTTCATCATGCGGCCCTCCTCATCACCTCGCGGCTGGCGCGCCAGGCGTCCACCAGCAGCGTGAAATTGCCCGCCACTTGGTCGACCAGCGCAGCATCGTCGATCTCGCCCTTCAGCCACGCCAGGCTCGCATCGGCCCAGAGCGTGCGGCCGACCATGAAACCCTTGACGATGGGGTGCGTGGCCTGGTCGAAGCCCTTGGCCAGCACTTTGAGCGGCTGGCTCAGGCCCAGGATCACCGCGCCGCGGCATTGCGGGTCGCGCTCGGCGACGAGTGCCGCGAGTTGGCACCAGCCGGCGCTGGACATCGGCGCCAGCTTCCACCACTCGGGCTTGAAGCCGAGGTTGTACAGGCGCTTGATCGAACGCAGCACCGCCGCGTCGGCTGTGCCTTCGGGCGTGACGGCGCGCGGCGGGATCATCTCGAGCAGCAGTTCGTGGCCGCTCAGCCGCGTGGCTTCCCACAACTCGCGCACGCGCGCTTCCTGCTCGAGGCGCAGGTCGACCGGGTCGTCCGGGTGGTAGTTGACCAGGCACTTGACGATCTGCTCCTTCGGCCAGCTCAACAGGGCCGAACCAATCGAACGCGTGCCGTCGAAACGCAGTGGGCGCGAACCCGGCAGCTCGACCGGGCGGCCGACCCACCAGCCGCGGCCGGTGGCGGCATGCAGCGACTGCTCGCCGTAGGGGCCGCCGTCGATCAGCACACCCATCTTGCCTTGCAGCGAGCGGCTGCGTTCGACCTGCTCGCCGGCTTGCACCAGCAGTTTCTTCAGCGCCGGGATGCGCGCTTCGCTGGCGCCGGCCTCGCGCGCCAGCTCGAAGAACTGGCTGCGGTGGTCGAAGGCGATCACGTTCAGCTCGGGCCAGGCCGGACGCGCCGCCGTGGTGCGGTGCAGGTGCGCGAGCTGCGCATCGGCGTCGACCTTCGGGTTGCGCATACCGCTGAACCAGTGCGCCAGTTCGGCCGGCGTCGGCATCGCCGGCGCGCAGGCGTGGCGCGACACGACGATCGCGCCGCAGGCGTTGGCGATCCCGGCTGCTTCGACGAAGTCCTTGCCGGTCAGGAAGCCGGTCATCAGCCCGGCCGCGAACGCGTCGCCGGCGCCGAGCACGTTGAGCACCTCGACACGCTCGCCCTGCACCGTGAGCGCGTCCTCGATGCGATCAGGCACGGCGCCCGGGATGAAAGCGCAGCCCTTGGCGCCGAGCTTCACGACCATGGCCGCCGGCGTCACCTCGCGCACCCGCTTGAGCGTCGCGCTCAGGTCGTCCGCAATGCCGCCGGCAATCATGAATTCTTCTTCGGTGCCGACAAGCAGATCGAACTGCGTCAGCATCTCCTGCAACTGCGAGCTGACCTTGTCGTTGGCGACGAAGCGGTTCTCGCCGGCGCCGCGGCCGGTCAAACCCCACAGCACCGGGCGGTAGTCAATGTCGAGCACGCGCACCACGCCGTGCTTCTTCGCGAAGCCGAGCGCGGCCAGCGAGGCCGCGCGCACCGTCGGCGTCGACAGGTGGGTGCCGGTGATCAGCAACGCGCGGCACTGGGCGACGAAGTCCTCGGAGATCGAGGCCGCATCGAGCGCCATGTCGGCGCAGTTCTCGCGGTAGAACAATAGCGGGAAGGTGTCGCGGTCTTTCAGGCCGAGCAGCACCAGCGCCGTCAGCCGCTGCGGGTCGACCTGTACCTGCGAAACGTCGCAGCCTTCGCGCTGCAGCGTCTGCGTCAGGAAGCGGCCCATCTGCTCGTCGCCGACGCGCGAGACCATCGCGCTCTTCAGGCCCAGCCGAGCCACGCCGAAGGCGATGTTCGCCGAGCTGCCGCCCAGGTACTTGGCGAAGCTGCTCGTGTCTTCGAGCGGGCCGCCGACCTGCTGCGAATAGAGGTCGACCGCGAGCCGGCCCAGGCAGGCCAGGTCGAAGCGGCGACCGGCGGGAAACGTCAAGGTGTTCATCGTGGACATCGGCCCGAAGGCCGCCTGCGCTAAAGGGGTTCTCGAGGGTGCGGCGGGGTTCCGGCCGAGCCTTAACGGCCGGGCTCGGCCCGCCATCGGAAGGCCGTACCAGGGGGTCGGAAGGAAGTCTAGATTCTAGAGAATAAAACTTCGCTAGGTGTATTCACTTAGAAATCTTTTTCCAAATTGCTCGGCGCGCGAACTACAGTCCATACCTGTCGAGAGACAACGCGATCAACCCATTCGAGGCGGTCGCGTTGTGCCGGACCGGGGTGTTGCGCCACTGCAGAGCGCCCGCACCCGCAGCGCTCGAAAACCGCGATCCCCACTACCCACCCAGGAGACCTTTCATGATGAAAACCGTGTTGCTTCCGCTGGCCGCCGCCGCCGCCTTCAGCCTGCCGATGGCTGCCCATGCCCAGAAGATCGGCGTGGCGATGGCTCAGCAGGACACTTTCCTGACGATCCTGAAGAACGGCACGATCGACGCGGCCAAGAAGGCCGGCGCGACGGTCCAGGTCGAGGACGCGCAGAACGACGTGGGCAAGCAGCTCAGCCAGATCCAGAACCTGATCGCGCAGAAGGTCGACGCGATCATCGTCAACCCGGTCGACACCGACGCGACGTCGAAGATCACCAAGATGGTGTCCGACGCGAAGATCCCGCTGGTCTATGTGAACCGCAAGCCAGCCGACTTCGAGAAGCTGCCCGCCGGCGTGGCCTTCGTCGCGTCCGACGAGCGCGTCTCGGGCACGCTGCAGACCCAGCAAGTCTGCAAGCTGCTCAAGGGCAAGGGCGACATCCTGGTGCTGATGGGCGAGCTGTCGAACGAAGCCGGGCGCACCCGCACCAAGGACATCGAGGAAGTCGTTGCGACCAAGGAATGCAGCGGCATGAAGATCGTCGACAAACGCGAAGGCAAGTGGGCTCGCACCCAGGGCCAGGACATCACGACGAACTGGCTGTCGTCGGGCGTCAAGTTCGACGCGATCATCGCCAACAACGACGAGATGGCGATCGGCGCGATCAACGCGCTGAAGGCCAGCAAGAAGTGGACGCCCGCGACCATCGTCGCCGGCATCGACGCGACGCCGGACGCACTCGCCTCGATGAAGGCCGGTGACCTGAAGGTGACAGTGTTCCAGAACGCCGCCGGCCAGGGCTCGGGTGCGGTCGACGCCGCCCTGAAGCTGATCAAGAAGCAGCCGGTCGATCGCTTCGTCAACGTGCCCTTCGAGCTCGTGACGCCGGAGAACCTCAGCAAGTACGCCGGCAAGAACTGAGTTCACGCCGTCGGCAGGACGCCCCGTGCGGGGTGGTCCTGCCTCTTCCGCCGCCCCACCGAGTCACCTGCCATGTCCGACACCGTCGCCATCGAACGTCCGCACGGCGCCGCGCCCGCTGCTGCAGTGCCGCTTCTCGAGATCGAAGGCATCCGCAAGGCCTTCCCGGGCGTCGTCGCGCTCGACGACGTGCGCTTCCGGCTTCGCGCCGGCACCGTCCACGCTCTGATGGGCGAGAACGGTGCAGGCAAGTCGACGCTGATGAAGATCATCGCCGGCATCTACACGCCCGACCAGGGCGAGGTCCGCGTCAAGGGCCGCCCGCTGGTGCTGAACGGCCCGCTCGATGCACTGAACAATGGCATCGCGATGATCCATCAGGAGCTCAACCTGATGCCCTACATGACCGTCGCGGAGAACATCTGGATCCGCCGCGAGCCGCTGACCAAGCTCGGCCTGGTGGACCACCGTGAACTCAAGCGCCGCACGCAGGCGCTGTTCGACCGCCTCGTCATCGACATCGACCCGGAGACCGAGGTCCGCAGCCTGTCGATCGCGAGCCGGCAGATGGTCGAGATCGCCAAGGCCGTGTCCTTCGACTCCGACGTGCTGATCATGGACGAGCCCACCTCGGCGCTGACCGAGACCGAGGTGGCGCACCTGTTCAGAATCATTCGCCAGCTCAGGGCCCAGGGCAAAGGCATCGTCTACATCACGCACAAGATGAACGAGCTGTTCGAGATCGCCGACGAGGTGTCGGTGTTCCGCGACGGAAGGTACATCGACACGAAGAAGTCCTCCGAAGTCACGCGCGACGAGATCATCCACATGATGGTGGGCCGCGAGATCACGCAGATGTTCCCGAAGGAGGAGGTGCCGATTGGCGACGTCGTCATGTCGGTGAAGAACCTCGGCGTCGGGGGCATCTTCCAGAACGTCAGCTTCGACCTGCACGCCGGCGAGATCCTCGGCCTCGCCGGGCTGGTCGGTTCCGGGCGGTCGAACGTCGCCGAGGCGCTGTTCGGCGTCGTGCCGGCCACCACGGGCCAGATCGTCATCGAGGGCATCCCGGTGACGATCGACTCGCCGGCCAGGGCGTTGAAGTACGGCATGGCCTTCCTGACCGAGGACCGCAAGGACACCGGCTGCTTCCTGACACTCGACATCCTGTCGAACATGGAAACCGCCGTGCTGAGCCAGCACTACGTGAAGTTCGGCTTCGTGCAGCGGGAAGCCCTGCTGAGCAACTGCGAGGAAATGAGCCGCAAGCTGCGCGTCAAGACGCCCAGCCTGGACGAGGTGATCCAGAACCTGTCCGGCGGCAACCAGCAGAAGGTGTTGATCGGCCGCTGGTTGTTGACGAAGCCGAAGATCCTGATCCTCGACGAGCCCACGCGCGGCATCGACGTGGGCGCGAAGGCCGAGATCCATCGGCTCGTGGGTCAGCTCGCGGGGCAAGGCGTCGCGGTGCTGATGATTTCCTCGGAGATGCCGGAGGTGCTGGGCATGAGCGATCGCGTCATGGTGATGCACGAAGGCCGGTTGACGGGCATCGTCGATCGCAAGGACGCCGATCAGGTTCGGATCATGGAACTGGCCGCGCAGTAGGCGGGGCAAACTCAAAAGTACGGAGTCGACATGAGCATCACTCATCCCAGCGTGGGCGCGCAGTCCATGACTTTCAAGCCGGCCAAGCGCCGTTGGCCGCCGGAACTCGGCATCTTCCTGGTGCTGATCGGCATCTGCCTGTTCTTCGAGGCGATCGGCTGGTACCTCAATGGCCAGAGCTTCATGCTCAACCCGGAACGCTTGCAGATCATCATCCTGCAGATGGCGGTGATCGGCATCATCGCGGTCGGCGTCAACCTGGTCATCATCACCAGCGGCATCGACCTGTCGTCAGGCTCGGTCGTCGCCGCGTCCGCCGTCGTCGCGGCCAGCCTCGCGCAGGTCTCCGACTTCCCGCGGGCCGTGTTCCCGCAGCTCACCGACCTCGCCCCGATCTGGCCGATCCTGGCCGGCGTCGCGATCGGAGTGGTGATCGGCCTGATCAACGGCGTGCTGATCGCGTTCACCGGCATCCCGCCGTTCATCGCGACGCTGGGCACGATGGTCGCGGCGCGCGGCTTCGCGAAATGGTTCACCGGCGGCATGCCCGTGAGCATGCTGACCGAGGGCTTCGCCTGGATCGGCTCGGGCGCGAACCCGGTGATCATCTTCCTCGTGGTCGCGGCGATATTCCACGTCGTGCTGCGCTACACCCGCTTCGGCAAGTTCACCTACGCGATCGGCGCGAACCGGCAAG
>JBGQEX010000045.1:0-26507 GCA_041496605.1 Piscinibacter sp.
AGAGGCCGAACCCGAGGCCGGCGCGCCGATACGCCTCGCCGTGGCGGGGCGCCCGAACGTCGGCAAGAGCACGCTGATCTACACGTGGCTCGGCGAGGAGCGCCTGGTGGCATTCGACCAGCCGGGCACGACCCGCGACGCGATCAGCGTGCCGTTCGAACGCAATGGGCAGAAGTTCCAGTTGATCGACACCGCCGGATTGCGCAAGAAGGGCAAGGTGTTCGAGGCGATCGAGAAGTTCTCGGTCGTCAAGACGCTGCAGGCGATTGCCGACGCGAATGTCGTGCTGCTGCTGCTCGATGCCACCCAGGGTGTCAGCGACCAGGACGCGCACATCGCCGGCTACATCCTGGAGAGTGGCCGCTCCGTGGTGTTGGCCGTCAACAAATGGGATGCGGTCGATGACTACCAGAAGCAGCTGTTGCAACGCTCCATCGAGCAGCGGCTGGCGTTCCTGAAATTCGCGCCGGTGCTGCACATCTCCGCCATCAAGCGCCAGGGCTTGAGTCCGGTATGGAAAGCCATCGCCGACGCCCACGCATCGGCCACGCGCAAGATGTCCACTCCGGTGCTGACGCGCTTGCTGCTGGATGCGGTGGAGCATCAGGCGCCCAAGCGCGCGGGCGCATTTCGCCCCAAGTTGCGTTACGCGCACCAGGGCGGCATGAATCCGCCTATCGTCGTGGTGCACGGCAACTCTCTCGAGCACGTCACCGACTCCTACAAGCGATTCCTGGAAGGTCGAATCCGGGAGCACTTCAAGCTGACCGGCACACCGCTGCGCATCGAGATGCGGTCGGGGCGCAACCCCTTCGACGACAAGAAATCCTGAGGCCATTCCGGCATTAAGGCGTGATCACGGGAACCCTGTGTTAACGTGCCACTCTCAGAACTTTCAACACGGAGAATATCGTGAGCAACAAAGGGCAACTCCTACAAGACCCCTTTCTGAACCTGCTGCGCAAAGAGCATGTTCCGGTGTCGATTTACCTCGTCAACGGTATCAAGCTGCAGGGCCACATCGAGTCGTTTGATCAGTATGTGGTGCTCTTGCGTAACACGGTGACGCAGATGGTCTACAAGCACGCCATCTCGACCGTCGTACCGGGTCGCGCGGTCAACTTCCACGCCGCCGAGACGCCGGAGCAGACCTGAAGCCTGCCACGCTGTCAGGTCCGAGGTTGCGCCGATCTTGATCTCTGCGAATTCAACGCCGGGTTCGTCCGGGCCGGCACGCGCCATCCTCGTCGGCGTGGACGTGGGCGGTTCGGCCGCCTTCGACGCGACGCTCGACGAGTTGGCGCTGCTTGCCGAGTCGGCCGGCGACATTGCGGTGGCCCGGGTCATTGCGCGCCGCAAGGCACCCGACCCCGCGCTGTTCATCGGTTCCGGCAAGGCCGACGAGATCAAGGCGCTGGTACTGGGACACCAGGCCGAGGCGGTGCTGTTCGATCAGGCACTGTCGGCGGCGCAGCAGCGCAACCTCGAAAAGCATTTCGGCGTCGCCGTGGCGGACCGCACGATGCTGATCCTCGAGATCTTTGCTGCCCGCGCGCAGAGCCACGAGGGCAAACTTCAGGTCGAACTGGCTCAGCTGCAATACCTGGCGACGCGGCTGGTGCGCCGCTGGAGCCACCTGGAGCGCCAGCGCGGGGGCATCGGCAACCGCGGCGGCCCGGGCGAGGCGCAGATCGAACTCGACCGCCGCATGATCGGCGAGCGCATCAAGGCGGTGAAGGCCAGGCTCGAAAAGGTGAAGCGCCAGCGCAGCACACAGCGCCGTTCGCGCGAACGCAACCAGACCTATCGCGTATCGCTGGTCGGCTACACCAACGCCGGCAAGTCGACGTTGTTCAACGCCCTGGTGAAGGCGCGCAGCTACGCCGCCGACCAGCTGTTTGCCACGCTCGACACCACGACGCGGCAGTTCTACCTCGAAGACGCGGGGCGCTCGGTGTCGCTGTCCGACACGGTTGGCTTCATCCGCGACCTGCCGCACAAGCTCGTCGAAGCCTTCGAGGCCACGCTGCAGGAAGCCGCCGACGCCGACCTGCTGCTGCACGTCGTCGATGCCGCGAGCCCGGTGCAGGGCGAGCAGATGGCCGAGGTGCAGCGGGTGCTGGCGGAGATCGGCGCCAGCACCATTCCGCAGGTGCTGGTGTTCAACAAGTTCGACAAGCTGGAACACACGCAGCGGCCGCGCACGCTCACCGACACGCTCGAACTCGATGGCGGCACGCGAGTGCCGCGCGTCTTCACGAGTGCGCTCGAGGGGCAGGGCTTGGACGAGCTGCGCCGCGTCATCGCCGAGGCCGTCGCAGGCACGTTGGCGGCTCGCTTGAACTCCAGTGATTCGACCCCACATCCAGTTTTGGCCAATTCGGCCGACGATGCGTCAGCGGATCAGCTTCGAACCGGCACACAAAACTTTCTCGCATCAACATGACCCCAACATCGGCCGCCCCGCAGGGCATGACTTCGGGCGTTCTTGTGCGCATGATCTCGGTGGCACGGGCCGCGGGCGCGTTGTTCGCGGGTGCCGCCACCGCTGCGCTCGGGCGCTTGCGTGGCAAGCGCCTGTACGACGCCGCGGCGGCACCCGATCGCCATCTCGCCAGCGGCGGTGGGCGCGGCGACGGCCCACCCGATCTTGACGAACTGTGGCGTGACTTCAACCGCAAATTGAGCGGGCTGTTCGGCGGCAAAGGCGGCAGCGCGCGCAGCAATGATGGTGGCGACGGCGGCGGCAACAACTTCCAGCCCGACATGAAGAGCGCGGGCATCGGTGTCGGACTGATCGCCGGTGTGGTGGCATTGATCTGGCTCGGCAGCGGCTTCTTCATCGTGCAGGAAGGCCAGCAGTCAGTCGTCATGACCTTCGGTCGCTACAGCAATACGGTGGATGCGGGCTTCCAGTGGCGCATGCCGTATCCGTTTCAGTCGCACGAAACGGTGCCCGTGACCCAACTGCGTTCGAAAGAGGTCGGGCGCAACACCGTGGTGCCCGCCACCGGCTTGCGTGATTCGTCGATGCTGACGCAGGACGAGAACATTGTCGACATCCGCTTCACCGTGCAGTACCGCCTGAAGGATGCACGGGCGTTCCTGTTCGAGAACCGCGATCCGGAAGAAGCCGTCGTGCTGGCGGCGGAGTCGGCGGTGCGCGAGATCGTCGGCAAGGGCAACATGGATTCGGTGCTCTATGAACAACGCGATGCCATCGCGAGCGACCTCGTCAAATCGATTCAGGCCCAACTCGACCGCTTGAACGCCGGCATTGTCATCGCCAACGTCAACGTCCAGAACGTGCAGGCACCGGAGCAGGTGCAGGCGGCGTTCGACGACGCATTCAAGGCCGGCGCTGACCGCGAGCGGGCGAAAAACGAGGGCCAGGCGTACGCCAACGACGTGATTCCGAAGGCGCAGGGCACGGCCGCGCGCCTGCGCGAAGAGGCCGAAGGCTACAAGTCGCGCGTCATTGCGCAGGCCGAGGGCGACGCGCAGCGCTTCAACCGTGTGCTGGCCGAATACCAGAAGGCACCCACCGTGACGCGGGACCGCATGTACATCGACACGATGCAGCAGGTGTATTCGAATGTCAGCAAGGTCCTCGTCGACACCCGCAACAACTCGAACCTGCTCTTTCTGCCGCTGGACAAGCTGATGCAACAGGCCGGAGTTCCGGCCGCCGCACCAGCGACACCGCCGGCAACCGGCGCCGAGACCACGGCCCCGGCGAGCGGTGCAGTCGACGTTCGTTCACGGGACAATCAGCGCGGCCGGGACCGCGAGAGCCGCTAAGAACAACAGGACGACGAATCTCATGAATCGCTTTGGCCTCTACGTCGCCGGCGCGCTGGTCGTGCTGATGCTGCTGTTTTCAACGCTCTTCATCGTCGACCAAAGGCAGTTCGCCGCGATCTATGCGCTGGGCGAGATCAAGGAGGTCGTGACCGAACCCGGCCTCAAGTTCAAGCTGCCGCCGCCGTTCCAGAACGTCGTGTTCCTCGATCGCCGAATCCAGACGCTGGACAGCCCCGAATCGCGGCCGATCTTCACCGCCGAGAAGAAGAGCCTCGTCATCGACTGGCTGATCAAGTGGCACATCACCGACGCGCGCCAGTTCATTCGCAACAACGGCGTGGACATGCGCAACGTCGAGAACCGCTTGAGTCCGATCGTGCAGGCAGCGTTCAACGAAGAGGTGACCAAGCGCACGGTGCAGGCCATGCTCGCGACCGATCGCGAGAAGGTGATGCAGGCGGTGCGCGGCCGGCTGGCCGACGAGGCCAAGGCGTTCGGCATCGAGATCGTCGATGTGCGGATCAAGCGCGTCGACTTCTCGGCCAACATCACCGACTCGATCTACCGTCGCATGGAGTCGGAACGTAAGCGGGTGGCCAACGAGCTGCGCTCCACCGGCGCGGCCGACGGCGAGAAGATCCGCGCCGACGCCGACCGGCAGCGCGAAGTGATCGTGGCCGAGGCCTACCGCGACGCGCAGAAGGTCAAGGGCGACGGCGATGCGAAGGCGTCGGCCTTGTTCGCCGATTCGTTCGGGCGCGATCCGCAGTTCGCCGCGTTCTATCGCAGCCTCGATGCCTATCGATCGAGCTTTCGAAGCAAGTCCGATCTGATGGTGGTCGACCCGGGAAGCGAGTTCTTCAGAGCCATGCGCGGCAGCAGCCCGCCGGCTCAACCCACCCACGCCACACCGTCCAAAAAGTGAGCGGGCCCATCGACTTGTGGGACCTGCTGCTCGGTGCCTTGGCGCTGATGCTGGTGGTGGAGGGGCTGCTGCCGTTCTTTAGCCCCAGTACCTGGCGCAGCGTGTTCGAGCGCGCCACGCGGATGAGCGATGGGCAGATCCGCTTCATCGGGCTGAGCAGCATGCTGGCCGGCCTCGTGACGCTGGTGCTGTTCTGGCACTGAGGCGTCTCGGTGGATGCCGGGGCGCAGCGGTGCCGCCGGTACAATGCCGGTTTTAACCGCCCGGTGATTTCACATGTCGTCTGCTTGGCTGCTGCCCGAGCACATCGCCGATGTTCTGCCCGCGCAGGCAAGGCACATCGAGGAACTGCGCAGGGGCTTGCTCGACGTGGCGCGCGGCTATGGCTTCGAGCTGGTGATGCCGCCGCTGCTGGAGCACCTGGAATCGCTGCTGACCGGTACCGGTCGGGAGCTCGATCTGAAGACCTTCAAACTGGTCGATCAGCTCAGTGGCCGAACGCTCGGGGTGCGCGCGGACACCACACCACAGGTGGCGCGCATCGACGCGCATCTGCTCAATCGTGATGGTTTGACGCGCCTGTGCTACTGCGGCCCGGTGCTGCTCACGCGGCCGTCGGGCCTG
This sequence comes from Piscinibacter sp., assembly GCA_041496605.1. Lineage (GTDB taxonomy): Bacteria > Pseudomonadota > Gammaproteobacteria > Burkholderiales > Burkholderiaceae_C > Albitalea. The sequence goes on from JBGQEX010000045.1 coordinate 5,354, forward strand.
CATGCGACCCGCGAGCCGTTGCAGTTCGGCGCCGAGATCTACGGACATGCCGGCTTGGAAGCTGATCTGGAGATCCAGGACGTTGCACTGGATTGCCTGCGCGGCGCGGGCGTTTCCAAGGTGACGCTCGACCTTGGCGACGCCCGCATCGTGCGGGGACTGCTGACCGGCCTGCCAGTCGACAGCGCTCGCATTGCCGCCCTGGTGGCGGCGCTTGCGGCAAAGGACAGGGCGACGCTCGACGACTTGTCGCGAGGATTACCGCAAGCGGCACAGGCGGGTATTCGTGCACTGCTGCGTCTGTACGGCGACGTGGAGGTGCTTGCCGCGGCCGAACGCGAGTTGCCGGCGCATCCGCTGATTCGCTCGGCGCTGGCGGATCTGCGGTGGTTGGCAACCCACGTTCAGCATGCCCACCCCGACGTGAAGGTCGGATTCGATCTCGCCGACCTCGGTGGCTACGCCTACTACAGCGGTGCGCGCTTCGCGGTCTACACCGAGGGTTCGAGCGATGCCGTTGCGCGCGGCGGCCGCTACGACGAGGTCGGAGCGGTGTTCGGCCGCAACCGGCCGGCGGTCGGCTTCAGCCTCGACGTGAAGGAGCTAGCAACCCTGGTGCCGCCGCGCCGCTTGGCGGCAGCCATTCGCGCCCCCTGGAGCGAAGACGCTTCGCTGCGGGCAGCCGTGCGGCAGCTGCGCGAGCGGGGCGAGACGGTGGTGTGCATCCTGCCCGGGCACGAACACGAAGGGCAGGAGTTCGACTGCGACCGCGAGCTCGTCGGCGTCAATGATCAATGGGTGGTGCGTGCGCTTTGAGTGCCGCAGGCCCGCAGTGTTTTCAGGATTGGAATTTCAAACATGCAAGAGACGAAGGCGTTGGCCGCCGGCCGAAACGTGGTCGTCGTCGGCACCCAGTGGGGCGACGAAGGCAAGGGCAAGGTGGTGGACTGGCTGACCGATCACGCACAATGCGTGGTGCGCTTCCAGGGCGGCCACAACGCGGGCCACACGCTGGTCATCAAGGGGGTGAAGACGGCCTTGCAGCTGATCCCCTCGGGCATCATGCGCGACGGCGTGGCCTGCTACATCGGCAACGGCGTGGTCGTCGACCCGACGCATCTGTTGGCCGAGATCGAGCGGCTCGAAGCCATCGGGCTGGACGTGCGCTCGCGGCTGTTCATCAGCGAGTCGTGCCCGCTGATCCTGCCGTTCCATGTGGAAGTCGACAAGGCGCGCGAGGCGTTGCGCGAGAGCAGTGGCGCCGGCAAGATCGGCACCACCGGCAAGGGTATCGGCCCGGCGTACGAAGACAAAGTCGCGCGCCGTGCATTGCGCGTGCAGGACTTGAAGCATCCCGAGCGCTTCGCCAAGCGGCTGCGCGAACTGCTGGAGCTGCATAACTTCGCACTGAGCGGCTACCTGCATTCGAAGCCGCTCGAGTTCCAGCCGATCTTCGATCTCGCGATGAAGGTGGCCGAGCAGCTCAAACCGATGATGGCAGACGTGGGCTACACGCTTCACAACGCCAACCGTGCGGGCGCCAACATCCTGTTCGAAGGCGCCCAGGGCACACTGCTCGACATCGACCACGGCACGTACCCCTACGTGACTTCGAGCAATTGCGTGGCGGGCAATGCGGCCGCGGGCGCGGGGGTCGGACCGGACCTGCTGCACTACATCCTTGGCATCACCAAGGCCTACACGACGCGCGTCGGAAGTGGGCCGTTCCCGACCGAGTTGCCGATGGACGTTCCAGGGACCGTCGGGCATCACCTGTCGACAGTCGGCCAGGAACGCGGCACCGTGACCGGACGCCCGCGCCGTTGCGGCTGGCTCGACGCGGCGGCGCTGAAGCGCTCGATCATCATCAACGGCATATCGGGGCTGTGCATCACGAAGCTCGATGTGCTCGACGGCCTCAAGGAGATCAAGGTCTGTGTCGGCTACCAGCTCCATGGCAAACGCATCGACATCCTGCCGCTGGACGCTGACGACGTGACGGCCTGCCAGCCGATCTACGACACGTTCCCGGGCTGGACCGAAACGACGGCGGGCATCACCCAGTGGGATCAGCTGCCGTTGAACGCGCGGCGTTATCTGCAGCGCGTCCAGGAGTTCATCGGGGCGCCGATCGACATGGTGTCGACCGGGCCGGATCGCGAGCACACGATCCTGCTGCGCCACCCGTACAAGGCTTGAGGAGATTCAATGCTGACCGACGACGGCAAACACCTGTACGTCTCATGGGACGAGTACCACATGCTGATCGAGCGCCTGGCGCTCAAGGTGCATGCGTCGGGTTGGGGCTTCGACCAGATTCTTTGCCTGGCGCGTGGCGGGATGCGGCCCGGCGACATCTTGTCGCGCGTGTTTGATAAGCCCTTGGCGATCATGTCGACCAGTTCGTATCGCGCCGAGGCCGGCACCATTCAGGGTCGGCTCGACATGGCGAAGTACATCACGCTGCCCAAGGGCGAACTGGCCGGGCGAGTGCTGCTGGTCGACGATCTTGCCGACTCGGGTATCACACTGCGGGCGGTCGTGGATCGCTTGCGCGGTGTGGGTTCGATCAGCGAGTTGCGCTCAGCGGTGATCTGGACCAAAGGCGTGTCGAGCTACACGCCGGACTATTTCGTCGAGTTGCTGCCCACGAGCCCGTGGATTCACCAGCCGTTCGAAGAGTACGACGAACTGAGGCCACAAGGGCTCGCGAAGAAGTTTGCGATTTGAGCGAACGCGAAAATAATGCAGGCGTGCAAACGCACGCCGCCGGCACGATCAGCATGAACAACACGAACACTGGGAACGACTGGGGGTCGTCAGGACCGCGTTGTCGGTGTGCCGAAACGAAAAAGGCCTGCGCTTTGGGCGCAGGCCTACTCTATTCATGGTGCCCAGGAAGGGACTCGAACCCCCACGGAGTTACCCGCTAGTACCTGAAACTAGTGCGTCTACCAATTCCGCCACCTGGGCATTTCAGGAAGTCTTGGACTATATCATCAAAAAAACATCATTTCAGAATCCCACGACCATCGGCGCCGAGCTGATGAGTGAAGTGGAAGGCACGGTGCAAGGTCATCGTGATGGACACGGTTTTCTCGTTCGAGACGACCGTCAGCCCGATCTGTACCTGTCGCCGCAGGAAATGCGCGCGGTACTGCATCGCGATCGGGTGAAGGCACGGATCATCCGCTACGACCGCAAGGGACGCCCCGAGGGGCGCATCCTCGAAATCCTCGAGCGCAAGAAGGCGCCGATCATCGGGCGGCTGCTGCATGAAAGCGGCATCTGGCTCGTCGCACCCGAGGACAAGCGCTACGGTCAGGACATCATGGTGCCGAAGAACGCCATCGCCAATGCGACGGCGGGCCAGGTGGTCGCGATCGAACTGACCGAACCCCCCTCGCTGTATTCGCAGCCGATGGGCCGTGTGACCGAGGTGCTCGGCGAGATCGACGATCCGGGAATGGAAATCGAGATCGCGGTGCGCAAGTACGAGGTGCCGCACCGCTTCTCGCCTGAAACGCTGGCGCAGGCCGCGACATTGCCCGACAAGATTCGCCCGGCGGACCGCAAGCACCGAATCGATCTGACCGATGTGCCCCTGGTCACCATCGACGGCGAAGACGCACGCGACTTCGACGACGCGGTGTACTGCGAGCCGGCCAAGGTCGGTCGGGCCAAAGGTTGGCGCCTCGTGGTGGCCATCGCCGACGTGAGCCACTACGTGAAGCCGGGCGAACCACTCGATGACGACGCCTACGAGCGTGCGACGTCGGTGTACTTCCCGCGCCGCGTGATTCCGATGTTGCCGGAGAAGCTGTCGAACGGGCTGTGTTCGCTGAACCCCAACGAGGATCGGCTGGCGATGGTGTGCGACATGCTCATCACGGCGACCGGCGAGATCCATGCGTATCAGTTCTATCCGGCAGTGATCTGCTCGCACGCACGCTTCACCTACACCGAAGTGGCGGCCATCCTCGCCAATACGCGCGGCCCCGAGGCCGCGCGCCGCAATGATCTGGTGCCCGATCTACTGAACCTCAACGAGGTGTACCGGGCATTGTTGAAGGAGCGCGCCAAACGCGGTGCAGTCGATTTCGAGACCACCGAAACACAGATCGTCTGCGACGAGAACGGTCGCATCGAGAAGATCGTGCCGCGCACCCGAACCGAGGCCCACAAGCTGATCGAAGAAGCCATGCTCGCGGCCAATGTCTGTTCGGCCGATTTCATCGCGCTGGCCGAGCACCCGTCCCTCTATCGTGTGCACGAAGGACCGACTCCGGAGAAGAAGACGCTGCTGCAGAACTATCTCAAGTCGCTGGCCATCGGACTGAGCGTCAGCGACGACCCCAAGCCCGGCGAGTACCAGGCCATCGCGGCGGCGACCAAGGACCGGCCCGACGCGCTGCAGATTCACACGATGTTGCTGCGCTCGATGCAGCAGGCGATCTACACCGGCACCAACGCCGGTCACTTCGGTCTGGCGTACGACGCCTACACCCACTTCACCAGCCCGATCCGGCGCTACCCCGATTTGCTGGTGCACCGGGTGATCAAGGCGCTGTTGCACGGCAAGCGCTATCACCTGAGCAGCGGCGCCATTGAAGATGCTCCCAAAGTGCGCAAGGGCGCCAAGCCGCCCAAGCCGGCCGGCACCGAGGCCGAGACCTGGGAGGCGGCGGGCGCACATTGCAGCGCGAACGAGCGGCGCGCCGATGAAGCATCTCGCGACGTCGAGGCCTGGCTCAAGTGCCGCTACATGCGCGAACATCTGGGCGAGGAGTACGGCGGTACCGTCAGTGCGGTGACGAACTTCGGCTTGTTCGTGCAACTCGACGGCTTGTATGTCGAAGGCCTGGTGCACATCACCGAACTGGGCGGCGAGTACTACCGTTTCGACGAGGTGAAGCAGGAGCTCCGCGGCGAGCGCACCGGCGTGCGATACGTGGTGGGCGCGCGTGTGCGGGTGCAGGTCAGCCGTGTCGACCTCGACGGCCGCAAGATCGATTTCCGTATGGTGCGCGACGGCGAGGAAGACGCGGCCTTGATCCGGGCTCGCCGCGATCGCCTGGTTGGCAAGGCGAACGGCGCCGTGGCGGAATTGACGGCGGTCAAGGAAGCGGATCGCGCGGTGAAGGCATCGACCAAGAGCCGCGGCCGCAACAGTTCCGGCACAGCCAAGTCGGCCCATCCGGTGCGGGCTGCCAAGGCTTCGGCGCGCAAGACCTCCGCCAAGGCAGTCCGTCGGCGCTGACGTCGCCGCTGCTCAGCAGCGCCCGTGCATGTGATCGATGAGTTCGCCGGCGCGCAGCACGGAGGTGCCCGCCCTGTCGGCCGCAGCGCCGTGAAGGAAAGCGGCGCTGCACGCCACCTGCAGCGCACAGTCCGCGGACGTGATGGCTGCCTGCTGCGACCAAAGGCCACCCAACCATCCGGCAAGCACATCACCGGTTCCCGGTGTGGCCAAAGCGGCACTTCCGGTCGGGTTGATGGACGGAGTGGTGCCAGGCGCGGCGATCACCGTGCCCGACCCCTTGAGCAGAACGACGCAGCGGAACTGCTCGGCCAGCGCCTGTACGGCTTTCAAACGGTTTGCCTGCACCTGCGCGGCCGTGCTGCCGAGCAGGCGAGCCGCTTCGAGTGGATGTGGCGTCAGCACCGTCGGGTGCTGACGCGCCGCGCGGGCGCGCAGTAGCGCTTGCAGATTGCTGTCGGCGGCGACGGCGTTCAACGCATCGGCGTCGAGCACCAGCCGCGCCGCCGTGCTGAGCAGCCGAGGCAACGGCTCTCGTACGCTGTCACCACCGCCGCAACCACACACGACCGTGCATTGGCCGAGCATCGCTTCGTTGCCTTTCCACCAGTCGCGCCGGAACATCAGCTCCGGGCGCTGCGGGTCGACCGTGGCAGCACCGCTGTCCAGCAGGCTGACATAGATGCGGCCGGCGCCGGCGGCGTGGGCTGCGCGCGCAGCCAGCAGCGCCGCGCCGGTCATGCCCGCCGCGCCGCCGACGATGGCCACATCACCGAAGCTGCCCTTGTGCTGGACGTGCATGCGTGGTGGTGTGACGGCACATGCAGCGCCGGAGAGCCAGGCATCGGGCAATTCGCCGTCGAGATCCAAATGCAATTCGTCGAGCCAGACATCGCCTGCGTGATCACGCCCCGCGGCAGTGAACAGGCCGGGCTTGAGCGTCAGCAACGCGAGCGTGTGCTGCGCGCGTACGCAGGCCTCGCCGAGCGGCTGGCCCGTCCAGGCGTCCAGACCCGAAGGAACGTCGACCGCCAGCACCGGACAGGGCAGTGCTCCAAGCTGAGTGATCAAGCGCGCAAGCGAACTGTCGGGCGCACGGTTGGTACCGATTCCGAGCAGTGCGTCGATAGCGATGTCACCGGGTAGCAGTTCCGGCGACAGTGCATCACTGACGGAAACACCGGCGGCCAGCGCTCGCGCCAGCGCATCGCGCGCATCATCGGGCAGGCGGCCCGGGTTTGCCTGCAGGGTGACGTGTACCTGCTTGCCCGCGGCGAGCAGTTGGGTTGCCGCTACCAGCCCGTCGCCGCCATTGTTTCCCGGACCAGCGGCCACCCAGACGCGCTGCGCGTGCGGCGCCAGCGCGAGTGCGAGCCGCGCCACGGCGAGTCCGGCACGCTGCATCAGTGTGTGCGGCGCGAGGGAGCCCGCGACTCGCGATTCGATCTCGCGTGTCCGAGCCACGCCGAACAGCGGCCGGGAGGAGTGGTCGACAAGGATACGTTGCACGAGGTCTGCTCCTACGAAGGCTGATTGTCGGGCCTCGGTTGCGAATCGGATCTCAGCTATGCCAACTGCCCGTCTCGGCACAACTTCAGATGGGGCAAATATGAAGAACCTTCTGTCGGCTGTCGCAATCGCCGCGGCCGCAGTCATCGGCTCAAGCGGGGCGCACGCAGCGACGTTCTCCCCGTCGTTCGCCGACTATGCGTTCCCAGGAACGCAGTACACGGTCGATGATGCAGCAAACGGGTATTACAGCGTCAACTACGGGATCACCGTCAGCAACGCCTCTTCGTGTCGATCGACAGACTACTTGTCCATCGTGCCCACTGTCTGCAGTGCGTTTTCCACCGGCGGCACCCTGTTGGGCACGTTCTCGGCTCCCGGTGGGGACGCGAACGGCTCGTTCACCCTGACGGGCGGCAGCGAGTACATCGCATACCTGACGTTCACGTCCACCGGCGGCTATGGCACGGTCAGCGGACTGACCTACAACTACGACGGTACAACGGGCGGTGGCAACACCGACCTGCCGCCGGCCATCCCCGAGCCCGAAACCTATGCCTTGATGCTTGTTGGCTTGGGATTGATGGGAATGGTGGCTCGTCGCCGCAACAAGGACTGATCGGCCGCTTCTTGGGTTTCCTGCACACGGCAAGCCGGGGCTGACCCGGCTTGTTGCATTTGCGCTGGCGAAAATCTGGCGCTGATCTGGCTCACCTGCGCAGGCGCTCGATGCCAAGACCCTCGATGTCGATGCTCGGCGGGTGCCCTGCCATCAGGTCGGCCAATACGCGCGCGGACCCGCACGCCAGTGCCCAACCGCTGGAGCCGTGTCCGAGGTTCAGCCACACGCCGTCGATGCCGCTCTTGCCGAGCACGGGCGGGCCGTCCGGCAACATCGGCCGAGCACCCTTCCAGCGTTGCGCATGGCCCATTTCTGCGACGCCGGGAAACCAGTCGTGCAGCACCTTGTACAAGGTGTCGAGCGCTGCCGCGTTGTGCTGCTTCAACGAGCCGCCCAGTTCTGCGCTGCCAGCGACCCGTACGCGCGAGCCCATGCGGCTGATTGCAACCTTGTAGCGCTCGTCCACCAGCGCAGAACGGGGTCCGCTGTCCGGGTGGCTTTCTTGGTGCCGCATCGGTGCGGTCACCGAGTAGCCATACACCGCCGCCAGCGGAAGCTTGAGCCCATGGGGCGCCAGCAATGCGGTGCTGTCGACCGCGGCGCAAACGACGACGGCGTCGAAGCTTTCAGTCGCCGGCTCGAACGGCATGGGTTCCGTCGGCACGTCGTCCAGCGGCCGCGTGTCGGCGTTCGGCATCAGCAGCGTGGCCTCTTCGGGTGGGGAGTACAGGGAGACCAGCTGCGGATGAGTTCCGGGAACGATGCGTCGAACATCGGTGTGGAAGCGAAAGCGTGCGCCGAGCTGCTGCGCCTCATTGCGCAGCAGATGGGCAAACTGCCGGCAATTGCCGACCTCGTCGTCGGGCAGGTGAATGCCGGCATGCAGGGGCATGTCGGGGTTGAGCCCGGGTTCGATCGTTCGGCATTGCCCGGAGTCGAGGGTGCCGAACTTCACACCCAGCTCGCGCAAAACGGTGAGCCCCGGTTGTGCCAATGCCAGATCCTGCGCCGATCTGAGCAGCACCAGGCATCCCTGCGCGCGTTCGTAGTCGAGCGCAAGGCTGCGGGTGATGTCGTTCAATCGTTGCTTGCTGTACAGCGCAAGGCGCTGCATTCGCGCGCGATTGGCCCGGAACGTGGCGGCACGGCAGGCGCGCCACCATTTCCACATCCAAGCGAGCATGCTGGCGTTGATGCGGGCGTTCACGCGCACCGGTGCGTGGCTGCTGAGCAGATGCCTGAGCACCTTGCCCGGCATGCCAGGTGCAGCCCAAGGTGTCACGTAGCCGGGCGCGACAAGGCCCGCGTTGGCAAAACTGCCTTCCGCGGCCACGCTGCCGCTGCGCTCGAACACGGCGACGTCGTGTCCATCGCGCGCCAGCTCGAACGCCGTGGTCACGCCGACGATGCCGGCACCGATGATGGCGACGCGCACGCTTAGCCGACGCCGAGCTCGGCCTCGATGGCGAGTGACGCGTTCAGCACGGCATCGTCACGCAGTGCACTGCTCCACACCATCAGGCCGACCGGCATCTCGCCGGGTCGGTGGCAGGGCAGCGACAGTGCACATCCATCCAGCATGTTGACCACCGACGGGTTGCGAAGCAGCAATGCGTTGGCGGCAAAGAACGCATCATCGCTGGCTTCCAGCTCGGCGATCGGCGGCGCGACGATGGGGACGGTCGGGGTGAGCAAGGCGTCGAAGCCGACAGTGGCTTGCTCCACGCGAGCGATCCAGTGTTGGCGCGCCTGCAGCAAGTCGATGTAGTCGGCAGCGCTCATGCGCTCGCCGCGTCGGATGCGGGCGGCCACGCGAGGGTCGTACTGCGCCCCGTGCGCGGCCAGCCGGTGTCGATGCCAGGTCCAGCTTTCAGCAGCGGAGAAGCCCCCCGTCGACTGGATTTGCCCCAGTTCGCCGATCTCTCGCAAGGCGAAGGGCACAACCTGCGCTCCGGCGGAGCGCAGTGCGCCCAGTGCGCGGTCGAAGGCGCGCGCCACTGTCGCATCGAGTGAATCGAGCAAGGCCGTTTCGGGCACGCCGAATCGCCATGCGTGAAGCGGCCGATCGACGCGGCGCACGTGCCTTTGCGCCAGCACCTCGTGCAGCAAGATGGCGTCGCGCACCGAGTGGGTCATTGCGCAAACCGTATCGAGCGTTGTCGACAGCGGGATACAACCCTGGGCCGGCGTCAACCGGGCGGTGCTCTTGAAGCCGACCAGGCCGTGCAGTGCCGCCGGGATGCGGATCGAGCCGCCGGTGTCGGAGCCCAACGCGGCCCAGGCCGCACCGGTGGCGACCGATACGGCAGCCCCGGAACTCGACCCGCCAGGGATGCGCGGTGTCGCATCGAGCGCCGCAGTGGCGACGTTGGCCGGCGTGCCATGGTGCGGGTTGATGCCCACGCCCGAGAACGCGAACTCGGTCATGTTGGAGTGACCCATCAAGGCCGCGCCGGCGTGCCGCAAACGCGCCACGGCGGCAGCGTCGGCAGTGGCCGGTGCGTCGGCAGCGAGCACCGTCGAACCGGCGGTCGTCACTTGGCCTTGAACGTCGAACAAGTCCTTGATGCTCACCGAGAGCCCGGCCAACGCCAGCAGCGGAGCGCCGGCGGCATGCTGGGCATCGACTGCACGCGCCGCGGCGAGCGCCATGGCGTCGAACAGGCGGACAAAGGTGTGTCGATTCGGCGCCGACCGCAGCGCGCTCATCGACACCTCGAGCGCGGCCTCGGCCGTGCTCGTGCGAGACGCGATCTCGCAGCGCTTGGCGGTCAAGTCAGGAGTCATGGGAATGCTATACTTCGCGGGTTTATCCGGATGTGTGGCAGCACTCGACGAGAGGGCCGCCCGATGCGGATGAGCAAATCGCAAACCCGGCTGTTTAAAGGTGTTGCAGACGACTTTGGTCAAGAAGAGTCAGCTCTGCGATTCAGGCCGGATTTTAGAACCAACCTTTGGAGTTCATATGTCAGTCAGCATGCGTGAAATGCTGGAAGCCGGCGTCCATTTCGGGCACCAAACGCGCTTCTGGAATCCGAAGATGGCCCCGTACATCTACGGCCATCGCAACAAGATCCACATCATCAATCTGGAGAAGACGCAGCCGCTCTTCACCGATGCGATGAAGTTCATCCGCCAGCTCGCTTCGAAGCGCGGCACCATCCTGATGGTCGGCACCAAGCGCCAGGCCCGCGAAGTGATCGCGATGGAAGCCAAGCGCTGCGCAATGCCGTTCGTCGACCAGCGCTGGCTCGGCGGCATGTTGACCAACTTCAAGACCGTCAAGGGCTCGCTGAAGCGCCTGAAGGACATGCAGGCCCAGGTCGAGGCCGGCACCGAGATTCGCATCAAGAAGGAAGCGCTGATGTTCCAGCGCGAACTCGCAAAGCTCGAAAAGGACATCGGCGGCATCCAGGACATGAACGCGCTGCCCGACGCGCTGTTCGTCATCGACGTGGGCTATCACAAGATCGCCATCGCCGAAGCCAACAAGCTGGGCATTCCGGTGGTCGGCGTGGTCGACTCGAACCACTCGCCCGAGGGCATCGACTACGTGATTCCGGGCAATGACGACTCGTCCAAGGCCGTGGCGCTGTACGCGCGTGCGGTGGCCGACGCCGTGCTCGACGGCAAGGCCAATGCAACGAACGAGATCGTTCAAGCTGTGGCTGCCGAGGGTGACGAATTCGTGGAAGTCAGCGAAGGCGCCTGACCCACACCGCCCCTCCTCACGCAAGACGTGAGGCCAGAAAGGGGCTGCTACAGCCCCTTTTTTTGGCTTACAGCCTGCTTCCTTTCAACACGAATGAACTTCGCGATTCAGCCGCATGGGCTGGATCGCACAGCCAAACGGAGAAACAAGATGCCCGCAATCACTGCAAGCATGGTCGCCGAACTGCGTGCCAAGACCGACGCGCCGATGATGGAATGCAAGAAGGCCCTGACCGAAGCCGAAGGCAGCATGGACAAGGCCGAAGAGCTGCTGCGCGTGAAACTCGGCAGCAAGGCCGGCAAGGCCGCGTCGCGCATCACCGCCGAAGGCGTGGTCTCGGCGTATGTCGACGGCACCACCGGTGCGCTGATCGAGGTCAACTGCGAAACCGACTTCGTCTCGAAGAACGACTCGTTCCTCGCCTTCACCAAGGCCTGTGCCGAGTTGGTGGCCAAGAACAATCCGGCCGATGTGGCCGCGCTGTCGGCTCTGGCGTATTCACAAGACGGCTTTGGCCCGACGCTGGAAGACGTACGCCGTGGCCTGATCGGCAAGATCGGCGAGAACATGGCGATCCGCCGTTTCAAGCGCTACGCCGGCGCCGGCAAGCTCGCGAGTTACTTGCACGGCACGCGCATCGGCGTGATGGTCGAATTCGATGGCAACGACGTGGCAGCGAAAGACGTGGCGATGCATGTCGCCGCGATGAAGCCGGTGTCGCTGTCGTCGGCCGACGTGCCGGCCGCGTTGATCGACAAGGAGCGCTCGATCGCCACCCAGAAGGCTGCCGAGTCGGGCAAGCCCGCCGACATCGTGGCCAAGATGGTCGAAGGCTCGGTGCAGAAGTACCTGAAGGAAGTGAGTCTGTTCAATCAGGCGTTCGTGAAGAACGACAAGCAGACCGTCGAGCAGATGCTGAAGGCCGCCGGCACGAAGGTGCTGGGTTTCACGCTCTACGTGGTGGGCGAGGGCATCGAGAAGAAGGTTGACGACTTCGCCGCCGAAGTGGCCGCGCAAGTGGCCGCGGCGAAGGGCGCCTGACCTCGTTCCGAGGGTGATTGCCGCCCCATCGGGCGTTTAGACTTCGGCACACGAAGAAAACAGAGGATTCCGACGCATGCCCGCTTACAAACGCATCCTGCTCAAACTCTCCGGCGAAGCCCTGATGGGTGACGACGCCTACGGCATCAATCGAGCGACCATTGTGCGCATGGTGCGCGAGGTTCAGGAGGTGACGAAGCTGGGGTGCGAGGTGGCGGTGGTGATCGGCGGCGGGAACATCTTCCGCGGCGTCGCCGGCGGCTCGGTCGGCATGGACCGCGCCACCGCCGACTACATGGGCATGCTGGCCACCGTGATGAATGCGCTGGCGCTGGCTGACACGATGCGCCAGGAAGGCATGACTGCGCGCGTGATGTCGGCCATCGCCATCGAGCAGGTGGTCGAACCCTATGTTCGTCCGAAGGCGCTGCAGTACCTCGAGGAAGGCAAGATCGTGATCTTCGCCGCCGGTACCGGCAACCCGTTCTTCACCACTGACACCGCTGCCGCGCTGCGCGGCGCCGAAATCGGCGCGGAGATCGTGTTGAAGGCGACCAAGGTCGACGGCGTCTACAGCGCCGATCCGAAGAAGGATCCCAAGGCCACGCGCTACAGCCAGATCACCTTCGACGAGGCGATCACGAAGAACCTGCAGGTCTTAGATGCCACCGCGTTCGCGCTGTGTCGCGACCAGAAGCTGCCGATCAAGGTATTCAGCATTTTCAAACCCGGCGCGCTGAAGCGCGTGGTGCTGGGCGAGGACGAAGGAACCCTCGTCCACGTTTGAGATCAGTAGGGGATTTGCCATGAGCATTGCCGACATCAAGAAGAACACGGAAACCAAGATGGGTCGCTCCGTCGAGGCGTTGAAGACCGAACTGCAAAAGGTCCGCACCGGTCGCGCCCACCCGGGCATCCTCGATCAGGTGCACGTGGACTACTACGGCTCGATGGTGCCGATCAGTCAGGTGGCCAATGTGACGCTGCTCGATGCACGCACGATCGGCGTGCAGCCGTGGGAAAAGGGCATGGGAGCGAAGATCGAGAAGGCGATTCGCGAGTCCGATCTCGGCTTGAATCCGTCGGCCCAGGGCGACTTGCTGCGCGTGCCGATGCCCGCACTGACCGAGGAGCGCCGCAAGGAACTCACGAAGGTGGTTCGCCACGAAGGCGAAGACGCGAAGATCGCCATCCGCAACCTGCGCCGCGATGCCAACGAGAACGCGAAGAAGCTGATGAAGGACAAGGAGATCAGCGAAGACGAAGAGCGCCGTTCGCTCGACGAGGTGCAAAAGCTGACTGACCGCACGATCGCCGAGATCGACCGGCTGATCAGCGCCAAGGAAGCGGAGATCATGGCCGTCTGACGCGGCGTGATCCTCGCCTCGCAGTACGCCCGACCGCTTGAGCTCCGCCGTGGAACGCAACGCCGCCATTCCCCGCCACGTGGCCATCGTCATGGACGGCAATGGCCGTTGGGCGAAGAAGCGCTTCATGCCTCGCTTTTTTGGGCACAAGCAAGGCGTCGACGCGCTGGTGAAGACCGTGCTTGCCTGCGCCGACCGCGGCATCGACTACCTGACGGTGTTCGCGTTCTCGTCCGAAAACTGGAAGCGGCCGAGTGAAGAGGTCTCGGGCTTGATGGGGCTGGTGCTGGTGGCGGTGGCGAAGTACCTCACCAAGCTGGCCAATGACGGCGTGCGCATCCAGATCATCGGTGACCGGTCGCAGGTCTCCGACAAGCTGCGCGCCGCGTGGGAACAGGCCGAGTCGAGCACGCGCCACAACACGCGCATCACGCTGTCGGTGGCATTCAACTACGGCGGCCGCTGGGACGTGGTGCAAGCCTGCCGGCAGGCGATCCGCGACGGCGTGACGGCCGATCAGCTCGACGAAGCCATGCTGAACCGCTACATGGCCTTGAGCCACGCACCCGACCCGGACCTGTTCATCCGCACCGGCGGCGAGGTACGCATCAGCAATTTCCTGCTCTGGCAGGCGGCCTATTCCGAACTGGTGTTCACCGACTGCCTGTGGCCAGAGTTCGGCGAAGCGGAACTCGACGCGGCGCTGGCCGAATACGCGCGCCGCGATCGTCGTTTCGGGGGTGTCAAGGAAACGGCTGTTCCCGAGCTTGCCCGTGGCGCCTGACCATGCTCAAACAGCGTGTCATCACGGCGCTGGTGTTGCTCGCCATCCTGTTGCCGGCGTTGTTTGCGCCGGTGGTCTGGCCATTTGCAGTGGTGACTCTGGTGATGATCGGCGCAGCGGGGTGGGAATGGGCGCGCCTCAATGGCGCTTCATTTGCCGCCGCTGTCGGGATGGGTGCCTTGCTTTGCGTGGCCTGCGGCGGGGCCTTGTGGGCCGGCTGGGTCAGTGCTGCGCCGCGCGCGGCCTGGTGGTGTGCCACGTTGGTCTGGGTGCTTGGTGGTGCTTGGGCACTGAAGGGCGGCCCGGCGGCGTGGTCGAGCTTGTCGAAGCCGCTTCGCTGGACTCTCGGCCTGGTAGCGTTGTGGATGGCATGGCTCGCGCTCGCCAACGCCCGGGCCGCTGGCGTGAACTTCATCCTGTCGGTGTTCTGTCTGGTTTGGGCGGCCGATATCGCCGCCTACTTCGGCGGCAAAGCCTTTGGCAAGCGCAAGCTTGCACCGGCGATAAGCCCCGGCAAGAGCTGGGAGGGCGTCTGGAGCGGAATGGCGGGCGTACTCGCGCTGGCCGCGCTGTGGATCAGTCTCGATCGATCATTGGCTGTCGACTCGAAGAGCCTCTACACGCTCTTGCGCGAACGCCACGGGACGTTTGGACTGGTCCTCGTGCTGGTGTTCCTGGCTGCGATGAGCGTTGTCGGCGACCTGATGGAATCGCTCGTCAAACGAAGCGCCGGCGTCAAGGACAGCAGCGGCCTGCTGCCCGGACATGGCGGCGTGCTCGATCGTGTCGATGCGCTGCTGCCGGTGTTTCCTCTAGCGCTCGCGATGAGCTCGATGTGATATGAACGACACTCGACAGCGCATCTGCATTCTCGGTTCCACCGGTTCCATCGGTGTCAGCACGCTCGACGTGTTGTCGCGCCACCCGCGGCGTTTCGAGGTGCTCGCCTTGACGGCGCACAGTCGCATCGACGAACTGTTTGCGCAATGCGTGCAATGGCGCCCGCGCTACGCGGCGGTGCCCCATTCGGCGCAGGCGGTGTCGTTGCAGCAGCGCTTGCGCGATGCACATTGCGGCACCGAAGTACTGGTGGGCGCCGCAGCGCTGTGCGACCTGGCGGCCCATCCTGACGTCGACTTCGTGATGGCCGCCATCGTCGGTGCTGCCGGCCTGGCGCCCTGCCTGGCCGCCGCGCGTGCCGGCAAGCGCCTGCTGCTGGCGAACAAGGAAGCGCTGGTGGTCGGAGGCGAGCTGTTCATGACCGCGGTGCGAGAAGGCGGCGCCACCTTGCTGCCGATCGACAGCGAGCATTCCGCCATCTTTCAGTGCCTGCCCGAGGACCGTTCGGTCTGGCATTCGCGCATCGCCCACATCGTGTTGACCGCGTCGGGCGGGCCGTTTCGCACCCGTGACCCGGCCACGCTTCACGAGGTCACGCCGGACCAGGCCTGTGCGCATCCGAATTGGGTCATGGGTCGCAAGATTTCGGTGGATTCGGCGACGATGATGAACAAGGCGCTCGAGGTCATTGAAGCGCGCTGGCTGTTCGACCTGACGCCAGAACAAATCCGCGTCGTGATCCACCCGCAAAGCATCGTGCATTCGATGGTGATGTGCCGAGACCATTCGGTGCTGGCCCAGCTCGGCACGCCCGACATGCGCGTTCCGATCGCCTATGGACTGGCGTTCCCCGAACGCATCGAATCCGGCGCGAGTCAGCTCGATTTTGCGTCGCTGTCCGCGCTGTCGTTCGAGCCTGCCGACATCACCCGCTACCCCGGCTTGCAGCTCGCATGGGACACGCTGCGCGCCATTTCGGGCAGCACGACGGTGCTCAATGCGGCCAATGAAGAGGCGGTGGCGGCCTTCCTCGCCGGAACCATCCGCTTCGATCAGATTCACAGCGTCAACGCGCTGATGCTTGAATCCGTGGGCATTGCCACCGGTGAAGCGGCGAGCGTGGAGGGACTGATGGCACTCGATGCGCGCACCCGCCGGCAAGCGTCGCTGCGGGTCAGGCAACTCGCCAAATGATCACCACCGTTCTCGCCTTCATCCTCACGCTCGGGGTGCTCATCGTCGTCCACGAGTACGGCCACTATCGCGTGGCGGTGGCGTGCGGCGTGAAGGTGTTGCGGTTTTCGGTCGGCTTCGGGCGCGTGCTGTGGCGCCGCCAGGCCACGCCCGACAGCACCGAGTTCGTGATCGCGGCGCTGCCCTTCGGCGGCTATGTGCGCATGCTGGACGAGCGCGAAGCACCGGTGGCGCCTGCCGAGCGCCATCTCGCGTTCAACCGCCAATCGCTTGCCCGGCGCACGGTCATCGTCGCGGCAGGGCCGGTGGCGAATCTGCTACTGGCGGTGCTGCTGTACGCGGCTGCAAACTGGATCGGCATCGATGAGCCCAAGGCACTGCTCGGTGCGCCCGTTGCCGGCAGCCTCGCCGAGCGCGCAGGTGTTCGAGCCGGCGATTGGGCGCGTGCCAGCTCGAGTGACGGCAGCGACTGGCGCGACCTGCGCTCGATGACCGACCTGCGCTGGGAGATCACGCAGTCGGTTCTGCGCGGCGAGCGCCTGCATCTGATGCTGTCGGACGCGGCTGGCCGCGGTGAGCACAGCGCCGTGCTCGAGCTGGACACGCTGGGAACGCGCGAGATCGATGCGCAGCTGATGCGTCGCATCGGACTGGGCGCTCCGTTTGCCGAGCCTGTGATGGGCGAAGTCAAGGCCGGCGGCGCCGCGTCCAAGGCCGGCCTGCGTGCCGGCGACCGGGTATTGCGCGTCGACGGCCAACCCATCGTCGACCGATCGCGCTTGCTGGAAGTCATCCGAGCCAGCGCAGCCCACGGTGAACCGCCGCCGATGATCTGGCGCATCGACCGCGCTGGCCAGACGCTCGAGTTGACGGTACAGCCGGCGGTCGCATTCGAAAACGAAAAGCGCATCGGCCGCATCGAGGCCTACATCGGAAGGCCGCCGCAGATGGTGCTGGTGCGCTATGGATTCTTCGAAGGTCTGTCGCAGGCGGTGTCGCACACCTGGGACATGTCGGCCCTGACGCTGCGAATGATGGGCCGCATGGTGATCGGCGAAGCGTCGCTGAGGAACCTCAGTGGCCCGTTGACGATTGCCGACTACGCGGGCCAATCGGTGCGACTCGGCCTGGCCTATTACCTCGGGTTTCTGGCCGTCGTGAGCGTGAGCCTTGGGGTGCTGAACCTGCTGCCGCTGCCGATGCTCGATGGCGGACACCTGATGTATTATCTTTTCGAAGCAGTGACAGGGCGGCCGGTCTCGGAGCAGTGGCTTGAGCGGCTGCAGCGAGGCGGTGTGGCCATCATGCTCTTGATGATGTCGCTCGCCCTCTACAACGATGTGGCCCGCCTCCTGGGCCTGCACTGACCAGCTTCCCCGCATGCGCTTCTCCTCCCGCCTGAGCTCATTTCGCCCCTCCGTTTTGTCTCTCGCCCTCGCTGCCGCATTGACGGCGGGTTCCGCTTGGGGCGTTGAACCGTTCAAGCTGAAGGACATCCGCGTCGAAGGGCTGCAGCGCACCGACGCCGGCACCGTGTTCGCTTCGCTGCCGTTTCGCATCGGCGACACCTACAACGACGAGAAAGGCGCCGCTGCACTGCGCGCGCTGTTCGCCACCGGCCTGTTCAAGGACGTTCGCATCGAAATCGATGACGGCGTCGTGGTGGTGATCGTCGAAGAGCGGCCGATCATCTCCGGCATCGAGTTCGTCGGCCTGAAGGAGTTCGACAAGGACACATTGGCCAAGTCACTGAAGGACTTCGGCATCGGCGAGGGACTGTCGTTCGACAAGGCTTTGGCCGACCGCGCCGAGCAGGAACTCAAGCGCCAGTACCTCACGCGCAGCCTGTACGGCGCCGAGGTCGTGACGACCGTCACGCCGCTGGAGCGCAACCGCGTCAATGTGACCTTCACGATCACCGAGGGCACGGCCGCGCGCATCAGCGAGATCCGCATCGTCGGCAACAGCGCGTTCTCGGAAGGCACGCTCAAAGAGCTGTTCGACCTCAATGAAGGCGGTTGGCTCAACTGGTACACCAAGGCCGACCGTTACTCGCGCACGAAGCTGAACGCCGACCTGGAAACGCTGCGCGCCTACTACCTCAATCGCGGCTACCTCGAGTTCAACGTCGAGTCGACACAGGTCGCGATTTCGCCCGACAAGCAAGACATCACGATCACCGTCAACGTCAAGGAAGGTCAGCCCTACACCGTGACCGCGGTGAAGCTCGAAGGCGACTATCTTGGCAAGGAAGACGACTTCAAGACGCTGGTGACCATCAAGCCCGGCCAGGCCTACCGCGCCGAGGCAGTGGCCGAGACGACGAAGGCGTTCATCGACCGCTTCGGCACCTTCGGATATGCCTTCGCAAAGGTCGATGCCCGGCCCGACATCGACCGCGCCACTGGGCAGGTGGTGCTGAACCTGGTCGCCGATCCGCAGCGCCGCGTCTACGTGCGGCGCATCAACGTCGCGGGCAACACTCGCACGCGCGACGAAGTCGTGAGACGTGAATTTCGGCAGTTCGAATCGTCCTGGTACGACGGTCGCAAGATCAAACTGTCGCGTGACCGCGTGGATCGCCTGGGCTACTTCAGCGAAGTCAATGTCGAAACCAACGAGGTTCCCGGCACGCTCGACCAGGTCGACCTCACGGTCACCATCAAGGAAAAGGCGACCGGCAACCTGCTCGTCGGCGCCGGGTTTTCGAGCGCCGACAAGCTGTCGCTGACGGCGTCGATCAAGCAGGAGAACGTGTTCGGATCGGGCAACTCGCTCGGCATCGAACTCAACACCAGCCGTTCGCAGCGCACGCTGGTGCTCAGCACCGTCGACCCCTACTTCACCATTGATGGCATTTCGCGCGCCATCGATGTGTACTACCGCACCACCAAGCCGCTGAACAGCCAGGGCGAGACCTATGAGCTGGTGGTGCCGGGTGCATCGGTTCGTTTCGGCGTGCCGTTCAGCGAACTCGACACGGTGTTCTTCGGCATCGGCTACGAACGCACGTCGATCAAGGGTGCGACGGCAATCCCGCAAAACTATTTCAACTACCGCGAGACCTATGGTGCCGTCAGCAGCTCGGTGCCGGTCACGATCGGCTGGGCGCGTGATGGCCGCGACAGCGCATTGGTTCCGAACGAAGGTCGGTATCAGCGGCTGAACCTCGATTGGGGCATTGCCGGCGACGCGCGCTATCTGCGCGCCAACGCGCAGTTCCAGCAATACATCCCGCTGACTCGGCGCTTTACGCTCGGTTTCAACGCTGAAGCCGGCTGGGGCAAAGGCCTCGGCGGCAAGCCGTACCCGATCTTCAAGAACTTCTTTGGCGGTGGCCTCGGCACGGTGCGCGCCTTTGACCAGGGCTCGCTCGGTCCGGTCGACGTGATTGGTGCCTTCATCGGCGGCAACCGCCGCTTGAACCTGCAAAGCCAGCTTTACCTTCCGGTTCCCGGCACCGGCAACGACCGCACGTTGCGCTGGTTTGGCTTCGTCGATGCCGGCAATGTGTGGGGCGAGAATGACAAGGTCACTGCAAAGAGCCTGCGAGCGTCTGCAGGTGTGGGCCTGAGCTGGGTCTCCCCCGTCGGTCCGCTGCAGCTGAGTTACGGCTCGCCCATTCGCAAGCAGCCCGGCGATAGAATCCAGCGACTTCAATTCCAGATCGGGACCGCGTTCTAATGAAACTCTCACTCGCAAAACTGGCTGCGGCGTGTGCCGTGCTGGCGGTGGTCGCCACCGGTGTGCAGGCCCAGGAACTGAAGATCGGCTACGTCAACAGCGACCGCGTGCTGCGCGACGCCGTGCCGGCCAAGGCGGCGCAAGCCAAGCTGGAAGCCGAGTTCAGCAAACGCGACAAGGACTTGAACGACCTTGCCGCGCGCCTGAAGGCGGCGGCCGACAAGCTCGAGAAGGATGCACCGACGCTGGCCGAGTCCGAACGCAATCGGCGCCAGCGCGAGCTGGTCGACCAGGACCGCGAAATCCAGCGCAAGCGCCGCGAGTTCCAGGAAGACCTGAACCAGCGCAAGAACGAAGAACTGGCCGCGGTGGTCGAGCGTGCGAACAAGGTCATCAAGCAGATCTTCGAAAGCGAGAAGTACGACCTGATCCTGCAGGAAGCCGTGTTCGCCGGCCCGCGCGCCGACATCACCGACAAGGTGATCAAGGCGCTGAATGCACAAGGCGGCAAGTGAGCGGTGATTGCGTTCTCGCTGGCTGACATCGCCGAGCAACTCGGCGGCGAGCTGATCGGCGACCCCGAGCTTCGCGTCACCCGCATCGCGGCGCTGGAAGGCGCGACGTCCTCGGCAATTTCGTTTCTCTCCAACCCCCGCTTCCGGTCGCAGCTGGCGCAGTCGCAGGCAGCGTGCGTCATCGTCGCGCCGGCACTGCGCGAAGCGGCGGTGGCGCGCGGCGCGACCATCGTCACCGATGATCCCTACCTGTATTTCGCGCGCCTTACCCAATGGTGGGCGGCGCGCACGCGCGGCAACGCGGCCACCGGAGTCCACGCGAGCGCCGTCATCGACGAGCGTGCAAGGCTGGGCGTCGACGTGTCGGTCGGGCCGCTGGCGGTGATCGACGCCGGTGCGGTGATCGGCGATGGCGTGGTGATCGGCGCGCATTGCTATGTTGGCCCTGACGCGTCGATCGGCCGCGCGACCCGTCTGGCAGCGCATGTGGCCTTCGGGCGCGGCTGCCGCATCGGTGAGCGTGGCATCGTGCACAGCGGCGCGGTCATCGGTGCCGACGGGTTCGGCTTTGCGCCGTCGGCGGGCCGTTGGGAGAAGATCGAACAGCTCGGCAATGTCCGCATCGG
>JBGQEX010000046.1:0-26096 GCA_041496605.1 Piscinibacter sp.
ACCTATGTCGACGTCACCCACGTGGCCTGCGACCCCGCGGTCGCGCCGCTGGTCCAGGACTGCACCACGCTGACGCTCAAGGACTACACCGGCGTTCCCAACACCGTCGGGATCAAGGCCACCGCCACCGGCTGGCTGTGGGCCGACGCCACCCACTTGAGCGCGGGTGGCCAAGTGTCCCTCGGCTCGTCAGCCTACTCGCGCGCCGCCGGCAACCCGTTCTGACGCCGGCGGGCGGAACACCCCGGCAGGACGTCGATTCAGGCGGGTTTCCCCCGCTGCTGCGCCCGCGGAGGCGCCCCTATAGTGGAGCCCGAAAAAGCGAACGACCGTTCGCATTTCCGGGCTCAACGAAAGGGATTGCATGAAATACACCAAGTCATGGGGGATGTCGCTCGTCGCGGCGCTGCTGCTGGCCGCCTGCGGCGGCGGTGGCAGCGACACCACACCCAGAGCGCACATCACATCGGTCAAGGTCATGGGCGACAGCCTGGCCGATGGGGGGACCTTCGGATTCAAGTTCACCGTGCAGGGCACGGCGTCGCTCATCTATCCGGAAATCATCGCAAGGAGCTACAGCATCAACTCGCTGTGCAGCTTCTTCCTGTTCACCGGCACCACCTTCATCGCCAACCCCACGGCGGGCTGCACCAACTACGCGATCGGTGGCGGCCGCATCAACAACCCCACTGCGCCGACCAGCCCGCAATCCATCGTCGTGCAACTGCAGACCGCATCTGCAGCGGCCAACTACAGCGCGAGCGACTTGCTGGTCATCGACGGTGGCGGCAACGACGCCGCCGACCTGGTGGGGGCCTACCTGACAGCCGCTACTGACGGTGGGGCGGCCTACTCCGCGCTGCTGGTCACCCAGCTGAGCCCGACGGTCGTCGCCACCAACCTGGGCGCGGGTCCGAGCGGGTTTGCTGCCGTCGGCGGGCTGTACATGACGGCTTTGGCCGACACCTTCTACAACGCGATCAAGACCACTGCACTCGACAAGGGCGCCACGCATGTGGCCGTGGTGAACATACCCAGCATCACCAAGACACCACGCTTTCAGATGGTGCTCGACAGCATTGCCGCAGCGAATGGTGCGAACGGTGCTGCGGCACGTGCCGCCGCTGAAGCGGTGTTCGACAGCTGGATCACGGCCTTCAACACCGAGTTGGCGACCAAGTTTGCCGGCAATTCAAACGTTGTCGTGGTCGATGCCGACAGCGCGATCGATGACGGGGTGGCGCACCCGGCGCAGTACGGGCTGACCAACGTGACGACGCCGGCCTGCCCGATCACCGGCGTAGGCTCCGACGGACTCCCGACCTACACGTTCCCGACCTGCACCGATGCGGCGCTTTCCGCCGCGCCGCCCACCGGGGTGACCGGTGTGGACTGGTGGAAGACCTACTTCTTCTCGGACAGCTTTCATCCGACGCCGCTCGGTCACCAGATCCTGGGTGGCCTGATTTCCAGGTCACTCGCCATCGCAGGCTGGCTGTAATCGATCGCACCGAGGAAAACAAACCATGAAACAACAGTTCAAGTGCATCGCATTGGCCGCTGCCGCGCTGGGTGTGTTTGGCGCCAGCGCCGCCAACGCGCAGAGTGCCGGCAGCTGGCTCGTGCGCGTGGGCGCGACCAAGGTCACGCCGCACGTCAACAGCGGCGATCTCTCGCCGCCGAGCCTTCCCGGCACCAAGGCCGACATCAAGTCGGACACCGAACTCTGCGGGGGCATCACCTACATGCTGAGCGACAACCTGGCCGTCGACGTGCCGCTGGCCACGCCGTTGAAGCACGATGTCGTCGGCGCGGGCGCGATTGCGGGCGTGGGCAAGATCGGCGAGTTGCGCGCGCTGCCGGTCACGGTGTTCGGCCAATATCGCTTCCTGGAGGCGAGCTCGCCGTTCAGGCCCTACGTGGACGCGGGGCTGACCTATGCCAAGTTCTACAAGGAGAAAAGCACCGCGGCGCTGAGTGCTCTGACGGGCGGAACGCCGGCCAACCCGACGACCATCAAGGTCGATCCCAAGCTGGCGCTGACGGTCGCGCTGGGCGCCAGCATGATGTTCGGCGAGCGCTGGTTCGCCGATGCCCATTTCTCGAAGACGTTCCTGAAGACGCGCGCTACGCTGTCGACAGGGCAGACGCTTGACGCCACGTTGAACCCGACGGCGGTCGGGCTCAACGTCGGCTACAAGTTCTGAGCGCTGGCCGGCCAGCGACTCGATTGAAGGGCCCCGCTGTCAGACAGCGGGGCCCCCTTGCATCGCGGCGCTGCGCTTTCGCCGGCGTCGGCCGATGACGACCTTCATCGTCAGGATGCACAGCGCGAACACCAGTGTGACGACATTGGCAACGACCACCGGCCACGCGCCGATGGCCAGGCCATAGGCCAGCCACAGCGTGATGCCGCAGGTGAACGCGCTGTACATGCCGAGCGAGATGCCGCTCACGTCGCCGGCGCGAAAGGTGTGCCACACCTGTGGCACGAAGGCGAAGGTCGTGAAGGCGGCGGCGGCGTAGCCGAGCCAATCGGTCCAGGGGGTCATGGTCATTCACTGGTGGTGGGCAGGGGCCGGCCGTCGCGCGCGGTCCACTGCAGCAGTGCATCGAGCGCGGGGCGGGCCGCGTTGGCATTCGGGTGGTTGACGATGGCCACCAGCACGTAGCGGCGTCCACGGTCGGACAGCACATAGCCGGCGATGCCGGCCACGTCGCGTAGCGAGCCGGTCTTCAGGTGGGCACGGCCCAGTGCGGCGTTCGATCGGCGCAAGGTGCCGTCGATGCCGCTCACCGGCAGCGAGCTCATCAACTCGGGCATCACCGGGCTGGCCCACGCGGCCTGCAGCAGCGTGGCGAGCAGCTCGGCGCTGACGCGCGTGTCGCGCGACAGGCCCGAGCCGTTGTCGACCACCGCAGCCGCACCGGCCGCGCCGAAACGCTCGCTCAGCCAATGGCCGAGCACCGCGCGCGCGGCCTCGGGCGTGCCCTGGCCACGCTGCGTCAACGCCAGCGTGAGGAACAGTTGCTGCGCCATCGTGTTGTTGCTGAACTTGTTGATGTCGCGCACCACCTCCGCCAGCGGCGGTGATGTCACCTGGAATGTGGGCGGGCCGTTCGGCGCGACCCCTTCGCGCACCGTGCCGCCGATGCGGCCCCCCATGTCGCGCCACAGCGCGAGCAGCATGCGTTCGTTGTAGCGCCCCGGTTCGGCCGGTGCGACAGGCCACTGCTTCTCGCCGCAGGCTACCGAGAAACTGCCGCCGAAGCGCAGCCGCGTCGGGTCGCTGAAGTCGGACTTCAGGGCATCGTGCCAATCGTTGCAGGGCGACATTGTGAGCGGGACCTGCGCGTCGGACGCCACGCCCGCCAGCGGTGGTTCGGCGGAGATGCGCGCGACACCGGCGGCGGCGTCCGGCGTGAACGTGAAAAGCACCGAGCGGAAGTTCAACAGCAGGGCGTCGGGGCGCACGTTGTAGGGCCGCAGCGCCTCGCCATCGAAGTCGGCCGGGCTTTGCTCGGGCACGCTGAACGCGCTGCGATCGAGCACGATGTCGCCGCGGATCTCGGTAACGCCCAGCTGCCGCACGCGGCCCAACAGCAGCCAGACGCGTTCATGCACCAGCTTCGGGTCGCCGCTGCCCTTGATGACGAGGTTGCCGTCGAGCACGCCGTCGTGCACGCTGCCTTGCAGCCACACCGGGGTCGTCCAGTTCCACGCCGGGCCGAGCAGCTCGAGCGCAGCGTCGGTCGTGACGAGCTTGAACAGCGACGCCGGGTTGACCGGCTGCTGCGCTCGCCAGGCAAGGCGGGGGCGGCGCGAATCCACTTCCTGCACCACCGCGACCAGCGCATCGCGCGGAACCTTCGCGCGCGCCAGGGCGGCTTCCACCTCGGCCGGCAAGGCGCGCGCCGCGACGCCGGCATGCACGGCACAGAGCAGCGCGCCCAGCCACGCCAGCCGTGCGTAATGAACGTTTCCAAGCATGTTTTGATCATCGCATGCGAGCCGAGAGCGCATGGCGCGTGCCCTAAACTCGAATCATGACAACGCTGCTGGCCTTCGACACCGCCACCGAGCACATGAGCATCGCGCTCGGCGCCCGCGGCGAGGTGTGGGTGCACGAGGCGGCGGGCGGCGCGCAGGCGTCGGCGAGCCTGATTCCTTCGATCATGGCCTTGCTGTCCGGGGCCGGCGTCTCGCTGCGCGAGCTCGACGCGATCGCGTTCGGGCGCGGCCCCGGCGCGTTCACCGGTTTGCGCACCGCCTGTTCGGTGGCGCAGGGACTCGCCTTCGGCGCCGGCAAGCCGGTGCTGCCCATCGACACCCTGCTGACAGTCGCCGAGGACGCACGCATAGCCCGCACGCCGCACAGCGTCTGGGTGGTGATGGATGCGCGCATGAACGAGATCTACGCCGCGCACTATGCGTTCGACGGCGAACGCTGGCAGACCCTGGCGCCGCCGCTGCTGACCAGTGCGGTCGCGCTGAACGAGCGCTGGCGTTGCGAGGCGGCGGATGTCGTGGCCGGCACGGCGCTCGGCGTCTTCGGTGAACAGCTCGACACCGGGAGTGCCCGGCGCGCCCCGCAGGCGCTGCCGCACGCCCGCGCGATGCTGCCGTTGGCGCGCTCGCTGTGGGAGCAGGGCGGCGCCGTCGATGCCGCGCTGGCGTTGCCGCTGTACGTGCGCGACAAGGTGGCCCAGACGACTGCGGAGCGCGAGGCACTGCGCATGGCGGGTGCGGCATGAACGCGGTGCTGCGCGATGCCGGCAAGCTGGTGCCGATGACGGTGGGCGACCTCGACGCGGTGACCTCGATCGAGGCCAGTGCCTATCCGTTTCCGTGGAGCCGCGGCAACTTCATCGACTCGCTGGCCGCGGGCTACACGGCGCACATATTGCTTGCCGATCGACATCGGACCATTGGCTACTTCATCGCGATGGAAGGCGTCGACGAGATGCACTTGCTCAATCTCACCGTCGCGCCCGCCGAGCAGCGGCGCGGGCACGCGCGCCGCATGCTCGACGCCGTGGTGGCGCTTTGCCGCGAGCGCGGCGCGCGGCAGCTCTGGCTCGAGGTGCGCGAGAGCAACGCGCGCGCGCGCGCGCTGTACTTGCGCTACGGCTTCAAGCACATCGGTGTGCGCCGCGGCTACTACCCCGCGACCGGCGGGCAACGCGAGGATGCGGCAGTGATGAGTCTTGATGTGGCGGTGGCCTGATGCGCTGGAGTGAGCGGCAGATCGCGATGCTGAACGAAATGGGATTGCGCCTTCCGGCGCAATCCCTGCGGGAGGACACAGGCTCCCCCGTGCCAACCTCCGAGCGACGGGAGGGCAACGCCTCTGCGTTGCCAGGACCAGCTCGCGCGTCGTCGCCTATCGAAGCACCACCGCCGTCGCGCAGCCGGCCGGGCGATGTCGCATCGATGGACTGGCCGGCGTTGCGTGAGGCGGTGGCGAACTGCACCGCGTGCAAGCTGTGCGAGGGCCGGCGGCAAACCGTGTTCGGCGTCGGCCATCTGCGTGCGCACTGGATGATCGTCGGCGAGGCGCCGGGCGAGCAGGAGGACATCCAGGGCGAGCCGTTCGTCGGCAAGTCGGGGCAGTTGCTCGACAACATGCTGCGTGCCATCGGCCTCGGCCGGCAGGCGCCGGGCGATGGCGTCGCGGCCGACCCGGCGCGGCAGGTGTTCATCGCCAACACGCTGAAGTGCCGGCCGCCCGGTAACCGCAACCCGCTGCCGGAGGAACTGGCGCAGTGCGAGCCGTTCCTGGTCCGCCAAGTGCAACTGGTGCAGCCGAGGATCATCCTGGCGATGGGCCGCTTCGCGGTGCAGAGCCTGTTGCGCAGCCACGAGCCGATCGGCAAGCTGCGCGGTCGTGTGCACCACTACCATGGTGTGCCGCTGATCGTGACCTACCACCCGGCCTATCTGTTGCGCAATCCGGAGGACAAGGCACGCGCCTGGGACGATCTGTGCTTGGCCGTCGAAACCGCCGCCGCGGGGGTTTGACCTCTGGAGCCTGCGCCCATCGCGGATATCATGGGCCCATTGCCTGCCATGAACGCCGCTCGCCTACCGCTCGTTGATGAGCCGACCCTTTGGGACGCGCTGCCGGGCATGGCGCTGAGGCTGTCCGACACCGGGCAGACGCTGCAAGTCAACCGCGCGTTCACCGACTTCATCCGCTCGCAGCCGGGCGGCCGGGGCGGCTCGCTGTGGCTCGATGCACTGGCGAGCGAGTCGCGCGCCGCGCTGCTCGATGCGCTGGCCCAGCGCCGCGACTTTCGTCTGCAACTGCGGTTCGCGACGAACGAGTCCGACGCGCGCTGGGTCGACTGCACGGCAAAGTGGCTCGCGCCGCCGGGCCAGTTCCTGTGCCTGTGGCACGACGTGACCAACGCCCGCCAGAGCGAACTGTCGGCGCGTGCGCGCGCCGAACTGCTGACGCTGCTGGCTGACAGCGTGCCGGCGCTGATCGCCTACTACGATGCCAGCAACTTCGCCTGCGTGTTCGCGAACAGCCGCTACGCGGCGATGTTCGGCTGGGACGGGCAGTCCATCGTCGGCCACACCGTTGCCGAGGTGATCGGCGAGGACGCGGCGCGCGAGATCCAGCCGCAGGTCGATCGGGTGCTCGACGAACGCCTCGCGGCAACCTACGAGCGCGAGCTCAGCACGCGCGAGGGCAAACGCTGGATCGAGGTCAATCTGCTGCCGCATCTCGGCGAGCACGGCGCGCCGGTGGGCTGCTTCGTGCTGATCTCCGACATCACCAAACACCGGATGGCCGAGATCGCGGCGCGCGAATCCGAAGAACGCCTCGCCAAGTTCATGCAGGCCAGCGCCGAAGGCATCGTCTTCCACAAGGACGGGTTCATCACCGACGCCAATCCGCCGCTGTGCCAGCTCGTCGGCTACACGCTGGACGAGATCATGGGCCGCAAGACGCTGGAATTCATCGCCCCCGACCATGTGGCCAAGGTGGCCTCGGTGATCGCGTCGGGACAGGAGACGGCGTACGAAAGCGTGGTCATCGACAAGCAGGGCCAGCGCATTCCGGTCGAATTCATCGTGCGCACGATGCTGCGCAACGGCGAACGCATGCGCATGACCATCGTGCGCGACCTGCGCGATCGCCATGCAGCGCAGGCGCGCATCCACCACCTCGCACACCACGACACGCTGACCGGCCTGCCCAATCGCGCCTCGTTCATGGAGCACCTGGAGCACCTGATCGCCGGCGCCCGCGTGGGTGGCAGCCAGCTGGCGCTGCTGTTCATCGACCTCGACCACTTCAAGCGTGTCAACGATTCGCTCGGCCACCTGGTGGGCGACACCTTGCTGCGTACCGTGGCCGCGCGCATCACCGTGAGCCTGCGCGCCACCGACATCGTCGCGCGCTTCGGCGGCGACGAGTTCATGGTGCTGCTGCCCGCGTTCGCGCAGCGCGCCGATGTCGAGGAGGTGGCGCAGAAGCTGCTGCAGGCGATCGAGGCGCCGGTGAACGCCGAGGGCCGGCCGATTTCGGTCACGGCGTCGGCCGGTGTGGCGCTGTTCCCGAGCGACGGCGAGTCGTCGCAGGAGATGATCAAGCACGCCGACACCGCGATGTACCTGGCCAAGGCGCGCGGCCGCGCCCAGCACTGCTTCTTCGATCCGGCAATGGCGAGTTCGGCCTACGCCGCATTGGTGATGGAGGGCGAGTTGGCGCACGCGCTCGAGCGCGACGAGTTCGAGCTGCACTTCCAGCCGCAAGTCAGCGCGCGCGACGGTTCCATCGTCGGCGCCGAAGCCCTGATCCGCTGGCGTCATCCGGCGCGCGGGCTGTTGCCGCCCAGCGACTTCATTGCGCTCGCCGAACAGCAGCGCCTGATGCTGCCGATCGGTCAGTGGGTGCTGCGCGAGTCCGTGCGCTGCGCCATCCGCTGGCATGCCATGGGCCTGGCGGTGGCGCCGGTGGCGGTGAACCTGTCGACCATGCAGTTCCAGTCGCGCGGCTTTGTCGAATCGGTCGCGCAGCTGTTGAAGGAAGAGGGGGCAGACGGCCGCTTGATCGAGCTCGAGCTCACCGAACGCATGCTGATGGAAGACCTGCCCGAGGTCACCGCCAAGCTGAACCAGCTCGCCGCACTGGGCATCCGCGTGTCGGTCGACGACTTCGGCACCGGCTATTCGTCGCTCGGCCACCTGAAGGAGCTGCCGATCGACAAGATGAAGATCGACGGCTCGTTCGTCAAGGACCTGCCGGGCGAGCGCGGCTCGGCGGCCATCACGCGGGCCATCATCCAGATGGCGCGCAGCCTCGGCATCACCGCCATTGCCGAAGGCGTCGAAACCGAGGCGCAGCGCTCGTTTCTGGCGCTCAACGGCTGCGATGAACTGCAGGGCGACCTGATCAGCAAGCCGCTGGATGCGGCGGCGTTCGAGGCCTGGGTGGTCGCGCGCCGATCGCTGCGCTGATCCTGGTCACTTCTTCTTCGTCGGCCTCACCCACCCCGTCAACGTCACCTGCTTGGCACGCGCCACGGTGAGCTGCCCGGCCGGCGCGTCCTTCGCGAGTGTCGTGCCGCCACCGATCGTCGCGCCGGCGCCGATGCTCACCGGCGCCACCAGCACGCAGTTGCTGCCGACATGCACGTCGTTGCCGATCACGGTGCGGTGCTTGTTGGCGCCGTCGTAGTTGGCGGTGATGCTGCCGGCGCCATAGTTGACGCGCTCGCCGACGGTCGCGTCACCGAGGTACGCCAGGTGATTGGCTTTCGCGCCCTTGGCGAGCGTCGAGTTCTTCACCTCGACGAAGTTGCCGATGTGCACCCCTTCGGCCAGCACCGCTCCGGGACGCAGCCGCGCGAACGGGCCGATCAGCGAACCGGCGCCCACCGTCACGCCGAGCGCCTCGCCGTCGATGTGGGTGAAGGGGTGGATCACGGCGTCGGCGGCGATCCGTGCGTTGCGGATCACGCAGTTCGCGCCGACGTGCACCCGGTCACCGAGCTCGACGCGGCCCTCGAACACGCAGTTGACGTCGATCTCTACGTCGCTGCCGCACGACAGCTCGCCGCGCACGTCGAAACGTGCCGGGTCGGCCAGGCGCACGCCGGCCTCCATCAGCGCGTCGGCGCGCGCGCGCTGGTAGCGCCGCTCCAGGTCGGCCAGCTGCAACGGGCTGTTGACGCCCAGCACCTCGGTTTCGCTGTGCGGCTGCGTGGCCACCACCGGTACGCCGTCGGCGACTGCCATTGCGACGATGTCGGTCAGGTAGTACTCGCCCTGTGCGTTGTCATTGGTCAACCGGCCGAGCCAGCGTTTCAGGTGCCGGGTCGGCACGGCCATCAGGCCGGTGTAGACCTCGTGGATGTTGCGCTGGGCGGAGGTTGCATCCTTGTGTTCGACGATCGCGCGCACTGCTTCGCCGTCGCGCACGATGCGGCCGTAGCCGCTGGCGTCGGGCAGCTCGATGGTCAGCAGCGCCAGCTTGTCGCCGCCGCATGCCGCGACCAGTGCACGCGCCGTCGTCTCCTCGATCAGCGGCACGTCGCCGTTGAGTATCAGCGTCGTTCCTTCGTCATGCAGTGCCGGCGCCGCCTGCTGCACGGCGTGGCCGGTGCCGAGTTGCGGCATCTGCCGAACGAACACCAGGTTCGGCGCGCTCACCGCGGCCTGCACCTCGTCGGCGCCGTGGCCGATGATCGTGACGATGCGTTGCCCCCCCAGCGCTGCGGCGGTCTGCAGGACGTGCTGCAATAGACTGCGGCCGGCCAGTTGATGCAACACCTTGGGCCGGGCCGACTTCATTCGAGTGCCTTTGCCCGCCGCCATGATCACGATATCCAGAGCCATGCCGCAATCCTTGTTGAGAGCCTCGATTATCGGTGCCTTGGCGGTCGTACTCGCGCTGCTCGGCGGCTGCAGCGCGGTGCGATTCGCCTACAACCAGGCACCCGACCTTGCCTATTGGTGGCTCGACAGCTACGTCGATTTCGACGATTCCCAATCGCCGCGAGCGCGCGACGCCATTACCTCCTGGTTCAACTGGAACCGCAGCACGCAGCTTGCCGACTACGCCGCGCTGCTCGAGCGCGCCCAGGCGCAGATCGCCCTGCCGACCACGCCGGCCCAGGTGTGCCAGCTGACCGATGACGCCACGGCGCGTTTCGAAACGGCCGTCGACCGCGCGCTGTTCGTCATGGCCCCGTCGGTGCGCCAGTTCACGCCGCAGCAGCTTGCGCACATGGAGCACAAGTACGCCAAGAACAACGAGGAGTACGCGCACGATTTCCTGCAGGCCGCGCCCGAAGAGCGGCTGGCCGCGTCGGTCAAGCGCGTCGTCGACCGTGCCGAACTCATCTATGGCAGCCTGAGCGACACCCAACGCGAGCGCCTGGCGCGCGGCGTTGCCGAGTCGCCGTTCGATGCCGAGTTGTGGATGGGCGAGCGCAAGCGGCGCCAGCAGGACGTGCTGCAAACCTTGCGGCGCTTGAGTGCCGAGCGCGCCGGCGTTGGCGACACCTACGCTGCGCTCGCGTTGCTGTGGGAGCAGACGATGCGTTCACCGCGCGACGCCTATCGCGACTATCAGCAACGCCTGCGGCAGTACAACTGCGCGTTGGCAGCACAAATGCACAACCTCAGCACGCCCGAGCAGCGCCAGCGCGCCGCCGGCCGCCTGAGGGGCTGGGCCGAGGACCTGCGAGCGCTGGCGGCCGTCGCGCCGTGAGTCGGCTCAGGAATCGATACGCGTCACCACCCGCCGCGGGTTGATGCCGCTCAGCGGGAAGTCCTTCATCGCTGCGTCGAACATCGCAGTCAGCAGCGAGTCGATCGTCGGCGACGCGCCATCGTTGGTGGCACGTGCCTCGAACAAGGGCTGGCCGGTCTTGCGGTCGCGAATCAGCAAGGCCACCTCGCGTTCATAGGTCTGCGTCGTGTACATCATGCCGAAGCCGGTGCCCCAGAACGGGCGACCGAAATGGCGCGAGTGATACAGGCCGCCATGCCACCAGAACGGGTCGTCGTAGAGCGAGCGTTCGTTGGCGCTGACACGTGCGCCGACCTGGATCGTGAAGTCGGCGTTCTTCGGGTCGGCGGCCGGTGCGAAGCCGGCGCCCTCGATGGCGCGCCTTGCCGCGTCTTCCAGCCGCTGCTGCTGTTGGGGGTAGGTCTGCTGCGACGGCAGGCGTTCGAACACATAGCTGGCGGGCTTACGGTCGGCCGGCCACTGGCTGTACGTCGACACGTCGTTGCTCAACTCGTGCAGCCCCGCGCAGCCGGCCAGCGCCATGGCGGTGACGAGGGTGGCGAATGCTTTCCACATGATGTGCCTCCTGACGAAGCTTGGGCGGACTCAGACGTCGCGGTGCAAGCTGATGGTCGCCGGCGCAGCGGGGCCGCAGTCCCCATCCTCATCGAACGCGCGATCGCCGTCTGGGTTGACGACGCCGTTCGATTGGAGCGTCGTGAACGGATAGAGGTTCCGGTCCATCAAATGCGACGGGACGATGTTGCCCATCGCGCTGAACATGTTGTCGATGCGGCCGGGGAACCTGCGGTCCCAATCGCGCAGCATCTGCTTGATCTGCACCCGCTGCAGGTTTTCCTGGCTGCCGCACAGCGTGCACGGAATGACGGGGAAGGCGCGGTGCGCGGCCCAGCGCTCGAGGTCGGTCTCGGCCACGTAGGCGAGCGGTCGAATGACGATGTGCTTGCCGTCGTCGCTCACCAGCTTGGGCGGCATGCCCTTCATGCGGCTGCCGAAAAACATGTTCATCAGCAAGGTCTGCAGCATGTCGTCGCGGTGGTGGCCAAGTGCAATCTTGCTGGCGCCGAGCTCGCCGGCCACGCGGTACAGAATGCCGCGACGCAGCCGCGAGCACAGGCTGCACATCGTCTTGCCTTCGGGGATCAGCCGCTTGACGACGGAGTAGGTGTCCTGGTTCTCGATATGGAAGGGTACGTTCCGGCTGGCCAAATATTCCGGCAGCACATGCTCGGGAAAGCCCGGTTGCTTCTGGTCGAGGTTGACCGCGACGAGATCGAAGCGGATCGGCGCGCGCTGGCGCAGGTTGATCAGGATGTCGAGCAGCGCATAGCTGTCCTTGCCGCCGGACACGCAGACCATCACGCGGTCGCCGTCTTCGATCATGTTGAAGTCGCTGATCGCCTGGCCGACCTGGCGGTGCAGGCGCTTGGACAGCTTGTTGATTTCCTGCGCGGCGCGGGCTTGGGGCCCGACGCTGGGCTTGTCGTCGAGAACGGCGCTCATCTTCGGTTCCTCAGGCGAGTCTGGCGTTGGCGGTGAGGCCGAACACTTCGCAGCCCACCGCATCGCAATCGGGGTACACATCGGGTTTTTCGGTCGACACGCGCGCCGCCCGCACGCGCGGGTGGGCGAGCATCAGCGCCAGCACGTCGTCGCACAGCGTTTCCTGCAGGTGGATGTGGCCCTGCTTGACACGCAGGCTGATGGTGCGGCGGATGAAGTCGTAGTCCACCACCTCGTCGAGTTCGTCGGCCTTGGGCGTCGACACCGCCAGCGGAATGTAAAGCTCGACGTTGATCAGCACCCGCTGCTCGCCCTTCTTCTCGAAGTCGTGCACGCCGATGTTGATCCAGACCTCGTAGTTGCGCAGGAACAGGCGCCGGCAGTCCATCAGGCTCGGGTGGCTGAGCAGGCTTTGCATGTTGATCCTGTGTCTCGCGCGTCAGCGCGGCGTCTGCTCCCTCTCCTCCTGGGAGAGGGGCGGGGTGAGGGCCGGGTTGGCGATGAACAGCACGTCGCGCGGCTGCGGCTGCAGGTGCTGCCCGCCGTCGACCAGCAAGGTGCTGCCGGTGATGGCGGGCGATTCGAGCAGGAAGCGAACCGAGCGCGCGACGTCTTCGGGCGTCGACGAGCGCTGCAACGGCGTCAGCGTGTGGGCCTGCGTGAACTCGCTGTCGCTCATCGGGCCCGATGTGAGCGTCACGCCGGGCGCCACGCCGCACACGCGAACGGTCGGCGCCAGCGCTTGCGCCAGCATCACCGTGGCGGCCTGCAGCGCGGCCTTGGACAGCGTGTAGGCGAAGTAGTCGGGGTTCAGGTTCCACAGCTTCTGGTCGAGCAGGTTGACCACGCAGCCCGAGCGCGTCTGCCCGTCCAGGTGCGCATGAAGCGCCTGCGCCAGCAACACCGCGGGGGCAGTATTGGCACGCCAGTGCTTGTCCATTGCGGCGTGGCTGAAGCTGTGTACGGCGTCGTATTCGAACACCGAGGCGTTGTTGACCACCGCGTCGAGCCGCTTGAAATGCGCGACCACGCTGGGCACCAGCGCGCGACACGCGGCTTCGTCGGCGAGGTCGGCGTTGAAGGCGAACGCGTTGGCGCCCGCGGCGCGCGCGTCGGCCACGGTCGCCTCGGCGTCCACCTGCGAATGGCCGTAGTGCACTGCCAGATCGAACCCGTTGGCGGCCAGATGCAGCGCGATCGCGCGGCCGAGCCGGCGGGCGGCGCCGGTCACCAGGACGACGGGGCGATGGGCCATGGTTTCTACAATCGGGCGATGCAATCCAATGAACCTACCAGTGTATCGGGGGCGCTGGGCTCACTCATCCGCCGGGCCATCGAGCACAACGCCGGCTGGTTGCCCTTCGACCGCTTCATGGCGATGGCCTTGTACGCGCCGGGCTTGGGCTACTACGCCCGTGGCAGCCAGCAGTTCGGCGCCCTGCCGGCGTCGGGCAGCGATTTCATCACCGCGCCGGAGCTGTCGCCGCTGTTCGGCCGTGCGCTGGCGCGTCAGGTGGAGCAGGCGCTCGCCGGCTGCGGCAGCGACACGCTGTGGGAGTTCGGTGCCGGCTCGGGCGCGCTGGCGCTGGAGTTGCTGGATGCGCTCGGCGAGCGTGTCCGGCAGTACGCCATCGTCGACCTCTCCGGCACGCTTCGGCAGCGCCAGCGCGAGACCCTGCGCGCGCACGCCGACAAGGTGCGCTGGCTCGACGCGTTGCCCGAGACGATGCACGGGGTGGTGGTCGGCAACGAGGTGCTCGACGCGATGCCGGTGCAATTGCTGCATTTCGACGGCGCGCAGTGGCGCGAGCGCGGCGTCGTGGCCACCCCCGACGGCCTGGCCTGGGAGGACCGGCCGACCGATCTGCGCCCGCCGCATGACGGCCCATTCGTTCCGGGCACCGTCACCGAAATTCACCGGCAATCCGAGGCCTTCGTGGCGACGCTGGCCGAGCGGCTCGAGCGCGGCGCGGCGTTCTTTATCGACTATGGCTTTCCTGCCGCCGAGTACTACCACCCGCAACGCCACGGCGGCACGCTGATGTGCCATCGGGCCCACCTGAGCGATAGCGATCCGCTGGCCGATGTCGGCGCCAAGGACATCACCGCGCACGTGAACTTCACCGGCATCGCCGTGGCTGCGCAGGATGCCGGCTTCGAGGTGCTGGGCTACGCCACGCAGGCGCGATTCCTGATGAACTGCGGCGTGCTGCAGCTGCTGCAGGGCGCCGACATCCGCACCGTCGCCAACGCGCAAAAGCTGCTCAACGAGCACGAGATGGGCGAGCTGTTCAAGGTGATCGGCTTCGCCCGGAGCTGCGACCCGGCGTTCACCAGCGCGCCGCTCGGCTTCGCCAGCGGCGACAGGACGCACACGCTGTGATCCGCTGGCTGATCGTCATCTTCATCGCGCTGCTGATCTTCAGCGGATTGCGGCCGTGGCTGGAGAAGCTGGGGCTGGGCCGGCTGCCCGGCGATTTCCGGTTTCGCCTCTTCGGCCGCGAGTTCTTCGTCCCGCTGGCCAGCAGCGTGGCCTTGAGTCTGCTTGCCCTGCTGGTGGGAAAGGTTCTCTGATCTCAGTCGGCGATCGGCCACTCGTGCTCGCACTGCCGGCAGCGCACCGTCACCTGTTGGCGGGCCAGGTCGGCGGCGGTGAGGCTGAAGCGGCCATAGGTCTGGCATTGCGGGCAGACCGCCTGGTTGGCGACCGCTTCGGCGTGGGTCAGCAGGTACAGGTAGCGGCGCAGCGACCACAGCCCGACCGCGGCGAACATCAGCAGCGTGCCGAGGTCGACGAGGTGCTCGGACAAGGGCGCGCCGCGTTGATGCACCTCGACGGTGGCCAGCAGGCCGATGCTGCACATCACGGTCAGCAACAGGTGACCGTGGCTCTGGATCAACTCGCGCTCGTACCACTTGCGAAAGCCGCGCTTGCGAATGCCTTCGGCCAGACCCATGGCAGCACTCCCCGTTGCGTGATGTCAGCACATGGTGGCACAAAGCATGCCCCGGCGGGGGCCGGTGTCAAGCCGGGGCGACGGGTTCCAGCACGGCGCTGACGGCCTGCACGCGGGTTGCGTGGATCGCCTCACCGATGGCCGGACCGTTGAGGCCGCGCGCCGTCGCGTCGGCTGCGACCGATGCCGCATCGCAAGCCAGCGCAGCGTCGAGCGCGCGCTGCAGGCGCGCCCGCTGCGGATACGGCACGTCTTCGAGGCCCAGGCGGCCGCGCGCGTCGCATTCGCAAGCCAGCAGCAGTTCGCCAAACCGCGCCGGGCGACGCAAGGCGTCGCAGCGCTGCAGCAGCCGCACCAGCGCAGCCGCGCCGAACGCGCCGCTGCGGTGCACATTGCCGTGTTCGCGCGCGACCAGAACGGCCAGCTCGCGGCAATCGGCAGGCAGCTTCCAGCGCTCGCAGACGGCGCGCACCAGATCGACGCTGCGCTCCTCGTGGCCGAGGTGTCGCGGCAGCACGTCGGCCGGCGTGTTGCCCTTGCCGAGGTCATGGCCCAGGCAGGCGAAGCGCACCGCCAGCGAGGTGTTCAGCCGGGCACTCGTGTCGAGCACCATCATCAGGTGCACGCCGGTGTCGATTTCGGGGTGGTAGTCGGCGCGCTGCGCCACGCCCCACAGCCGGTCCACTTCGGGCAGCAGCCGCGCCAGCGCGCCGCAGCGGCGCAACACCTCGAACATGCGCGACGGGCGCGACTCCATCAGTCCGCGCGACAGCTCCTGCCACACGCGCTCCGGCACCAGCGCGTCGACTTCGCCGGCGTCGACCATCCGGCGCATCAGTGCCTCGGTGTCCGGCGCGACGCTGAAATCGCTGAAGCGCGCGGCGAAACGCGCGACGCGAAGTATGCGCACCGGGTCTTCGGCGAAGGCGGGCGACACGTGGCGCAGCAGCTTGGCGGCGAGGTCGCGCCGGCCGCCGAACGGGTCGATGACGGCCCCGTCGGTGTCCTGCGCCATCGCGTTGATCGTCAGGTCGCGCCGCGCCAGGTCGTCTTCCAGCGTGACATCGGGGTCGGCATGGAAGCTGAAGCCGTGGTAGCCGGGCGCGGTCTTCCGCTCGGTGCGCGCTAGCGCGTACTCTTCCTTCGTCTGCGGGTGCAGGAACACCGGGAAGTCGCGCCCGACGGCGACGAAACCGGCCTGCGCCATCTGCTGCGGCGTCGCGCCGACGACCACCCAGTCGCGGTCGCTGACCGGCGCGCCCAACATTGCGTCGCGGATGGCGCCGCCCACCATGTAGAACTTCATGGGGGCGAGTTTAGGGCGGCAGTGCTAGCGCAGCGGCGCACTCCGATATGGCTCGTCGAAGTCGAGGAAGTCGTGTTCCGCCAGCGCGGCGGCCGTCCAGGCCTGCGTGGCCGGAAGCGCGAACACCGTGTCGACATAACGCTGCACCGCCGGCGGCACCGGCAGCGCGTAGGTCTTGATGCGCGAACACACCGGCGCGAAGTACGCGTCGGCGATGCTGAACGCGCCGAACAGCAGCGGGCCGCCGCTGGCGGCGAGCTGTTGTGTCCACATCTGGACGATTCGATCGAGGTCGCGCCGGGCGTCGGCCTGGTCTGCCAGCACGCGCGCTCCGACTGCGGCCAGCGAGGCCTCGATGTTCATCGGGAAGTGCGATCGCAAGGCAGCGAAGCCCGAATGCATTTCCGCGCACAGGCTGCGGGCACGCGCACGCTGCAGCCGGTCGCCGGGCCACAAGGCCTTGGCCGGAAACTTCTCGGCCAGGTATTCGGCGATCGCCAGCGTGTCCCAGACGGAAAGACCCTCGTCGACCAGCACCGGCACCCGGCCGGCGGGGCTCACGTTCGCGAGCGATCGCTTGAACGCCGAGTCGTCGGCGAAGCTGAGGCGAAGCGGCACTTCGTCGAAGGCGATGCCGGCCTGGCGCATCAGCACCCACGGGCGCATGGACCAGGACGAATAGTTCTTGTTGCCGATGTAGAGCTGCACGAGGACCCTCCTTGTTGACGGCCCTCATGCTAGCCATTCCCGCAGGATGCCGCGTGATGAATCCGCATCGCTGCGATGCGTGCGCGGCATGCGCCGCGGCGAGCCCGCGTCAGGACGCGTGTGCCAAGGCGCGCCAGGGTCCCAGCCGGCCCGGCCCCTGGCGACCGCCGAGAAATGCTGGCATGACGTTGTCGAGCGACCCGGCCGTCAGCCCGAAGCGCGCGAGCCCCGGCAGCTTGCCGCTGGCCACGTTGGGCACCTTCATCGACTCGAGGTTGTCGCGCGACATCAGCGGCTCGCCCGGCAGCAATTCCAGCAGGGCGGCCTGCAGCCGGCCGAGGACGTAAGGCAAGGCGATGACCGCTCGCGCATGGCCCGACCAGCGTCCGGCCATCAGCACCAGTTGCCTCAAGGTGGCGACCCTCGGGCCCACGCATTCGATGGTCTGGCCGACGGTCCAGTGCTGGTCCAGCGAGTCGACGATGGCCGCGGCGACATCCTCGACCCACACCGGTTGGAAGCGCGCATTCGCGCCGGCCAGCGGCAGCACCGGCAACACGGCCTGCAGCGCGGCGAAGCGATTCATGAAGCGATCGTGCTCGCCGAAGATCACCGACGGGCGAATCAGCGTGAGGTCCAGTCCAGCGCCAAGCAGTGCGGCTTCGCCGGCGGCCTTCGAGCGCAGGTACATCGACGGCGCGTTCGCGTCGGCACCGAGCGCGCTGACATGCACCAGGCGTCGCACCCCGGCCGCCGTGCAGGCGCGTGCCAGACGCGTCGGCAGGTCGACGTGAACACGCCGGAAGTCGGCGTCGTTGCCGTGAAGAATGCCCACCAGGTTGATCACCGCGTCGCGGCCGGCAACGAGCCGCGCCAGCTGCGCGTCGTCGTACAGATTGGCCGCGTCCACCTCCACGGTGGGAAGTGTCAGCAGGTCGCCGGCGCGCGCGGGGTGGCGGCTCGGCACCGTGATCGGCCCGTCAGCGCCGCCCGAACGTTCCACCAGTTTTTCGCAGACGCTGCGACCGACGAAGCCGGTGCCGCCGAGTACCAGGATGTTGAACATGTGCCCTTGCTCCAGCCAGCCGTGCGCGGTCGGGTGACCGTGCTGGCCTGACGGTACCGCTGCGCCGCCCGCGCCGCACTGACCTGCCTCAAGCCGCAGGTGGCGTCAGGGTCATGCCGGCGCTACGGCAAGTCGAGATTGGCGACCGCGGAGTTGCTGTCGCGCGGGCCGATCATGCGCCCGAGGAACGCGCGCAGCGATGGCGCCTCGCCGGTCAATAACGCGGCGTAGAAGCTGGCGTTGTGCAACACCTTCTTGACGTAGTCGCGGGTTTCGTTGAACGGGATGTTCTCGGCCCACACGGCCGGCTCGAGCCAGGGGCCTTCGCGCCACTTGCGTGAACGCGCCGGGCCCGCGTTGTAGGCGGCGGCGGCCATCGCCTGCGAGCCGTCGAAATTGTCGAGCACCAGCTTGAGGTAGCCGGTGCCGAGCTTGAGGTTGGTGTCGCGGTCGGCGATCAGCGACGGCGTGTAGAGCAGGCCGATCTTCTTCGCCGTCCAGCGCGCGGTGGCCGGCATGATCTGCATCAGGCCCGAGGCGCCGACATGCGAGCGTGCATCGGCGACGAAGCGCGATTCCTGGCGGATCAGCCCGTACACATAGGCCGGGTCGAGCCCGATTTCCTGGGCGCGGCTCACCAGCTCCTGGCGAAACGGCATCGGAAAGCGCTGTGCGATGTCGACCTCGCCGCGGGTGCGGTCGCTGGTGTTGATGCAGCGGTCCCACAGTTCGCGGTCGCAGGCGAGCTGTGCTGCGGCGAGCAGCTCGCGGTCGCTCATGCCACGCAGCGAATAGTTCCATTCGCGCACGCCTTCGTCGCGCAGGCCCAGCGCAATCAGCTGCTGGGCGCGCGCCAGGCCGCGGTGGGCCGCGGCGGCTTCGCGTTCCTCGGTGGTCGGCGGCAGCGGGCGCGACGGCAGCGTGAGCGCCTGGCCCAGGCTGTCTGCCGCCAGCGCACCGTAGAAGTTCAACTGGCCGGTGATCGAGCTCATCATCTCGCGCGACTGTGCCCGCAGGGCGTCCCCGTCTTGCGAGTCGGCGGCCAGCGCCTTCAGCGCGCGTGCCTTCCAGTAGACCCAGGCCGGGTCGCGCTGCTCGTCGGGCCGCATCGCGTTGATGCCTTGCATCACCTGCTGCCAGCGCCCCTTGCCGTTGTTGGCACGCAGCGCGGCACGCACCTTCCACGCCAGGCCGTTGTCGGGCCAGTCGAACTCGCGCTGTCCCTGGCCGCCAAGCATCTCGGCGCGCTGGTAGTAGTCGGGCGCGTCGGGCAGTAGGTTCATCGCTGCTTGTTTGGCCACCGTGGCCCATGCCACGGACGCGAGCTCGGGGGGCAGCAGCCGCTCCCAGCGGCGGCTGAGCGCACCGGCCGCGGCATCCGGATCGTTGGTGGCCATGCGCATCAGCGCCAGGGTGGCCAGCTCGGCGTCGGTGTGCCCGCCGGCCACGGCCTTGCGGGACAGGAAGCGCGC
This sequence comes from Piscinibacter sp., assembly GCA_041496605.1. Lineage (GTDB taxonomy): Bacteria > Pseudomonadota > Gammaproteobacteria > Burkholderiales > Burkholderiaceae_C > Albitalea. Next base: position 19,785 of record JBGQEX010000046.1, read on the forward strand.
CGGGTTGTCGGTCAGCTCCTGCACGCTGGTGGCGGCGTCGACGCTGATCAGTGCGGCCGCCTGGCGCGCGGCGCGCGGGCGGCCGGCGTCGATGGACAGCCGGGCCTTGCGCCAGGCGTCGGCGGCATTGAACACCTTGGCCTCGAACAGCGTGGTCGACAGCAGGGTGCAGCCGTCATCCGAATCGCGCTGCGCAAACCAGGCGGCGCGTGCTGCGTCGGTGACGTCCTTGCCGCCCAGGTGCACGGTCAGCAGCGCATAGCAGGTGACCTCGCGGTCGTCGTTCATCCGAAAGCGCGGAAAGTCGGCGGCAAAGCCGGCCCAGTCGCGGCGCCGTCCGAGTTCGAGCAGCCAGTCGTTGCGCAGCCGGTCTTCGACGTAGGTGCCGCTCCAGCGCGCATAGAAGGCGTCGATGTCGGACTGCTGCACCTCTGCAAGGCGGTTGCCGAGGTCCCAGTAATCGACCCACATCGCCAAAGGATGCTGACTGGCCAAGGCCACGGCGCGTGTCGCGGCGAGGCGGTTCTTGTCCTTCTTGCGATACGCCTCCTGGGCTTCGAGGATCGTGTCGTCGCCCGATTGCGCGCGTGTCACCGGCCAAGCGCACAGCAGCCCGCACGCCACCAGCAAGCTGCCTGCGAGCCGCGAGCGACGCCGCCCATATACTGAACCGCTACTTTTCAACCTGGTGCCTTCCTGATTGTGGCTATCGCTTCCAACGGGCCCGTCGATCCCCAGACGCTGGCCCGCCGCGAACTTCGGCAGCGGCTCCGCCGAGCTCGCGATCAATTCATGTCCAGCGGCGCAGCCGCTGACGCGCAAACCGCGTTGTCGGGGCATTTGAGTGCAGTTCTGGCCGATTTGTTGCCTCGGCAACTGGGGATTTATTGGCCGTTTGAATCTGAATTTAACGCACCGGCAGCCTGTCTCGGTGACAAGACGCTCGATTCCATAGCGCTGGCGCTGCCTTATGCCCGGCGATCACCGCACGAAATGCACTACCGCATGTGGAATCGCGCGGCTCCGGGCGTGCACGACGAATGCGGGATCGCGTCGTCCGACGGCGCCCCGGTCGTGCCCGACGTGGTCGTGGTGCCGTGTCTGGGCTTCACCGCGTCGGGCTTTCGCCTGGGCTATGGCGGCGGCTATTTCGACCGCTGGTTGGCGCTGCACCCGCATGTCACCGCGGTCGGCGCGGCGTGGTCGGTGGGCGAGCTGAGCGTGGTCGAGTTCGCGGCGCAGGCACACGACCACCCGTTGATGCTGATCGTGACCGAGCGGGGCGTCGTCGCGGGCTGAGCAGGCGTCATGCGGCGGCGGCTTCGCCGATCGCTTGCCGGGTTTGCGCGGCCCGCGTCTCGATCCAGGCGCAGAACTGCTTCACTTCGTCGCGGTCCCGGCTGTTCGGGGACACGATCAACCAGTAGGCAAACGGGCTGCTGATGCGGCCGCTCGGCCCGAACGGCTCGATCAGGTCACCGCGCTCGAGCTGCTCGGCCACCAGCGCGACCCGGCCCAGTGCGACGCCCTGGCCGGCCAGGGCGGCCTGAACCTGCTGGTAGGTGAAGTTCAGGTACAGCCAACGGCGCGGCTGCAGGCGCGGCTGACCTTGGCTCTCCAGCCAGTGCCGCCAGCTCAGGAATTCGGAGCTCGGCCGGTTATCGTCTTCTTCGGCAAGCGTGTATTCGGCGAGGTCGGCGGCGGTCGACAGCGGCGGTGCATGGCCGGCGCGAATCTGCTCGGCCAGCCCTGGGTTGATGACCGGCGTGATCACCTCACCGAACATGCGCACCGAGCCCGGCGGCACGTCGCGCGGGCTGCAGTAGCGCAGCACGACGTCGAGGTCCGGCTCGTCCAGATCGACGATGCGGTCGGTGGCCGAGACCCGGATATCGAGGTCGGGGTGAGAACGCTGGAAGGCCTCCATCTGTGGAATGAGCCACAACGAGGCAAACGACGGAAAGGTGCTCAGATGGACCGCCCGCCGTCCGCGGGCCTGACGGATCTGCCGCACGCTGGCGTCGAGCCGGTCGAGCCAGGGCGCGACCGCGCGCAACAGCGTGCTGCCGGCACCGTTGAGTTCGACATGTCGCGTGCCGCGCGAAAACAGCAGCGACCCGAGCTCGTCTTCCAGGCTCTTGATCTGGCGGCTGACGGCCGATTGCGTGACGTGGAGTTCGTCGGCCGCATCGCTGAAGCTGAGCCGCCGCGCCACGGCTTCGAAAGCACGCAGATTGCCGAGGGAGAGCGGCCGCTGGCGTGACGTACTCATATCAAATCCGCATCAAATGCGTCCACCGTTTTCATTGGATTCGATTCCGTTTCACGACGATCATAGAGCCATGTCGGATGCAAAGGCATCTGGCAAGCCACTGGAGATTGATGATGGAAACGCAATTCTACGCAGGTCAAGGGGCAGTCCTTCAGACGCTCTGGGGGCAGCCCTTGCGGATCGACCACCTGGGCGGCGAGTTCACGGTGCGCAGTGGCCAGGTCTGGGTCACGCGGCGCGGCGACACCGAAGACCATGTGCTCGAGGCCGGTCAGCGCATCGTGTTGAAGCCGGCCGACGCCGCCGTGATCGAGCAATGGCGCCGCGACCTGCCGGCCGTCATCGACTGGACGCCGCGCCTTCAGCCGCGGCGGGCGCTGGCCTTGCCGCGCACCGCGGCGGCACTGGGCTTGCGCGCCTTGGCTTTCGCGGCCGGCGCAGCGGCCTTCGGCTTGCGCCGGGCCGAGGCCGGCTTCGCGGCCCTGGCCCGCAGCGCCGCGGCGATGGCCAAGCGCGCCCAGGGTTGCATCTGCGCCGGCGACTCCATCGCTTCGGCGGGCACGCTCCAGTAGCTCACGCTCACCTGCCTGCTGCCGGCGCCGTCGTAGATGAAGGGCTCGCAGCCGGCGGCTTGGAATGTGGCGCGGGTCGCGTCGTCGGCTTTCAGGAAGAGCCGATCGTACGCAATCAGCGCGATGAACAGATCGTCCACGTAAAGGCCGTGGCCGCCGAACATGCGGCGCGCGCGCACCGATCCGAGCGGCTGCAGCAGTTCGAGGCAGTGGTTGGCAAGTTCGTCGTGGGCCACGCGCCCAGTCTTGCACAATCGGGCGTCGCGTACGAACCGAGCCGCCATGCAGCCTGAAGACCGAGACACATTGCGCCCCAAGCTGATCGCCGCCCGGCTCGCCTTGCCCGACCGCCTGGAACGCGCCGTGCAATTGCAAAGCGTGCTGCGTGTCTGGTTGGTGAGTCGCCGCGAAACGGCGATCGGCGCCTACTGGCCGATCAAGGGCGAGTTCGACCCCTTGCCCGCGCTGTACCGATGGTCGGAGGCCGACGAGCGCCGGCGCATCGGCCTGCCGGTGGTCGATCGGGCGGCCGGGTCGCTGCGTTTTCACGTCTGGTACCCGGGTTGCCCGACTGAGCTCGATGCCTTCGACATCCCCAAGCCCAAGGGCACCGAAGTGTTCGATCCGCAACTGCTGTTGCTGCCCTGCGTGGGCTACGGGCCCGAGGGGGTGCGGCTGGGCTACGGCGGCGGCTTCTACGACCGCACGCTGGCGGCACTCGAACCGCGACCGACGACGGTGGGCCTGTGCTACTCGAACGGCTTCCTGCCGCTGCTGCGGGCAGGGTACGACGATCTGCCGCTGGATGCGCTGCTGACCGACGACGGTGTCGTCTGGCAGCGATAGCTCACAGCCCCAGTCGCCGGCAGATCTCGAGCGTCGCCGTCGATTGATTCATCGTGTAGAAGTGCAGCCCGGGCACGCCGGCCGTGCGCAGCCGATCGCACAGGTCGGCGACCACGTCGAGACCGAAGGCCTTGATGGACGCGGCGTCGTCGCCGAAGCTTTGCAGCCGCAGCCGGATCCAGCGCGGAATCTCGGCCCCGCAGGCATCGGCGAAACGGATGATGCCGCTCGAATTGGTGATCGGCATGATGCCCGGCACCACCGGAATGTCGGCGCCCAGCGCACGCGTTTCGTCGACGAAGCGGCAGTAGGCGTCGGCGTTGAAGAAGAACTGCGTGATGGCGGAACTGGCGCCCGCCTTCACCTTCGTCACATAGGCTTGCAGGTCGGCCTGCGGTGAGCGCGACTGCGGGTGCATCTCCGGGTAGGCCGCCACCTCGACATGGAAGTGGTTGCCGGTTTCCGCGCGGATGAAGGCGACCAGGTCGCTCGCGTAGCGAAACTCGCCGAAGCCGCCGTAGCCGCTGGGCAGGTCACCGCGCAGCGCGACGAGGCGGTGGATGCCGTCGGCCTTGAACTGCGCGAGCTTGTCGCGAATCGACTCGCGGCTCGCGCCGATGCACGAGAAATGCGGCGCCGCCTCGACGCCTTCCGCCAGGATGGCGCGCACGGTCTGCAGCGTGCCCTCCTGTGTCGAGCCGCCGGCACCGTAGGTCACCGAGCAGAACTGCGGCTTCAGCGCGTACATCTCGCGCCGTGCGGCGGCGAGCTTGGTCACGCCTTCGGGCGTCTTCGGCGGGAAGAATTCGAGGCTGAGTGAGAGCGTGGGGCAGGGGGTTGTCATGGGTCGGATCTTTCGGCGCTGGGCTGCGCCCACACGAAGAATTCGCGGTTGCCGTCGCCCCCTTCGATGGGGCTCGCAAAATAGTCGCGCACGCTGAGCGCGTTGGCGGCGCAGGCGTCGCGGATGCGCTGCTCCACCACCGGGTAGGAGGCGTCATCCTTGACGAGCCCGCCCTTGCCGATGTCCTGCGGCTGCAGCTCGAACTGCGGCTTCACCAGCATCAGCAACTGGCCGCCCCGCGCGAGGTAGCGCGCGAGCGTGGGCAGCACCAGCGTCAGCGAGATGAACGAGACGTCGCCGGTGACGATGTCGAAGCTGTGCGCCGGCGTGTCGGCCGCGAAGCTGCTGCCTTGCACGTCGCGCGCGTTCACGCCTTCGTGCGGCGTCACGCGCGCATCGTCTGCGATGCGCGGGTTCAACTGGCCATGGCCCACGTCGATGCCCACCACCGCAGCGGCGCCGCGATGCAACAGCGCATCGGTGAAGCCGCCGGTGCCTTGGCCGACGTCGAGGCAGCGCATGCCGTGCACGGCGATGCCGGTGTGCGCCAGCGCGCCATCGAGCTTGAGCCCGCCGCGCGAGACGAAGCGCAGCTCGGCGTCGTCGGTGACCTCGACTTCGCAGTCGTCGGGCAGGTCTTCGCCGGCCTTGCGCGGCAGCGCCCAGGCGGCGCCCGCGCGCCAGCGCACCGCGCCGCTTGCAATCAGGCGCTGTGCGGCCGAGCGGGTCGGCGCGATGCCTCGGTTGACGAGCAGTTGATCGGCGCGCATGGTCGATAGGGCAGAACTTGTTGGATTCACGTCATCCCGGCGAAAGCCGGGATCCACTGTCGTGCTTCGCGCCAGCGCTGCGACTGGCACACGGTGGATTCCGGCTTTCGCCGGAATGACGGTTGGGTGGGTGGGGTGATGACTCAGTAGCGATAGGAATCCGGCTTGTACGGGCCCTGCTTGGGCACGCCGATGTAGGCCGCCTGCTCGTCGCTCAGCACGGTGAGCACCGCGCCGACCTTTTTCAAGTGCAGCCGCGCGACCTTCTCGTCCAGGTGCTTGGGCAGCACGTAGACCTTGCCTTGCTCGTAGTAGTCGCTGTGCGTGAACAGTTCGATCTGCGCGATCGTCTGGTTGGCGAAGCTCGACGACATCACGAAGCTCGGGTGGCCGGTGCCGCAGCCCAGGTTCACCAGCCGCCCCTTGGCCAGCATGATGATGCGCTTGCCGTCGGGGAACACCACGTGGTCGACCTGCGGCTTGATCTCTTCCCACTGGTACTTGGCGAGCGACTCGACTTCGATCTCGTTGTCGAAGTGGCCGATATTGCAGACGATGGCCTGGTTCTTCATCCGGGCCATGTGGTCGTGCGTGATCACGCCCTTGTTGCCGGTGGCGGTGACGAAGATGTCGGCCTTGTCGGCGGCGTAGTCCATCGTCACGACGCGGTAGCCTTCCATCGCCGCCTGCAGCGCGTTGATCGGGTCGATCTCGGTCACCCACACCTGCGCGCTCAAGGCACGCAGCGCCTGCGCCGAGCCCTTGCCCACGTCGCCGTAGCCGGCCACGCAGGCGACCTTGCCGGCAATCATCACGTCGGTGGCGCGCTTGATGCCGTCGACCAGCGACTCGCGGCAGCCGTAGAGGTTGTCGAACTTCGACTTCGTGACCGAGTCGTTGACGTTGATGGCGGGCACGCGGAGTTTGCCCTTCTCAAGCATCTGGTAGAGGCGGTGCACCCCCGTGGTCGTCTCCTCGGAGACGCCGCGCCACTCCCTCGCGATCGTG
>JBGQEX010000047.1:0-24810 GCA_041496605.1 Piscinibacter sp.
AGCAGGGCTTCGAAGCGATCCGGGCGCTCCGCGACCGCCACCGCGAGGCTGCCGACTTCGGCGCCGCGCGGCAGGCGACCGAGGCGCGACAAGCCTGGCGCATGACGTCCGTTGACGAACACCAGCAGATGGCTTGCGGCCAGGGCCAGCTCACCGACCTGGTCCGTGCTGACACCGTTGAACGATTCAGGCACGAACTTGAATGTGCGCTTCTCGAGCGTTGCCACGCTGGTGTACTTCCAATCTTCGTCGCGAAGGGTCGGGAAGCCCAGCTCGGCGAAGCGTTCGAATGCGACCGCGCGCGTGTGCCGCAGCCACGGCAACCGTGCGCCCACGAGGCGAGGCTCCAACTGCGCGAATTGCGCGCGGTAGAGATCTTTGTTCATCATGGCCGTGCCGTTTCACCCGGCGCCTGAGCCTGCGCCTCGACCCAGCCATAGCCCCGGCTTTCCAGCTCCAATGCCAGCTCCGGACCGCCGGACTTGGTAATGCGCCCCTGCGCCAGCACGTGCACCCGATCCGGCACGATGTAGTTGAGCAGCCGCTGGTAGTGCGTCACCAGGATGATGGCGCGCTGCGGGCTGCGCATGGCTTCGACGCCGTCGGCGACCACCTTGAGCGCATCGATGTCGAGGCCCGAGTCGGTCTCGTCGAGGATCGCGAGCTTCGGCTCCAGCACCGCCATCTGCAGAATCTCGTTGCGCTTCTTCTCGCCGCCCGAGAAGCCCTCGTTCACTGATCGGTAAAGCAGGCTCTGGTCCATGTCCATGAGCTTCAGCTTGCCCTTCACCAGGGCGAGGAAGTCAAACGCATCCAGCTCCGACTCGCCGCGGTGCTTGCGGATCGCATTGAGTGCCGCCTTGAGCAGATAGATGTTCGCCACGCCGGGGATCTCTACCGGGTACTGGAAGGCGAGGAAGATCCCTTCCCGTGCGCGCTGCTCGGGTGGCATGTCGAGCAAGTTGTTCCCGGCGTAGACCACCGTGCCGGCCGTGACGACATAGTCTTGGCGCCCGGCCAGCACATGAGCCAGCGTGCTCTTGCCCGAACCGTTGGGCCCCATGATGGCGTGCACCTCGCCGGCATGCACTGCGAGGTCGATGCCGCGCAGGATGGGTTTGCCGTCGACCGTGACGTGCAGGTTCTTGATGGTCAGCATCGGCCCGCTCCTTTTCAACCAATCGTCCCTTCGAGACTGACACCCAGCAGCTTCTGCGCTTCCACCGCGAATTCCATCGGCAGTTCCTTGAACACCTCCTTGCAGAAGCCGTTGACGATCATCGACACCGCGTCCTCCGCCGAGAGTCCGCGGCTCTGGCAGTAATAGAGCTGGTCTTCGCCGATGCGCGAGGTGGAGGCCTCGTGCTCGACCCGGGCGGTGGGGTTCTTCACCTCGATGTAAGGGAAGGTGTGGGCGGCGCATTGGTCGCCCAGCAGCAAGGAGTCGCACTGCGTGTAGTTGCGCGCGCCGGTCGCGCTTTTCGCCACTCTCACCTGCCCGCGGTAGGCGTTGCGTCCGTGGCCGGCCGAGATGCCCTTGGAAAGGATCGTGCTCCTCGTGTTCTTGCCCAGGTGGATCATCTTGGTGCCGGTGTCCGCCTGCTGGTAGTGGTTGGTCAGCGCCACCGAATGGAACTCGCCCACCGCGTTGTCGCCTTGCAGGATGACGCTCGGATACTTCCAGGTGATCGCCGAGCCGGTTTCCACCTGGGTCCAGGAAATCTTCGAGTTCGCGCCGCGGCAGTCGCCGCGCTTGGTGACGAAGTTGTAGATGCCGCCCTTGCCGTCCTTGTCGCCCGGATACCAGTTCTGCACCGTCGAGTACTTGATCTGCGCGCCCTCGAGGGCAATCAGCTCGACGACGGCGGCGTGCAACTGGTTCTCGTCGCGCATCGGCGCCGTACAGCCTTCGAGGTAGCTCACATACGCGCCATCGTCGGCGATGATCAAGGTCCGCTCGAACTGGCCGGTGTTGCTGGCGTTGATTCGGAAGTAGGTCGACAGCTCCATCGGGCAGCGCACGCCGGGCGGGATGTAGCAGAACGATCCGTCGGTGAACACCGCCGAGTTGAGTGTCGCGAAGAAGTTGTCGGTGGTGGGCACGACCGAGCCGAGGTATCGCCGGACCAGATCGGGGTGGTTCTGCACGGCCTCGGAGAAGGAGCAGAAGACGATGCCGAGTTCGGCCAGCTTCGCCTTGTAGGTGGTGGCCACCGACACGCTGTCGAACACCGCATCCACCGCGACGCCCGCGAGCACTTCGCGTTCCCGCAGCGGCACGCCGAGCTTTTCATACATGCGCAGCAACTCGGGGTCGACCTCATCCAGGCTTTGCGGCCCGCTCTTTTGTGACTTCGGTGCGGAGTAGTAGGCGATGTTTTGGTAGTCGATGGGCGGATGCTTGACCGTCGCCCACTGCGGCTCGGTCATGGTCAGCCAATGGCGATAGGCATTCAGGCGCCACGCCAGCATGAATTCAGGCTCGTTCTTCTTGGCGGAAATCAAGCGGATCACGTCCTCGCTCAAGCCGCGCGGCACGGTGTCCGTGTCCACCGCAGTGAAGAAGCCGTGCTGGTAGTCGCGGCTGATCAGTGCATCGAGCTGGTGTGCAGGCGCTGCCATGTGGGCTCCCTCATGCGAGCGTCCGCGGCCGTGGCGCACGCCGCGGCTCCAGACGGACGGGCTTGAACGTCGGTTGCGCCAGATCTGCCAGCGTCATCTGGTCCAGGGCATCACGGATCACCCGGTTGATGCGCTGCCAGTTCGCACGGACCGCGCACGAACCCTCGAGCGCACAGAGGCCGGCGATGACACTGCATTCGGTCAAGGCGATCGGGCCTTCCAGGGCGTCGACGAGTTCGGCGATCGAGATCTCGCCGGCGGGGCGCGACAGCATGTACCCGCCTTTGGCGCCGCGCACCGACCCCAGCAGCTGGGCTCGCGCCAGCGTCTTCAGGATCTTGCTGGCCGTGGGCACAGCCACGCCCATCGTCGTCGCCAGTTCGGCCGCGGCATGAATCCTGTCGGGCTCACGCGCGATGTGCGTCATCGCCACGGTGCCGTAGTCGGTCAGCTTGCTCAGTCTCAGCATCTGTATTAGTACCGAATTGGTCCTGATTTGTTCCCACTGACGAGCATTTGTCCACGAGGCCCGGATGGGCATGCTGTGCCGGGCGAGAACGCGATCATCATCCTGCAGACCTTCGCGCGCGAAGTGGTTTCTCGTCGAGGATCTCAGCTTGTCATGGGAGAAAGCCGCCATGAAGCGTTTCGACAATGCATACGACCCTTGGCCGGCGCTGAACTTTGCTGACTGGCGCGATACCGCCGCAACATTGCAGCTGTGGACGCAAATCGTCGGGAAGGTACGCCTCGAGCTTTCGCCTTGGCTCAACCATGGGTGGCAGGTGCCGCTGTACGTCAACGCGCGCGGTCTTTGCACATCATCGATTCATGTCGGCCGCGGCATCCTGGAGATCGACTTCGATCTCGTTGACCATCGCCTGATAGTGCGCACATCGGATTCGCCCGAACGCGGGTTCGCGCTCGAACCGATGTCCGTCGCGGCCTTCTATCGGCGTTTGATGGCAGAGCTCGAGATGGCCGGTGTGGGCGTCGCCATCGATGTCATGCCCAACGAAGTGCCCGAGCCGATCCGCTTCCCGGATGACGAGGTGCACGCCGCCTACGATGCGGCGGCAGTGCACACGTTCTGGCGAGCGCTCGTGCAGGTGGACCGCGTGTTCCGGTTGTTCCGGACCGCCTTTCTCGGCAAGTCGAGCCCGGTGCATCTCTTCTGGGGCAGCTTCGATCTCGCCGTCACCCGGTTCTCCGGGCGCCGGGCACCGTTGCATCCAGGTGGCGTTCCCGGCTTGCCGGACGCAGTCACGCGCGAGGCCTATTCGCACGAGGTCAGCAGCGCAGGGTTCTGGCCAGGCAACGATTCATACCCTCACGCGGCTTTCTATTCATACGCGTATCCGATGCCGCAAGGCTTCGCCCACGCAGCGATCGAGCCCATCGGAGCGGTATGGGCCGAAGCGATGAGTGAATGGCTGCTTCCATACGACACGGTCCGCAGGGCGGTCGATCCTGACGCTGCTCTGCTTCGCTTTCTGCAAACGACTTATCGCGCGGCAGCGGACCTCGCCAGTTGGGATCGGAATCTGGAATGCGATATCGGCGTCGCGGGTCGACCGAGACCTGTCTACCCCGCCGAGGCCGCTTCGGCGGGCTCCAGCGCCGGCACGTCGGGTTGATTTTCCAGGCGACCCCACTACGATGGTTGTTGGGCCCGACCGTCGAAGGTCATGTCGAATCGGGTCACTCCTCCATGGAGAAACGCATGAGCAGCATCCCGTCCAAGCCGTCGGCGACCATCACGGAACATGAAGCGCAGCAGGTGGAGCGGGCGAATGTCACGGGTCGGCAGCCGGCAGTGTTCGTCCACGGACTGTGGCTCCTCCCGAGCAGCTGGGACCGCTGGGCAAGCGTGTTCGAAGACGCCGGCTATACCGCGCTGACACCCGGCTGGCCGGATGATCCCGAGACCGTGGACCAAGCCAACGCCAAACCCGAGGTCTTCGCGAACAAAACCGTGGGACAGGTGGCAGATCACTTCGCCGTGATCATCCGCGGACTGAAGAAAAAGCCCGCCGTCATCGGCCATTCCTTCGGTGGCCTGCTCGCGCAAATCCTGGCCGGGCGTGGGCTGTCGTCAGCCACGGTGGCCATCGACCCGGCGCCATTCCGTGGAGTGCTTCCCTTGCCTTTCTCGGCGCTGAAGTCTGCGTGGCCGGTCCTCGGTAACCCGGCGAACCGCAATCGTGCGATTCCGCTCACGTTCGATCAGTTCAGATTCGGTTTCGCCAATGCCGTCAGCGAGCAGGAGGCGAAGGAACTTTACGAAACCTTCGCCGTGCCAGCGTCCGGTGCACCGCTGTTCCAGGCAGCGGCGGCCAATCTGAACCCGTGGACCGAAGCGAAGGTGGACATCGAGAACCGTGAGCGGGGGCCGTTGCTGATCATCTCCGGTGAGAAGGACAACACTGTCCCGTGGTCGATCGCCAACGCGTCGTTCAAGCAACAGCAGCGCAATGCCGGGCTGACCGAAATCATCGAGATGGCCAATCGCGGGCACGCACTGACCATCGACAGCGGATGGAGAGAGGTTGCCGATACCTCGCTGGCCTTCGTCAAGCGCTTCGTTCCAGCGGCCGTCACGCAAGTGGCTTGATCACAGACTTACGTTGCGTACAAGGTGATCAGAAGCAGCACGAACCGGTAGCCCAGGACGATCGCAGCCACCGAAAGCGCCAGCACGATGGCCTGCACCGCCCGCATCGCACCGGCGGCGCCGTAGACCGGACCGATCGCCACGTAGAGATACAGCGCGCACGCGGCGAGGTTGGCGACGCTCAACACGTCGTCGACAAGCGGCGCCTCCAGTCCACCGAACCCGAGCAATGCGCTGAACTTTGCCGCCAGCAGGGCGACGCAGAACAGCAGCAACAGGAATGTGTACAGATGGAGCGAGAACACCACGTGCGCCATGAACGGACGGCGTTCGCGAAAGAAGACAAGTGGCAGAAGCAGCGCGAACGGTATCGTCATCAGCACGATGAGTGACTTGGCGTTCAACACCACGGCGCGATCGAATACCGGCGCGTACTGTTCCAGCCGGGTGTGTGTTGTCTCGAGTCGCCGGGCCAGCAGCGACTGGGCCAGCTCACTCCAATCCTGGTGGTGGAGGTGAGAGTCAAGCGAGGAGCTGAAGACGTTCTCGCCGGTCAGCCACTGGAGCGCGAAGAAGATCACATTGGCGATCAGAAAGAGCTGGAACGGCGCGACATACGGCTTGCGCACGCCTCCCGTCCATGCCAATGTGAGTTCGCCCGGATGGCGCAGCAGGCACCAGGCGGAGCGTGCTGCGCGTGCATCGATGCTGGTGAGGGCGTGGAGCAGCTTTTCGGCGAGCCCCCGCAGCGTGAGGTCACGCGGCGCCAGCGGTTCTTCGCCACAGCGCGCACAGAACGGCGTCGTCACGATCACCTTGCACGTCGGACAAGTCCAGCGCACGCTCTCGGGCATACCAGCTCGCTCCTGTGAAGGGCTGTGGTGCCACCTGAGGGGCCACGACCCGTCGGCTAGTGTGCACGGTCTGACGGAATGGGTGCCATAGCCAAGTGCGGGGAACGCGCCGAACGGACTGCACGAGATGCGAGTGCATCGATGCGCGCTGCTCAACGGATGAGTGTTGTGGCTGGTGTTTCGTATGACGGCTATCGTTCGACATGAGCGGCGACCGACCGGCGTTGCGGGTTGGCCGTCCGCTCGATGGAGGGGTTAGCCGTCGTTCGCGTCTGATGCGGAGGTTTTGGAGAGGACAAGCTCTTCTCCTTTTGGAACGGCCACATACTCGTGATCCGCTGGCAAGTAGCCAAGCGGTACGGGGCTGAGTGCGTTCGGGTTGTGAACGACAGCAGTTGGCTCGCTATTGCCGATGGCAGAGCCACCGTTGAGGTCAACCGCCCAGATGGCACTTACCGAATTGAACCGCGGATCCAAGAACGCCAGCGCAGCGACTTCTGCACGATTCTGGTTAAGCACGAAAGGACGATGTTGGTGGCCGCGATCGACCACCTTCAACGTATCCCTGTCGATCCTTACCTGATACGGGCCGACCGGGAATACGGCCTCAGCGGCGAACGGAAACTGGCTGATGCCGAAGAGTGCAGGGAACGGCCCGCTTCGTAGCCGACAGCCGTTCACGGCGATGACGTATGCGTCTTCAGGAGCGACCAGGCCGGAGCTGAGGTAGCCCTTTCGCGTTCCGTCCTCGCTTCCAACCAGCCTTTCGGCTTTGGCTTTGATGGCACTCGTCCATCGAAGGAGGATCGCCTCATGCGGGAAGGTGACTGCCTCACCAGACCGTGGGTCGAGCCAGTCGGCGGGTACGTTAACGGGCTCTGGACACACGACTTCGATCCAAACTCTGCGAGTGCCGGCCATAACCAAGAAGTCCGGCCCTTCCCCCATTGTCTTGCGCGAACCAAAACGCTTGTCGCGTAGACGAGCAGCAATGAGTGCTTCCGATACGCAAGCCCAGAACTTCTGATCCGAGCCACCCGTGAGCTCACTGACAAACTTGGGATCTGCCAAGCCCGACCGCACAAACTCCGTGCAGGCATTGGCGAGGTAATGACGCACGGCAACCGTGCGCGGGTGGTCTCCCGGAAAGCGCTTCTCGATGTGAGACGGGACCATTGCGGCTAACGTGATTTGGAACGCAAGGTGACTTTCCACTGGTAACCAAGCATGTGCATCAGCGGAAAGAACGGACGAGACGGTCGTGTGTGGCCAGTTTCTCACGAGGCCGATCTACCGCGCCGCCGCCTCGGGGGGCATTGGGCTTCACAGACTACTGCCCGAAGGATCCTTCCTTTGAACTCGGGCAATAACGTGGCATTGCCACTTCAGCTGGCCGCGCCGACCGCTCCCGGCGGTATGCGAGCGACTCAGCCGACCGCTGCCGGCACCACCAACTTTGCCGACCGCTTTGAGATGCCGAGTTCAACGGATCTGTCGGCGCGGCCCAACCCATTGCAGTCGTCCAGTCACCGTCGACGCGGACTGCCTCCGACACCGTACAAAGTGTCGATTGCCGAGAAGCGCTCCGCGAGTCGCTGCGTGCGAAGCGCCTCGACGCCAGGATCAACGAAGGTACGGGTCTTTGCGGGCACCAGTCGCTGGCCCGCGAAGCACCGCGAGATCGCCCCTGCGTCCGCTACGCCGACACCCGTGAGTCGGCGTCAAAGTAGGGCTTCGGAAAGCCATGGCTCTGACGCCAACCCGCCGTGCTCGACCCTCCGCTTCAACCGGCGGTGCAGCATCACACCATCTTGTCCTCGACCACTTGGTCACGTTGCCGTCTCGCGCAACACCCGCTCGACCACTGCGCCAAGTTCCTCGAAGGTGTTCTCCTTCTGAACCAGGTTGCGCACACCGGCGCGCAGGATCTCGGTGCGTTGTTGCTCGGTGATGTGGCCCGAGCTGATCACGACGGGCAGATCGGCCCGAACGCGTGCCACCTCCCGCGCCACGTCGAGGCCGGAAATCTCCGGCATGTTGAAGTCGCTCACCACGAGATCGAAAGTATGCGGCTCAGCGCGCACGGCCGCGATGGCCTGCCGCGGATCCTCGTAGCACGTCACCCGGTAACCCAGGCGCCGCAGCAAGCGCTCCACCAGCAGCGTCATCACCTCGTCGTCGTCGACGTACAGCACATGCTGGCCGCCGCCCTGGCTGTCCAAGGGCTGCAGGGCGCCCAACTCCGAAGTCGGAGCGGGATCCTGCGAATCCGTCAATGGGAAGTAGAGGTGAAACGTACTGCCTTGGCCCGGCGCGCTTTCCACGGTGATGGCCGCGTTGTGCGCCTCGACGATGCCGTGAACGACCGACAAGCCCAGCCCCGTGCCCTGTCCGACCGGCTTGGTCGTGAAGAACGGCTCGAAGATGCGCGCCTGGGTGTCGAAGTCCATGCCGCAGCCCGTGTCGCTGACCCACAGATGGGCGTAGTCACCCGCGGACAGCCCGCCGAGCTGCGGCGCCGCCTCGGCGGGCAGTTCGATCGCGTCCAGGCCCACGACGACGCGCCCGACCTGGCCCTGCAAGGCGTGCCAGGCGTTGGTGCACAGATTCATCAGCACCTGCTGCAGCTGCGTGGTGTCTGCAAGAACATGAAGTGGCGCATCCGCCAGCGCCGACTCCAGGCTGACCCCGGCCGGCAGCGTGGACCGCATCAACGCAAGGGTTTCCTGCACCAGCGGGCGCAGCGGCCGGATCGTGAGTTCGTGCGGCTGGCGTCGCCCGAACGCGAGAATCTGCTGGACGAGGCCTCGGGCCCGAAGCGCGGACTTGTTGATCTGCTCGAGGCTGCGCTGCGCGGCATGGCCCTCGCCAACGTCGTCACGGGCCAGCGCCAGGTTGCCCAGGATGGCACCCAGGATGTTGTTGAAGTCGTGGGCAATGCCGCCCGCCAGCGTGCCGATCGCCTCCATCTTCTGCGACTCGCGCAACTGCGCCTCGAGCCCTCGTCGCGTCGCCTCGGCTTGTTTGCGTTCGGTGATGTCGCGGTTCGTGCCCATCATGCGCAACGCGCGCCCGTCGGCGCTGCGCTCGACGACGCGGCCCACGCTGAGGTTCCAGAGCCATTCGCCGTCGCGCTTCTTGACCCGATGTTCGACTCGGTAGACCGCCTGCGGGTCCTTCAGTGCAGTGACCAAGGCCTCGAACAGGGCGGGCCGTTCGTCCTCGGGAACCAGCTCCGAGAGCGCCGTGAACGTGGTGCGAGTCACTTCGTGCGGCCCGCCGAGTTGCGACGACCACGATTCCGACAGGTACACGCCGCCGCTTTCCAGATCGAAGTCCCACAGACAAAGGCCCGAGGCATCGAGCGCGCGCTGCAAGCGCTCCTCGCTCACGCCGAGGGCCTGCTGCGCCCGCGACTGCCGCCGCAGCAGGCTCAAGCTCATGAGCACGGCCGCGGCGGCCAGCGCGAGTGCGAGAAACAGCGTCGCGAACTGCACCAGGCGCAGGGACGTTCGCGATGCCTCGCCCATCGTCGCAGAGAAGCGCAGTTCGAGTCCCGTGAGCCGGTGATTGAGCGGGCCGATCCGCTCCAGCAGGGCTTGCGACTGCGGCGAGCTCAAGTCGCCCGCCAAGACGCGCTGATGCACTGCGCTCGCCAAGTCGTTCAGTTCGGCGATCTGCGTGTCCGCTTCGGCCCAGATTGCGATTGCGTCGGCCATGAAAGGGACGTTGCGGAAGGTGCGGAACAGCCAGATCATGGCGCCGACGTCGTCGGGGTGATTCCCGCCTTCCAGGAAGCCCCGCCGTGCGACGGCCAGGTCGGGGTTCGGCAGCTCGAGTTCCGCTCGCGCCTTTCGATCGCCCTGCGGAATCGCGATGGCGTCGAGAAAACGCTGGTAGTCAGCGGCGTTGTGCGACGCGGTGTAGTTCCCCAGGTGATAGACGGCGTCCTTCTGGCCCTTCGACCACAAGCTCTCGCCACCCACATACGCACGCACGGCCGACAGGATTTCGGCGCTCGTCACGCCCAGCGCCGCGAGCAGCACGACAACGATCAGAAACGGACCGATGACAAGCCAGCGGAAGCGGGCACCTGAATGCTGCACCGTCATGCTTTGTCGTGGTATCGGCACTTTGCTGGAACACCAATGGAGGTCGTCGCCGATCCTAACGGTTCCCATCATCAACGCCGATACCCTCGGCGCTATCCACCTGCGCGCTTCACCGCCCAGCCGTCCTGTTTCAGGCAATCGATCACGCGATCGCAATGGTCGCCTTGCAGTTCGAGTACGCCGTCCTTCGCCGTGCCACCCGCGCCGCAAGCGGTGCGCAGCCGTTTTCCCAGCGCGGCGAGCGCCGCCGCGTCGAGGGTCAAGCCGCGGATGATGGTCACCGCCTTGCCACCGCGGCCCTTGGTTTCGCGGCTGACGCGGACCGTTCCATCACCCACCGGACCTGACGAAGCCAGCCCCTTGCAGATGCACGCAGCCACAGGTTTGCGGCACAACGGGCACATGCGGCCGCCTTCGGTGGAGTAGACGAGCCCGTCGGTGTTTGGCTTGCGCATGTTGAATCTCAGCTCCCGTCTCAATCACACCCGTGCTGCAGTTCAGCCGACGACGACATGCACGGCCCGCTCAAACGCTGCGGGGTCCGTCAATGCGACGAAAGCGATGCCGGCCAGCGCCCCCGCCAGGTGCGCATCGTGATTGATCCGCCCGCGCGCATGGCGTGACGCGTAGTAGCTGTAGGCCAGGTAGGCCACTGCAAACACCGGCGCGGGAATGGGGATGGGGATCGGAAGAATGAAGATCGACGCCGAGGGTGAATAGACGATGGAAGCGAACAGCACCGCCAGGATGGCGCCGGAGGCGCCGAGGGTCTGGTAGCCGGGGTCGCGACGATGCTTGAAGTAGGTTCCCAGGTCACTCGCCACCATGCCGACGAAGTAGAGCGCAAGGAAGTCGGCCGTACCGATCGCGCGCTCCAGCGGGAAAGCGAAGGCCCAGAAGGTGAACGCATTGAAGAACAAGTGCGCCAGATCGGCATGGAGGAACGTGCTCGAGATCAGCGTTGCATATTGGCGCCGCGACACGAGCCAGAAAGGCCGGAACAGGTTGCGCTCGATCATCGACGGCGCAGCGAACAAGCCGACCAGGCTCGCGAGCACGATGGCGGCGAGCACGAGCGTCGCGCCAGGGCAGGCGCGGGTGAGGGCGACGAGTGGTTCCACGCGGGGGCAGTGTGTTGGTGATGGTCGGGACATCCAGAGCGTGGGCATCCGCGAGGCGTTGATTCTCTCCGCGTTCGTCTGAATACGGATCGCGGCGTTGGCGGACAAACGCCTGCCCGCCCGACAGGATGATGGTGAACCTAGTCCTGTGTGCTTCGCGGGAGATGAACGTGCCCGCCGTCCGCGAGCCTTCCGCTGGCGACGTAGACGGCACCGAGAAGCATCGATTCCACATCGAGAGGCCCGGTGCGTGCGGCGAGCTTGCTCCAGGGCTTTTGCAA
This sequence comes from Piscinibacter sp., assembly GCA_041496605.1. Lineage (GTDB taxonomy): Bacteria > Pseudomonadota > Gammaproteobacteria > Burkholderiales > Burkholderiaceae_C > Albitalea. The sequence continues at coordinate 11,605 of JBGQEX010000047.1, forward strand.
ACCCTCGAGCGAGGTGACGGAGTGCAGTGCCGCGGGCAACACGAGCAAGTTGACAGGGATGGCCCAGGTCCCGGCCCACTTCAACCCGGACGCGACCACATGTGCGCCCGGCTTGAGATGGCGGACGACATTGTCGACAGCCTCGGGCCGACGCAGGATGTCGTGCGTGAAGTGGAACAGCGCCGCGTCCGCCAGCTCCGGTATGTCGGCCGTCTCGACCGGCGAGCACAGCAGCGTCACGTTGTTCCAGCGGTTCTGCGCGACTCGTTCGCGGGCCTTCCCGATCATCTCGGGGCTCTGTTCGATGCCGATGATCCTGCCCTTGGCGCCGATGCCCCGCCGCAGGAGCGCCAGGCTGAGACCCGTGCCGCATCCCACGTCCAGCACGACCTCGCCGCGCTGGAGCCCGAGTCGCGAAATCGCCTTGTGCCGGATGGGTTCGAACAGTGCCAATTCCAGGTCATAGAAGCCGACACGTCGGCGATACTGTTCCAGCGCAGCGGTTCGATCGGGACCCCGCCTTCGCTTGTCGGGTTTATTCAAGTCCGTTCTCCACTGAGCGGTCGCGAACGGCCGCGACTCGCCTGTCGCGAATCTCAGCAATCGTTTAGGGTTGTGTCCCACAACCCTAAACGTTGTACGTCGTCCTGTGGAAATGGGGACCGGCTGACTTGCACCATCATCGATCGCGACGATTTCGTCATAAACGTAAGTGCGCCCTTGCGCATGGTGCACGAACGACACTTGCCCAAGTGGGCCTTGTACGTTGGTCCAATTTTTGCGTCTTCTGGTCGAGTTCGGCGGCCCACTCGAAGTGGGTCGAACGTGAGTGGCGGCAAGCCTTCAACGAGCGTGGCATCGAATTCATCGACCCGTTGCCCCTATCGGCGCCTCCGCTTGACTTGAGGCGCCTCGCCGCCTCCACGGCGCGCGAATCGTGAGGCCGGTGATGCGCCTCCGACGCACCAGCCGCATGCAGCTTCCCAGCGCCATAACGGGTTCATAACGGGACTCCCGATACAACCGCATCTGCACCGACACCTTGTCGAAGAGCTGCATGAAGACGGTCCCGTCTGGCAGGACTCGCAAGTACATAGGAAGGAGTGCCTGCGATGAAGAATGACACTCACTATCAGAAGAAGGCAAGGAAGAAGGCTGGCCTTCGCACGGCCGGAATCGCTGACCCCAACGGCGCGACGCTGAATCCCGCCAGCATCACCCTGGAGGTGCTGATGAGCTGGTCAGATCCCAACGGATTCCCTTCTTGGAACATCGGGGCAGTCCAACTCCATGTGGCGACCGATGTCGCTGCGACGTATGCGCGCGGGTGCCGCCCCGTCACCAAGAGCGCCGTCGCCGGCAACCCGCAAGGCATCGACAAGCAAGCGAAGGTTTCGGGGGCCGGCGCGAGGGAATTGGTCGCTTGAAACTCGAACCTCATTTCCCGTCAAGCAGCACGAGAGGCAGCGTGAGAGTCGACCGAAAGGGCCATGCGACCTCAGAGGTACGATCGCAGTCACACCCTCACAGCGGCGGGTCACGCTCCGCGCGTGCCCCCGCCCAGGCCGCGATGCACCTTGAACTGGCCGACCTCGCGCTGGCCACGCATGCCGATGGTTCGAGCAGCGCGCTCGCGCCGCGCGACGCGGCGTTGCTGGCCTGGTTGGCGCTCGAAGGGCCGACCCCGCGGTCGCAACTGGCCGAACTGCTGTGGCCCCTTAGTGACCCGGTGGCGGCGCGCAACACGCTGCGCCAGCGGCTCTTCCATCTGAAGCGGCACTGCGGCGAGCTGGTGGCCGGCGTTGCCGCGCTGCGCCTGGCCGATGGCGTCGAGCACGACCTGGCCGACGCCGAAGGCGTGCTCGGCGAGCTGCAGTTTCCCGATGCGCCCGCGCTCGACGCATGGCTGCGCGGCCAGCGCGAGCGCCGCGTCAACCGCTTGCGCCGCGACCTGGAGCGCCAGGTCCGGGCTCTCGAGGACGCCGGCGAGCTGGCAGCCGCGCTGGCGGTGGCGCAAGCGCTGCTGCGGCTCGATCGCTTGAGCGAAGCGGCGCACCGCCACGTGATGCGGCTGCACTACCTGCGTGGCGACAGGGCGGCCGCGCTGCTCGCCTTCGACGACTGCGAACGCACGCTCAAGGACGAAGTGGGAACACGGCCCTCGGCCGAGACGATGGCACTACTGCAGACCATCGAGCAGGCGCTCCCGCACGCCTGGCTGCAGGGGCAGGCCTTGCCGGCGTCGGCCTTGCGCCCGCCTCAGCTCATAGGCCGCGGGCCAGAGCTGGCCGAGCTGGCCAAGGCCTGGGCCGCTCAGCAGCTGTTCATCGTCACCGGCCAGGCGGGAGCGGGCAAGAGCCGGCTGCTCGATGCGATGGCCGACACGCAGCCCGGCGTGCTGGTGCTGCGGGCCCGGCCGGGTGACGACAAGGTGCCGCTGGCCACCCTCGACCGCCTGGTGCACCGCCTGAGCGAACGCTGGCCCGAGCTCGGCGCCGTGCCGGCCTACGCACGCTTCATCGCGCAGATGTCGGGCCCCGGCAAGGGGCAGGCGCCGACGGTGCAATCGGTGGCGCCGATCTTGGTCGACCTGTTGCGAGCGGCACGCGCTCAGGGGCTGGTTGCCCTCGTGCTCGACGACTTGCAATTCGCCGACGACGCAAGCGTCGACATCTGGCAGGAGCTGGTGGCCTGGCCCACGCTGGCCGGCCTGCGCTTCGGCTTCGCCTCGCGTGTCGATGGCGACATCGCGGCGGCGCGCATCGCCGGCCTGAGCCGGCGCAGCGACGCGGCCAGCGTGTCGCTGCAGCCGCTCGGTGCCGACGCGGTGCAGTCCTTCGTCGAATCACTGGCGCTGCCGCTGGTCGATGCACCGGCCGTCGCGGCGGCGCTGGTGCGGCGCATCGGCGGCAACCCGCTGCATCTGCTGGAAACCATTCGCCATGCGCTCGAGAAACACGGCCACCTGCGCGCCGACAAGCTGGAGGCTCCGACGCGCGTGACCGACCTGCTCGAACAGCGGCTGGTGGCGTTGCCTGCCGACGGCCTGCTGGTGGTGCGCATCGCCGCCGTGGCGGGCAGCGACTTCGACCCCGAGCTGGCCGCGGCGGTGAGCCGGCGCGATGTGCTCGAGCTCGCCGATGCATGGCATGCGCTCGAGCGCCAAGGCCTGCTCGATGCACGCGGCTTCATGCACGACCTGATCGGCGAGGCGGCCCATCGCCTGCTGCCGCAGCCGATCGCGCGGGTGCTGCATGGGCGCGTCGCAGCGCACCTCGCGCAGCATCGTGCGAGCGCGGCGCGGCTGGCGCACCATTGGCTGTGTGCAGGCGACGAAGCTGCGGCGGTGCCGCATCTGGCGGCCGCCGCACGCCAGGCCTGGCAGCTCGGGCGCAGCCGCGAGATGCGTGACGCCTATCTCCGGGCCGCGGCCATCGAGCTGGTGCGCGGGCAGCCCGATGCGGCCTTCGATCTGCTGTTCGAGCGCGCCGAGGCGATCACCGAGCTCGGGCCCCGAGAGGCGTTCGATGATGCCGTCGAACGCCTGGCACCGCTCGCCCACACGCCGTCGCAGCGGGCCCGCCTGGCCTTCATGCGGGTCGTCAGCCTGCATCAGCGCGCGGACCATGCCGGTTTCCTCGCGCGCCTGGACGATGCGCTCGCACTCGCGATCGCCGGTGCCGATCGGTTGATCGAGGCCGAATGCCGTTTCAGTCAGGGGGTCTACGCAACCCACGACGGCCGCTTGCTCGAATCGGTACAGCACTTGGCGGCCGCCGCGGCGCTGCACCGCGACATCGGCCGCGAGCAGCGCGCATTGGCGATCGAGCTGAACGTCCACATGGTGCTGCTGTGGACGGGGCAGGCGAGGCTTGCGCTGGACCGGCAGCGTGATGCGCTGCAGCGGGTGCTCGACGCGGGCTCCCCGCAGATGCTGGCGATGCTGATGATGCGTCAGGCCGACAGCGAGCTCCATCTCGGTGATGTCGGCGCCGCCGTGCTCACGGCCGGCCGGGCCCTGCAAGCCCTGCGTGCCACCGACATGCTCGGCACCGAACTCGCATCGACAACGCGCCTGATTGCCGAGGTGCAACGCCGTTGCGGCCATTGGGACGTGGCGCTCGACATCGTGAACGAGACACGGCAGCGTCTCGGTTCGCAACCCGACCCGGAACAATGGCTCGCGGCGGCGCTGGCCGGCATCTATCTCGATCTCGGCCGGCCCGACCTGGCGCACCGACTCATCGAAGCCTTCGCCGCCGCATCCGAGTACTCGGTGCGCCAGCGCGCCCGCGCGCTGGCGCTGCACTGGCGCTACGGTCTCGCGATCGGCGCCGGAATCGAGACCGCGCGCGCCGTGGCGGACGCGCTGCGCGCGGAGCACCTGCTGCAGGCCTGCGAGCTGGTGCTGGCGGCCGGGCAGGCCGGCGAGCCCGAGCTGGTGTCTGCCCAGTGTTCGGACCTGATCGCGCGCTGCGAGCCGCAGGGCCTGCGCGAGGAACTGGTGGCGCTGCATGCCTTGCACGCCCGCTTGCTGGCACGCGAGGGCGACACGGTCTCGGCGCATGCCAGCGTCGCGCTGGCCGAGCAAGCACTGCTTCAGGGCGACATCGGCGCAGTGACACCGCTCGCCGGCCTGTGGCTGGCGCAGGCGCTGCGAAGCCTGGGTTGCGCCGCCGACGCCGCACTGCACGCCGGGCGGGCGGCGGCGTGGCTCACGGACCGCGCTCAGCACGCGGTGCCGCCGGAGTTCCGCGACAGCTTCCTGCACCGCAACCCGGTGCATGCAGCCTTGCTGGCGTGGGCCGCCTAGGGCCTGTTCACACTAAATGCGTGCCCACGCCGGTGCCTGGCAGGGCGCAGGGCTAGGCGCGGGCGAGGCGGTGTGCCTTCGGCACACAACGAGGCCGCAACGACGCCCTGCGCCCTGCCAGGTACCGGCCCTCCGGGTGATCTCAGGAAACGCTCTCCCTCAGCGTTGCAAATGCTCGACGTGGGAACCCCCACGTCTGCGCTTTGCGCCTCGATGGAGAGCGTTTCCTGAGTCACGTGGGCACGCATTTAGTGTGAACAGGCCCTAGGCCGACGCCGGGCCGCCCCAAGCCGGACGGCGCCCCTCGGGGGCAGGAGCGTAGCGACTGGGGGGCCCTGGGAGTCTGCGCAGCGCGAAGCTGCCCCGTGTCAGCGCCCCAGCGGGCCGCGTGTCGTCGGCAGCAACGGACGCAGCGCTTGCGCCCGCGCCGGTGTCGCCTGCGGCGCGCTGCCGAAGTTCGTGACCCGGATCAAGCCGGCCGCGTCGCTCTTGAAGTAGTACAGGTCGCCGAACCCCGACGTGATGTCGATGAATGTGAACAGGCCGCTCTGCCCGTACTGCAAGGGATCGGTGGTCGCGGCGTAGACCGGGCCGTCGGGCGACGCCGGCACGCTGCCATAGGTGACGATCGTGGCGCGGGTCGCGCCGTTGATCGCGCGCAGCGTGGCCCCGGCGTTGCTCGTCAGGCTGGTCACGCCGTCAGCCAGGATCACCGCGTAGTTGGTGCCGACCCCGACCGCCAGCGACACGGTGGCGGGCGCCACGCCGCGCTTGATGTCGGTGGAGACCAGCGTCACGGGATTGTTGCCGTCCCCGCCGATGACCAGCGTGCTGACGGTGGCCCCGGTGGTGCCGAACTGGTACTGCGCCATGTAGACGTTTTCGCCCGAGGTCAGCAGCACGCCGGGGATGACGCCCGCGCCGAAGCTGATGAGCGGCGTCGTCGGACCGCCGGCCTTTTCCACCGACAGCAGGTTCGCCGGGCTGCCCTGCGTCTGCATCACAAGCCGTGTGAGGGTGAGCGCCATGTTGACCAGCGGCTGGTTCAGCGTGGCCACGGTGGTGGTGTTGGTCAGGCTTTCATTGACGCGCAGCACACGCGCGCTGGTCGAGGTGCTCAGGCCGACGAAGACGCTTCCGCCGTCGGAAACGATGGTGGGCGAGCTCGACTCGCCCGTGGCCAGGGTGGCCAGTTCCACCCGCGTGGCCGGCGTGGCGAGGTTGACGCCCCACAGCTTGCCGCCTTCGATGAACAGCCAGAAGCCCGGCAGGGAACTGCCGAAGGTCCGCCCGAGGTTGGTGTAGCTCGCGGCATCGACGGTGAACAGCAGAGTGTTCACGTTGTTGATGTCGGCGTCGGAGCGCCGCATCTGGTTGCCGTCGCGCACCACCACGCCGGCGTACGCGCCGTTGGCGGCGACGATGTCGACCTGGGGCTCGCCGGGCAGCGTGCGCGGGAGATCGGAGGCGAGCATGTCGAGCCGCACCGCCCAGTAGTTGTCGTCGGCGGTATTGCACAGCGCGTCGGTGCCCGGCCCGCGCAGGAACAGCCAGCTGCCCTGCGGGTTGGCGAGGTTGTTGCCGGTCGCATATATGGGCGACGAGGCGATCCCGCTGTCGCCGCACACCTGGGTCGTTGCCAGCGCCGACACGAGCTGTGGCAGCGGCAGCGTGGCGTTGGCCACCACCTGGTCGACCTTGTACAGCCTGCCGGCCTTGAAGTACGTGCCGAGGCGGCTGCGCAGGTTGCTGACCTGGCTGCCGTTGACGGTGCCTTCTAGCACGCTGCTGAAGAGGAAGCGGGTCAGGCCCGCGGGCTCCACGGTCACCGCGCCGCTGTTCGGCGCCGCGGTGTTGACCGCCATCACCGCTTGGGTCGGCAGGGCCTGCGTCCCGTTGGCGAAGGTGATCGTGCCGTCGACGAGCGGCCCGGCCGAGGTCAGCAGGTAGTAGCCGTTGCCGGCGGTGGGCTGGGTGACGGTCAGCGTCGCATTGTTGCTGGTCACCGATTCGCTGGCGCTGCCGACCACCACCGAGAAGGTGGTCCCGCTGTCGGCCAGCGTGGTCGCCGGTGTCGTGTAGCTGACGGCGTTGGCGCCGGCGATGTTGCTGCCGTTGCGCCGCCACTGGTAGGTCAGCGCCGCGGTGCCGCCGGTCGTCGTGACGCTGAAGCTCGCGCTCTGGCCGACGCTCGCGCTCACGTCCTGCGGCTGGTTGGTGATGGCCAGCGGCGTCGGCGTGCCGACGGTGAGGATCGCGCCGTTCGAGGTCACGCTGGTGCCGTTGCTGCTGGACACGACCACGCTGTAGGCAGTGCCGTTGTCGCCCGCCACGGTGGCCGGCGTGGTGTAGGTGGTGCCGGTGGCACCGCTGATCGGCGTGCCGTTGCGCCGCCACTGGTAGCTCAGCGAGCCGCCTTGCGAGACCGCGACGACTTCGAAGGTGGCAGTGGCACCCACCTGCACCGAGATCGGCAGCGGCTGCCCGGTGATGAGCGGGGGCAGCGGCGTAGTGCTGACCGTCAGCACCGCGACCTCGCTGGTCGCGTTGCCGTACGCGTTGGTGACGACGGCCGTGAAGCGGGCCGCGCTGTCGCTCACCCGCACCGGATAGAGGGACAGGAACTGGGTGGTCTCGCCGATGATGTCGACCCCGTCGCGCTGCCACTGGTAACGCAGCACCGGCGAGCCGACCGCCTCGACGTGGAACGACACGTACGAATCGACCTGCACGGTCTGCGAGTGAGGCTGCTCGATGATCAGCGGCGGCGCGCCGGCCGGGCTCAGCACCAGGGCGGCCGACAGCACGATGTCGACCTGGGACGGGCCGACGCGCGCCGGGCTGGAACTGCGGTTGCCGACTTGCGCGACGACATTGGCGACGCTGCCCTTGCGGATCGCGACCGCGAAGTCGCAGTTGGAATTGCTGTACACGGTGTTGCTGCCGGAATAGTCGCTGCCGTAGCTGCTGACCTCGGCGTTGGCGACCTTGGCACCCTTGTCGTCCTGCGTGCAACCGATCACGCGGATGGTGTCGGTCACCTGGTCGGCGTTCCAATAAGTGAAGTGGCTGACCGTGCCTTCGTAGTACTGGTTCGGTGCGGTGCCGGCCAGCGTGGCCGTGCCTTCCTGCACCCACAGGGCGGTGATCTCGTTGAAGTAGAAGAGCGGGATCGTCGCCGGTGCGCTGGCCGAGCGTGTGGCCAGCGGAATGCGGATCGTTGCCGTCTTGCCCGCAGCCAGGTTCAGCGCATTGCCGCCGGCGTCCTTGAGCGTGACGTTGAGGGCGCCGAAGCTTTCGATCGGCTGCGGCGTGCCGCTCCCCGCCGCTTGCGCCATGTAGTTGCCGGGCATGTTGCCTGGGTCGGCGGCCGGGTTGATGGGCGTGACTTCGGCTGTCACCAACCCCGTGGGCGCGACGTTCGAGGCGGTGACGAGGCCGGCAGCTGGAAGGCTCACCTGCGCAGGTGAGCCCGCGACCGTGATCGTGGCTGGAGTTGCCGCGTCAAAGCTCTGTGTCGCGCCGACCGGCGTCAGCCGGGCGTTTGCGCGGGTGGTGGAACCCGTCGCCACCGACACGGCGAGCACACACTTGGCATGACCCGCCAGCTCGAAGGCGATCACCTTGCCGTCACCCGTCGGAACCTCGGTCAGTGTGTAGGTCCCATCCGCCGCGGTGCTGGCCGAGCGGCCAGCCGACGTGACCGCGACGCCGCTCAACGCAGCCCCGGTGCGCGACGCCACGACCGTGCCGCTGACGCTGCCGGTCGTCGCAGCAGGCGGCACCGGCACCGGAGAATCCGAGCCACCACCACAGGCACCGACCACCAACATCAGGACCACGACAAGCGGCCAGCGCCAGGGCGAGACCAGTGAACCTGTCGGTGTTGCACCACCTGATCGAGTCGCTTGCATATGAGCCTCCGCGCCCAACGCGATGTCGGGTCCTGGCACGGTTGTATGCCCCGGTGCGTTATGACTGCGTTATGGCCGAGGGGCGAGCGGCGTATCTGACCGCGCACTACTGGAAGTACAAGCGCGGAGCCCGCGAGCCACGCGCCGGGCGGCGATCCGGGAGCGTCCCGTTGAAATCGGCATGGGGTGAAGACTCCAGCCGATTCCCTCTCAGACTGCTCGTTGCCCCGACGAAGTCGAATTGGGAATCCAATTTGCATTGGAGCTGTCGTTGGCGAAGGACCGTCAATGGCCGGGAGCAACGATCTCGTGCGGCCGCTGTGGCGTTCGCAAAATCAGGTGACAGCTTTCGGCTGCCTAACCTCCCGGTTCAGCGGGCTCATCGCGACCCACAGTTGACATTCGACTGCTTGGTTTGCGCGCCGGAAGCGGCCATAGAATGTTGGCCGCTTCCGGCGCGAGGTCAGACGTCGAGTGTGTAGACGTAGGCGACGCTACGTTCAGCTGCACTGTGGCCTTCGAGTGCGCGATCCCATTCAGGGCCATCGGCGCCCTTGAGTGGCACAAGTCCTGCCGTCATCTGTGTGGCTTCCTCGGTCGCGGCATCGAATTCGGCTACCAGCTCACGCGTATCGAGGAAGAGGCGCGCAATGACAAACCCCCCGGAGTCGATCACGACGAGGTAACGCGCAGGTTTTCGATGCGACGTCTGGGTATGCGCACGCGGTGACTCGCTTCCGAAGCCTTGACTCATTTTGCTATGTTGCCACGTACGACCATACAGGTGGGGAGACACAGCTCTGTCGATAAATCAGCAGGCCGATGCCGGAACTCACGGTCAACTTCTGGCGCTCCAGGTCCTGACGGTGCCATCTCGACCCCTATGCGCAGGTCCCAACTATGTGCAGGTGGTCGGACGACAAGTGGAGCGGCGCAAAGTGACGCCGTCAGTTCTGAATCCTCAGCTCAGGCGCAGCGACGCCAATCACCAGCGATGGTGGACGTGCGGCTTGGCGAATTGGTCATAGATCGCCCCCACCTGTTCCAGGAGCTGCGCGGACATCGGCGGCAGGTCGGCGGCACGCATGTTCTCGTCGACCTGCGATGGTCGCCTTCCACCCGGAATCGCGCAGCTAACAGTCGGCGACATCAGGATCCAGCGCAGCGCGAACTGCGCCAGCGTCTGCCCTGGTGGCACCAGCGGGCGAAGGGCGTCGACCGCCTGCAGCCCGACTTCGTAGTCCAAGCCGGAGAACGTCTCGCCACGATCAAACCACGCGCCCTCGCGGTTGGAATTGCGATGGTCGTCCGCGGCAAAGCGGGTGCCGCGAGACAGCTTGCCCGACAACAGTCCCGACGACAGCGGCAGGCGCGTGATGATGCCGACACGCCGCTTCAGCGCCTGCGGGAAAAGCAGCTCCGCCGGCCGCTGGCGAAAGATGTTGTAGACGATCTGGACCGACTGCACACCCGGGTACTCGATTGCCTTCAACGCCTCTTCCACCTTCTCGACGCTGACTCCGTAGTGGCGCAGCTTCCCTGCGTGCACCAGGTCGTCCAGCACGGCGAACACCTCGGGCATGTAGTAGACGGGTGTCGGAGGGCAATGCAGCTGCAGCAGGTCGATTGCTTCGGTGCGCAGAGTGGCGAGGCTGCGTTCGACAAAGGCGGTGAGGTTCTCGCGCGTGTAGCCCTCGGCCACATGCGGGTGGAGCCGCCGTCCCGCCTTGGTCGCGATGTAGAACGGCTCGCTGCGTTCGGCGCGCAGGCGTGCGAGCAGCCGCTCGCTGCGGCCGTCGCCGTACACGTCGGCGGTGTCGAAGAAGTTCACGCCGAGGTCGAGCGCGCGGTGCAGCGCCGCCATCGATTCATCGTCGTTGGTCTGGCCCCAGGTGCCGCCGATGGCCCAGGCGCCGAAGCTGACGCTGGAAACCCTCCAGCCGGTGCGTCCGAGTTCGCGGTATTCCATGTGTCGCTCCGTAGGTTGCGAACCAGGCAGGGGCCGCATCGAGCGCGGACCCAAGGGTCGCAGGCCGATTGTCGTCTGCGCCGGTCTGCGCTAGGGTGGGGCAGAGACTTCAGCAGCCTCCATCTGCAGCCGCAACCGTTCGTACGCCGCCACCACCGGCGCGAGCGATGCACGCTCGATCCAGCGCGAGAATGGCTGCAACACCCAGGGCATCTGCACCTCGCTGATCTCGGTGATCTGCGTCCCGCCCGGGCTCGCGGCGACTTCGCGACTGCCGCGGTACGGCACGGTGCCGCGCACGCTCTCGATGGCGATGTGGCGGCCCGCTTCCCACGATGTCACCCGCATTTCCCAGACGAAGCTGTGCCCGAGGCTGCGACGCACTTCGCGAAAGGTTGATCCGACACCCATGGGCCCGTTCGAGGTCACGGTCACTTCGCTGATTTCGCTTTGCCAGAGCAGATCGTTCTCGACCCGGGCGATGAAGGCGAACACATCCTGTGGCGGCCGACGAATCAGCGTCGTGTGGCTCAGCCGCACCGTCGTACCGCGGCCGACGTGCAGCAGCACCTCAGCGAACGCCCGCACCGTGTCGCCCAGCCCGTGCACCGGGCCGGGCGCCTGCGCCACCGCGGCGCGCGCCTGCGCGGTCGGGGCCACGCGCCGGGCCAGCTCCAGCCGAAGACCTTCCTCGCCGCGGCGCATCGTCCAGTGGTGATTCGCCTCGAACAACGGCCGCAGCAGGAACGACGTGTAGCGCCACAGTGGTTTGTTCCCCGACAGCGACCAGTGGGACTCCACATCGACCCAAGGCCCGTCCGCCTCGATGCGCCACTCGCCTTTGCCCTGCAGCTCGCCGTCGGTCACCAGGCTGTAGCCATGCGGGAAACGCTCGTCGGTCACGCGGACTTCGAACTCGACCGCGTAGGGCAGGAAGCCGCGCGCGCGCACCCGGCCGACCTCGCCGATGCGACGCGCATCGCCCTGTCGGACCGTGCGGGCCTCCAGGTACACCGCGCGCCACCAGCGCGGGTAGCCCTCGCCGTCGCGCAGGATGCTGGCGACGTCCTCGATCCGGCCCGCGACACGCCAGCGGTTGACGTAGCGGTACACCGGCGCCGGCCCGACACCCAGCGCGTGCACGCTGCCATACGCCCCGAGCAGGAACAGCGTGACGGTAGCCGTCGCGAAACCGATCCCGCGGACGTCGTCGGCAAAGCGCCACTGCACGATGAGTTCGAGCAGGCCGAGCATCATCAGCCCGACCAGCCCGGCATGAGCCCGGCGCCAGTCGCCTTCCCAGGCGGCGTGGGCGGCGACGATGCCCCAGGCCACCAGCTAGGCGGCCACGGCGCGGCCGGTGAGCGGCGTCAGGGGCCAGGGCCAGACAGCGGTCGCGACCGGGCCCGGAAACGCGAACAGTGCAAGCCCCGGCGCCAGCAGCCCCAGGCCCAGAGCCGCGGCAACGCCATGCGGCACGGCCGCCATGGGTGCGCTGGGCAACGGATCGCCACCGCGAAGGCCGATCTGTCGCACGCCGAGCGCCACCTGCAACAACGGCACGACGATGTACACGCCGAGCCAAGTCCAGGCGATCAATCGGGCCACGGACACGAAGGTGGCACCGAAGTGAAAGCGGTCGAAGTGCAGCCCCGTCGCAAGCAGCGTCAGCCAGGCAAACGCCGCAGCGAAGGGCCAGCCGATGCGGGCATGGGCCCAGCACGGCTCGCGACGGCCGATGTAGACGACGAAGAAGCTTGCGAAGTAGGCGGCGCCGAGGAACGCCACCGTCACGGGCGGGCGGATCGTCCAGGCGAAGTTGCGCTCGGTCTCGGCCGGCCAGAAAAACAGCGGCATACCGATGATGGCAACCAGCCAGCACGACAACGCGTACAGCCGGCGCATGGCGGCACCGGTTTGCTTGACATCGTCGACGTCGTGCGGAAGCATCTTCCCGCCTCCAGTCACGGGGGATCGCAAACCCGGTGCTCGCCCGGAACCGCGCGGATTATCCTGCTCGCATTCGAACATTGGAAGGTGCATGAGTGCAGCCGCGCGCACGCTGCTCGCGTTCGCAGCTTATGTGCTGGTGTTGGGCGCCGCACTCGGCCTCGCCCCAAACCTGTTCCTGAGCGCGTTCGGTTTCGCCACGACGCAGGAACCATGGATCCGGCTGATTGGCGTGCTGGTGCTGTGCCTGGCCTTCTACTACCAGCTCGCCGCGCGGCACGAATTGCTTGCCTTCATTCAGGCAACCGTGCCAGCCCGCTTGTTCGTCGTGGCGTGCATGCTGGTGCTGGTGGGCCTGGCGCCGCTTCGACTTCTGGCGTTTGGCGCCATCGATCTGGCAGGTGCTGTGTGGACCGGGTTCGCGTTGCGTCTGCAGCCTCGCCCAACACCGCCTGCCCTGTTCTGACCATCCGAGACCAGGAGATCGCGCCGTGGGCAAGCCGGAAGTCATTCGTCCGGGTTCCCGGAAGCGGCCCGGCATGACGTTCCGCACTTTGGCC
>JBGQEX010000048.1:0-24617 GCA_041496605.1 Piscinibacter sp.
CGTGCCGGACGTCCTCGGCGTGCTGTCGCTGGTGTTCTGGGCGCTGACGATCATCGTCGCGTTGAAGTATGTGTTGTTGATCCTGCGCGCCAACAACAATGGCGAAGGCGGCACGATGGCGCTGATGGCGCTGGCCACGCAGGCGACCAGGAATCGCCCGCGCCTGCGTCTGAGCCTGGTCGTCATGGGCATTCTCGGCGCGGCGCTGTTCTACGGCGACGGCATCATCACGCCGGCGATCTCGGTGCTGTCGGCCATAGAGGGCCTCGAAGTCGCGACGCCGACGTTCAAGCCCTATGTCGTGCCGATCACGCTGGCGGTCATCGCGGGGCTGTACCTGGTGCAAAAGCACGGCACCGGCACCATGGGAAAGCTGTTCGGCCCGGTCACGGTGGTGTGGTTCATCACCCTCGCGGTGACGGGCGGGGTGTGGATCTCGCGTCAGCCGCTGGTGCTGCTGGCGCTCAACCCGTGGCACGCGATCGACTTCGGCATCGAGCACGGGCGTGTCACGCTGTGGGTGCTCGGCGCGGTGTTCCTCGCCGTCACCGGCGCCGAGGCGCTCTACGCCGACATGGGGCATTTCGGCAAACGGCCGATCCGCGTGGCCTGGTTCGCGCTGGTGTTTCCGGCGCTGGTGTTGAACTATTTCGGACAGGGCGCGATGCTGCTGCTCGACCCGAGCAAGGTCGACAACCCGTTCTTCAACATGGTGCCGAGCGCCTTGCTGTACCCGACCGTGGTGCTGGCCACGATGGCCACGGTGATCGCATCGCAGGCCACGATCTCGGGCACCTTCTCGGTCACCAAGCAGGCGATCCAGCTCGGCTATTTGCCGCGGCTGTCGGTGATCCACACGTCGGTGAAGGACGTGGGGCAGATCTACATCCCGGCCGTGAACTGGTTGCAGTTCGCCGCCATCGTGGCGGCGGTGCTGTTCTTCGGCTCGTCGAGTGCGCTGGCCACCGCCTACGGCATCGCGGTCACGGCGACGATGGTGATCACCACCGTGATGACCTTCTTCGTCATTCGCTACGGCTGGAAGCTGCCGTGGTGGCTGTGCATCGGCGCCACCGGTTTCTTCCTTGCCATCGAGCTCGTGTTCTTCTCTGCCAACATCCTGAAGGTCTTGTCCGGCGGCTGGTTCACTCTGTTGATCGCCGCCGCCGTCTTCACGCTGATGATGACCTGGGCGCGCGGGCGCGAGATGCTGTCGGCCAAGATCCGCGAAGACGCGATCGAGCTGACGCCGTTCCTCAAGGGTGTGCTGGCCGACGAGCCGATGCGCTCGCCCGGCACGGCGGTCTTTCTCACCGCCGAGGAAGACGTGACGCCGATGGCGCTGCTGCACAACCTCAAGCACAACCACGTGCTGCACGAGACCAACCTGTTCGTCACGGTGCACACGCATGAGGTGCCGTGGGTGCCGTTCGGCAAACGCGCCAGCGCCGAGCTGCTGTGCAAGGGATGCTGGAAGGTCGTGCTCAATTTCGGATTCAAGAACGACCCCGACGTGCCCGAGGCGTTGGCCCTGCTGTCCGGGCGCGGCATCGAACTCGAGCCGATGACCACCTCGTACTTCCTGTCGCGCGAAACCGTGGTGCCCACGCGCGGTGTGGGCATGGCCCTGTGGCGCGAGAAGCTGTTTGCCAACCTGCATCGCAACTCCGCGTCGGTGGCCGACTTCCTGAGCCTGCCGCCGAATCGCGTGGTGGAGCTCGGCGCCAAGGTGCAGATCTGACGCGCCGGCCTGCCGGGGCCGGCGTAGGCACAATCCGCCCCAGCATGGTTCCGTCGCCGACGTTGTGAGTTCGAAGCCTTCGCATGTCGGCCCGTCCGGCCTGCCCATATTGACGCTGGGTGCGCTCGGCGTCGTCTATGGCGACATCGGGACCAGCCCGCTGTATGCGCTGAGGGAAGTTTTCGCGCCCGGGCATGTGCCGCTCACGTCCGACAACGTCTTCGGCGTGCTGTCGCTGGTGTTCTGGAGCATCAGCGTCATCGTGTCGCTGAAGTACGTGGCGCTGATCCTGCGCGCCGACAACAACGGCGAGGGCGGCCTGATCGCGATGCTCGCGCTGGCGTCGCAGGCGGTGAAGGGCCGGCCGCTGCTGCGCCGCCGGCTGCTGGCGCTGGGCATCTTCGGCACCGCGATCTTCTTTGGCGACGGCGTGATCACCCCCGCGGTGTCGGTGCTCGGCGCGATGGAAGGGCTCGAAGTGGCGGCGCCGGCGCTGAAGCAATTCGTCGTCCCGCTCTCGCTGGGCGTGCTCACCGGCTTGTTCGTGATGCAGCGCCACGGAACCGGCGGCATCGGCAAGTTCTTCGGGCCGGTGACCGCGACATGGTTCGTCGTCATCGCCGCGCTCGGCCTGGTTCACATCATCGAGAACCCGAACGTGATCGGCGCACTCAGCCCGCACCATGCGCTGCGTTTCATGTGGGCGCAGCCGCGCACGGCCTTCATCGCGCTGGGCTTCATCGTGCTGTGCGTGACCGGTGCGGAGGCGCTCTATGCCGACATGGGGCACTTCGGCAAGAAGCCGATTCGCCTGGCGTGGTTCGCGCTGGTGATGCCGGCGCTGCTGCTCAATTATTTCGGCCAGGGCGCGTTGCTGCTCGCGACGCCCGACAAGGCCGCCAACCCGTTCTACGAAATGGCGCCGGCCTGGGCCCTGGGCCCGCTCATCGCGCTGGCCACCGCCGCCGCGGTGATCGCATCGCAGGCGCTGATTTCCGCGGCGTTTTCGATCACCAAACAAGCCATCCAGCTGGGCTACATGCCGCGGCTGCGCATCTTGCACACCTCGGTGAAAGAGGCGGGGCAGATCTACGTGCCCTTCGTCAACTGGAGCCTGTATGTGTGCATCGTCGGCGCGGTGATCGGCTTCGAGTCCAGTGGCAGGCTCGCGTCCGCCTACGGCATCACCGTCACGATCGACATGCTGATCACCACGATCATGACTTTCTTCGTCGTGCGCTATGGCTGGAGGCTGCCGTGGACACTGTGCTTTGCGGCCACCGGCTTCTTCTTCCTCGTCGACCTGACGTACTTCGGCGCCAACATCGTCAAGGTGTTCGAGGGCGGCTGGTTCCCGCTGCTCATCGGCGCTGTCGTGTTCACGCTGATGATGACGTGGAAACAGGGGCGCCGGCAAATGGCCGACCGATTGCGCGAAGACGCCCTCCAGTTGAAGGGCTTTCTCGACACGGTGTTCGTCAGCCCGCCCACGCGCGTGAGCGGCACCGCGGTATTCCTCATCAGCGAGCAAGGCTTGACGCCGAGCGCGCTGCTGCACAACCTGAAGCACAACAAGGTGCTGCACGAGACCAACCTGTTCGTCACCGTCAAGCACCACGAGATACCGTGGATCGGCTTCGACCGACGTGCCGAGATCGAATCGCTGGGCCACGGCTGCTGGCAGGTCGTGCTGCACTTCGGCTTCAAGAACGAGCCGGACGTGCCTGAAGCCCTGGCGCTGTTGCGCGCCCCCGGCCTCGAGCTCGACGACATGGAGACTTCGTACTTCCTTTCGCGCGACATCGTGATTCCGACCTTCGGCAAGGGCATGGCCGATTGGCGCGAAAAGCTGTTCGCCGGCATGCACCGCAATGCCGCGGGCGCCGCCGACTTTCTCAGCTTGCCGACCAACCGCGTGGTCGAGCTGGGTGCCAAGGTGGAGATCTGAGCGACGCGCCGGCGTTTTTTGTGCAACAGTGGCGGCCGATTCAGACCGCGTGAGAAGGCCGCCGCCATGAAACTGCTGTTCGTTGCCGACCCGCTCGAAGGCTTCAAGGTCTACAAGGACACCACCTTCGCGATGATGCGCGAGGCGGCGTCGCGTGGGCACGAGCTGCTGGCCTGCGAGCCGGCCGACCTGATGTGGCAAAGCGGCCAGCGGGTCGTCGCGCTGGCGCGCGACATCGCGCTCACGGGGCAAGAGCCCGGCTGGTTCACGCAGCGCGGCACGGCCAGCGTGGCACTGGCCGACGTGGGCGCGGTCATCATGCGCAAGGACCCGCCGTTCGACAGCGAGTACTTCTACGCCACCCACCTGCTCGAGCAGGCCGAACGCGAAGGCGCACGGGTGTTCAACCGGCCGGCGGCCTTGCGCGATCACCCCGAGAAACTCGCGATCCTCGAGTTCGCGCAGTTCATTCCGCCGACGCTGGTGACGCGTCGCGCCGAGGACATCAAGCGTTTTCATGCCGAGCACGGCGACATCATCCTCAAGCCGCTCGACGGCATGGGGGGCATGGGCATCTTCCGCGTCGGGCCCGACGGCATGAACCTGGGCAGCATCATCGAAACGCTCAACCGGGACGGCGCACAGACGGTGATGGTGCAGCGCTACCTGAGCGAGATCGTCATGGGCGACAAGCGCATCCTTCTCATTGGCGGCGAAGCGGTGCCGTACTCGCTTGCGCGAATTCCGCAGGGCAACGAGCTGCGCGGCAACCTGGCCGTCGGCGGCAAGGGCGTGGCGCAGCCCTTGAGCGCGCGTGACCGCGAGATTGCCGAACACATCGGCCCGATCCTCGCCGGGCGCGGGCTGCTGGTGGTCGGGCTCGACGCGATCGGCGACTGCCTGACCGAGATCAACGTCACCAGCCCCACCTGCTTCCAGGAGATCACGCAGCAGACCGGCTTCGACGTGGCCAAGATGTTCGTCGACGCGCTGGAAGCCGCGCTGTCGCGCACCGCGTGAACACCTTCGGCCTGGCCTGATCCGCCGCGCGCGAGACAATGCAGGCTTTGCGCGTTCCCTTCCAATGGCCGTTCTTTCCCTCTCCAATGCCCACCTCGCGTACGGGCATGTTGCCTTGCTCGATCACACCGGCTTCTCGCTCGAAGCCGGTGAACGCCTGGGCCTGATCGGGCGCAACGGCGCCGGCAAGTCGTCGCTGTTGAAGATCATCGCCGGGCTGGAGAAGCCCGACGATGGCTTGCTGCAGATGACGCAGGGGCTGCGCATCTGCTACGTGCCGCAGGAACCGGTGTTCGAGCCGCAGATGAGCGTGTTCGACATCGTGAGCCTCGGTGTCGCCGAAGCCAGGGCGGTGCGCCAGCAGTACGAGGAACACGCCGAAGGGGTCGATCTCGATGCGCTGCAAACGCGCATCGAGGCGCTCGACGCCTGGAACTGGGAGCAGCGCGTGGCCACCACGCTCGATCACCTGCACCTCGACGGCAGCCGTCTTACCGGCGAATTGTCGGGCGGCATGAAGAAGCGCGTGGCGCTGGGCCAGGCGCTGGTCGCGGTGCCCGACGTGCTGCTGCTCGACGAGCCGACCAATCACCTCGACCTGGACTCCATCGCCTGGCTCGAAGAACTGCTGCGCGGGTTCAAGGGCAGCGTGATGCTGATCACCCACGATCGCGCGTTCCTCGACGGCGTGACGACACGCATCCTCGAACTCGACCGCGGCCAGATCCGCAGCTACCCCGGCAACTTCAGCGCCTACGAGCGCATGAAGGAGGAGCAGCTGGCGTCCGAAGCGCTCGCCAGCGCGCGCGCCGACAAGCTGTTGGCGCAGGAAGAGGTCTGGATACGCAAAGGCGTCGAAGCGCGCCGCACCCGCAGCGTCGCGCGCATCGAGCGACTGCAGGTGCTGCGTGCGCAGCGTCAGGCGCGCCGCGATTCGCTCGGCCAGGTGCGGCTCGAGGTCGATTCGGGCGTGCCCAGCGGCAAGATCGTCGCCGAGCTGCGCGACGTCTCAATGAGCTTTGGTGAGAAAGTCATTGTCGACAAGTTCAACGCGACGATCCTGCGCGGCGACAAGGTCGGCCTGATCGGCCCGAACGGCGCCGGCAAGACCACGCTGCTCAAGCTGATCCTCGGCGAGCTGCAGCCCACCTCGGGCACGGTGCGCCAGGGCACGAAGCTCGAGGTGGCCTACTTCGACCAGATGCGCAGCAAGCTCGACCTCGAGGCGACGCTGGCCGACACGATCAGCCCCGGCAGCGAATGGGTGGAGTTCAACGGCGCGCGCAAGCACGTGATGAGCTACCTGAACGACTTCCTGTTCTCACCCGAGCGCGCCAACTCGCCGGTGCGCACGCTCAGCGGCGGGGAGCGCAACCGCCTGCTGCTGGCGCGCCTGTTCGCCTTGCCGGCGAACGTGCTGGTGCTCGACGAGCCGACCAACGATCTCGACATCGACACGTTGGAGCTGCTCGAGGAACTGCTGCAGAACTACGCCGGCACGGTGTTCCTCGTCAGCCACGACCGGCGCTTCCTCGACAACGTGGTGACCAGCACCATCGCCTGGGAAGGTGAGGAGTCGCCGGGCCTGTGGCGCGAGTACGAAGGCGGCTACGAAGACTGGAAGCTGCAGCGTGGGCGGGCGCGCGCGCTGCGCGAAGCGGCGCTGCCCAAGCCTGCCGACAGGTCGAAGGATGTGGCGCCCGCCGCCAGGGAGCCGGCGCCGGCGAAGCCGCGCAAGCTCAGCTACAAGGAGCAGCGCGAGCTCGACGAGCTGCCGGGCCGCATCGAGGCGCTCGAGCTGGAGCAGAAGGAACTCGGCGAGCTGCTCGCCAAGGCGGATCTCTATGCCACCGAGCCCAAGCGCGCCGCCGACGCGCAGGCGCGCTATGCGCGGATCGACGACGAGTTGATGGCCGCGCTGGAACGCTGGGAGGCACTGTCGGCGAGGTGAGCTGTTGCGCCGGCGTTGATCTCGATCGTTGGGGCATTGAGCCCCACTCCCTCGCCGATCGCTGCGCTGGTCGATCCCCGTAAACGGGGCCCCTCGCCCTTCGCTCCGCGCTCTATCTAAGGCCGCCGAACCAACTATCCCCAATGGCGTCGGGGTGCGAGCGGCTGACCATCAGCCCGGCCTGCAGGTACAGCGCATTGAGCAGGCGGATCGCGCGTTCGCGGTCCAGCCCCGGCCATTCGGCGATGTCGCGCAGGTTGCTGGCCTCCAGGCGCAGGCGATACACGGCGGACAGCAGCGCGCCGCGCAGTGGCAGGGTCCCGAGCGCCAAGCCGGGGGTCACGCGGTAGACCGCCGGGCCGGCGATCTCGGGCAGCAACTCGCGGCGCTCGCCGCGCATGGCCAGTTCCCACAGCAGCGGGGCGAGCGGGGAATGCAGCCTCTGCTCACCGACCAGCGCGAGTTCGGGGTCGCCGGGCGGGCGCAGCAGCGCCGGTTCGACATGCATCACGCGCAGACCGGTCAGCCCATCGCCGAGCAGCTGGGTCATGGCAATCGGACAATGCACCAGTCGCTCATGCGGGAAGACGGTCAACGGCACCACATGCTCGCCGTACTGCATGTGGATCGTGACCCGCTTGGCATGCCGCACGCAGGCCGCGACAACCTCCAGCACTTCGGAGGCGCCGCCGTCGGCCTCGAAACGGTACAGGTCGGCGCGCAACGACGGGCTGAGTGACGAGATGCGCGAGCTGACGCCACTGCGCGCGGCCTCGGCATCCAGTTCCTTCAGGTAGAGCCGGTATGCGCTCGCACGCATCAGCTCCGGTTCGCCGAAAGGGATGGTGGGCTCAAACATGATCGTGCGGACAACGCGGCATTCTTACACGTGAATGTGACGAACTGTAGCCGCCGCACGCACCAATACAAGCACTGTCGACGGGGTCAAAGCGCGCTGCGTGCCTGCACCAGTGCGCGCCAGAACTGCGCATCCTGGGTGGTCGCGAAGTTGATGCGCATCAGCTTCGTCGGCCGGTGCTCGGCGTGGAACAGCGCGCCGGGGGCGAGCAGCCAGCCATCGTCGAGCATCACGCGTGCCAGCCGTTCCGAATCCACGCCGACGTCGACCCAGCCGAACAGACCGCGCGGTGGTGCGGCGAAGCGGCAGTCGTGGCTGGTGGCGAGCTTGACCGCGCGGGCGCGCGCCGCGTCGAGCTTGAGCGTCACGCGTTCGCTGTGGCGGCGCAGCAGCCCATGCTCGAGGCAGTGCGCCAGCGCCTGCTCGGTGAGGCTGGGCGTGGTCAGCGTGCTCAGCAGTTTGGTGTCGACCAGGCGGTCCACCAGCGACGGCGGCGCCGCGATGTAGCCGACGCGCCAGTTCGGCGCCAGGATCTTCGAGAAGCCCGACACGTAGATCGTGCGCTCCAGTGCGTCGAGCGCCGCCATGCGCGGCAGGTGCGCCGGCGCCAGATGCGCGTAGCTGTCGTCTTCGACGATGTGCAAGTCGTAGGTCTGCGCGAGTTTGAGCAGGCGGTGCGCCGCGCCCAGCGACAAGGACGCGCCGGTCGGGTTGTGCAGCACCGACACGGTCACGTACAGCCGCGGGTGATGCGCCTCGATGAGCTGCTGCATGACCGCCAGGTCGGGCCCGTCTTCGCCGCGCGGCACCGGCAGCACGCGCAAGCCGAGCGCGGCCAGCCGCGCGTATTCCACCGACCAACCCGGCTCGTCGACCAGCACGCTGTCGCCGGCACGCACAAGCGTGCGCGTGACGACGTCGAGCGCGTGGGTGGCGCCGATGGTGGTGACGATCTGCTCCGCTGTGGCCACCACGCCGTGGTCGGCGAGCTTGGTCGCGAGCGCTCGGCGCAGGCGCAGATCGCCGGCCGGCTCGCCGTACTGCAGCGACAGCGGCGCGAGCTGTTGCCCCGAGCTGACCCGCCGCAGCGCGCTGCTGAGCATCGGCAGGTCGAGCCAGTCGACCGGCAAGGTGCCGAGCCCCGGCATCGGCTGCGCGCCGGGCGGCTGGAACATGCCGCGCATCAGCGTCGTCGCGCTGATCGGCAGTGGTGGGCGCAGGGGTTTGGCCGTGCTGGCACGGGGCGCTTCGGGCGCGGGGTCGCGAACGAAGAAGCCGCGCTGCCGGCGCGCTTCGACCAGGCCCTGCGCCAGCAGCTGGTCGTAGGCCGCGACCACGGTGTAGGCGCTGACGCCATGGCGCCGCGCACATTCGCGCACCGAGGGCAAACGGGTGCCGGGTGCCATCAGGCGTTGCCGGATGCGCTCGGAAAAGCGTGCCGACAGCTGTTCGGTGAGCGTGCTGTCGGCACCGCGGGACAGGGCGGCGGCCGTGGACACCGCGGCGTGGGGTGTTTTCATGGGCAGGTGTGTTGGCCACGCGACCAGCACAGAACGAAAAATGTGAAGGCGAAGTGTACTGGTTCTGTATTGGCGCGAAACCGTAGACTGCGCCGAATGTCGACCGATGAATCCGCCGCCGTGCCCACGCCGGCTCGCATGAACGACGAGACCCGCGGCTTGTGGCTGGGGCTGCTCGGCGTGGCCATCTTCGCGATGACGCTGCCGATGACACGCCTGGCCGTCGGGCCGGCGCTCGACCCGCAACTGCCGCCGCTGTTCGTCACCGCCGGCCGCGCGGCCGGCGCGGGGGTGCTCAGCATCGCCACGCTGTGGTTCACCGCGGCACCGCTGCCGCGGCGGCATCAGCTGCTTGCGCTCGCGGTCAGCGCCGCCGGCACCGTGGTCGGCTTCCCGCTGTTCCTCGGACTGGCGCTGCGCGATGTGGACGCGATGCACGCGGCCGTCATCACCGGCGTGCTGCCGTTGGCCACCGCGGTGGTGGCGGCGATGTCGTTTCGGCAGCGCCCGTCGAACGGCTTCTGGGTCTGCGCGGTGCTCGGATGTGCGCTGGAGCTCGCGTTCGCCGCGCAACGGGGCAGCGGCCAGCTGAGTGCCGCCGATGGCCTGTTGCTGCTGGCGGTGCTCAGCGCCTCCATCGGTTACGTGGCCGGAGCGCGCCTGTCGGCGCAATGGCGTGCCGAACAGGTGATCAGCTGGGTGCTGGTGCTGAGTCTGCCGGTCACCGCGCCGTTGATGTGGGCGAGCTGGCCCACGCACAGCGTGCGTGCGTCGGCCTGGGTCGGCTTCGGCTATGTCACGCTGTTCTCGATGTGGCTCGGCTTCTTCGCCTGGTACCGCGGCCTGGCGCTGGGCGGTACGGTGCGGGTGAGCCAGGTGCAGTTGGTGCAGCCGTTTCTCGCCTTGCTGTTCGCGGTGCCGGTGCTGGGCGAACGGCTCGAACTGAGCACCGTTGTCTTCTCCGTCGCGGTGATCGCCACCGTCTTCGTCGGCAAATCGATGCCGACCCACCTTTCCACTTTCCAGCGCGGCAGCGCGAGGCCTTGACGATGAAACCGACCCCCCCGTGGCAGATGGCGCGCCGCGCCGCGCGAATGAACCCGTCGATCATTCGCGAGATCCTCAAGGTCACCGAGCGGCCGGGCATCATTTCGCTGGCCGGCGGCTTGCCGTCGCCCGACACCTTCCCCGTGGCCGCGATGCGCGAGGCCAGCGAGCGCGTGCTGCGTGACTCGCCGAAGGAGGCGCTTCAGTACGCCGCCAGCGAAGGCTACGGGCCCTTGCGCGAGTGGGTGGCCGATGAGCTCGGTGGGCACGGGCTGCAGGTCGACGCGTCGCAAGTGCTCATCACGACCGGGTCGCAACAAGGGCTCGATCTGGTCGGCAAGGTGCTGATCGACGCCGGCAGCCGCGTCGCCGTCGAGTCGCCCACCTACCTCGGGGCACTGCAGGCGTTCGCGCCCTACGAACCCGAATTCCTCTCGGTGCCCTGCGACGACGATGGGCCGCTGCCCGACGCGCTGGAGCTCGCGGCGGGGTGCCGCTTCCTCTACGCGTTGCCCAACTTCCAGAACCCGAGCGGGCGCTGCATGAGCGCATCGCGCCGCACCGAGCTGGTGGCGAAGGCCCAAGCGATCGGCTTGCCGCTGCTCGAAGACAACCCCTATGGCGACTTGTGGTTCGACGCGCCGCCGCCGCCGCCGCTGGCGTCGCGCTGGCATGACGGCGTGGTCTACCTCGGCTCGTTCTCGAAGGTGCTGGCACCGGGCTTGCGGCTGGGCTACGTGGTGGCACCCAAGCCGTTGTGCCCGAAGCTGCTGCAGGCCAAGCAGGCCGCCGACCTGCACACGCCCGGCTTCAACCAGCGGGTGGTGCATGAAGTCATACGCAACGGCTTCCTGCGCGACCACGTGCCGACCATCCGTGCGCGCTACCAGGCACAGCGCGATGCGATGCGCGCCGCGCTCGAGCGCCACATGCCGGCAGGCTGCCACTGGACGGTGCCCCGCGGCGGCATGTTCTTCTGGGTCGAGCTGCCCGAAGGCACCGACGCGCTGGCGCTGCTGCCGCACGCCGTCGAGCGCGGCATGGCGTTCGTGCCGGGGTCGGCCTTCTACGCCGATCACCCCAAACTCAACACGCTGCGCCTGTCCTTCGTGACGGTGGCACCGGACCTCATCGAGCACGGCATCGCGCTGCTGGCGCAGACATTGAAGGAACGTCAATGAGCGTTTTCGGATTCACGCAGGTCGACGTCTTCACCGACACGCCGCTGCGCGGCAACCCACTGGCCGTCGTGCATGGCGCCGATGCCTTGAGCGACGAACGGATGCAGGCCTTCGCGCGCTGGACCAACCTGTCGGAAACCAGCTTTCTGCTGCAGCCCACGTCCACCGAGGCGGACTACCGGGTGCGCATCTTCACGCCGGGCGGCGAGCTGCCGTTCGCCGGCCACCCGACGCTCGGCAGTTGCCATGCCTGGCTCGCCCGCGGCGGCGTGCCGAAGGCGCCGGGACAGGTCGTGCAGCAGTGCGGTGTCGGCTTGGTGCCGATCCGCCGCGACGGGCAGCGCGCGGCCTTCGCGGCGCCGGCGCTGCGCAGCGAGCCGGTCGATGACGCGCTGCTGTCGGCGGTGTGTGCTGCGCTCGGGCTGCAGGCCACGGCCGTTCGCGCCGCGCGCTGGCTGGACAACGGACCGCGATGGCTGACCCTGCTGCTGGCCGACGCGGCGAGCGTGCTCGCCATCGAGCCCGACCACGCCGCACTGAAGGGCCTGGCGAAAGTGGGCGTGGTGGCGCCGCACGCGGCCGGCAGCGAATGCCAGTTCGAGGTGCGTGCCTTCGCGGCACCGATCGGCATCCCCGAAGACCCGGTCACCGGCAGCCTGAACGCGAGCCTCGCCCAATGGCTCTTCGGCGACGGTCGGGCGCCGGCGCGCTATGTCGCCGCGCAAGGCACGCGGCTCGGCCGCCGGGGGCGCGTGCACATCGAACGCGACGGCGACACGGTCTGGGTGGGCGGCGACAGCGTCAGCTGCATACGCGGCGAGGTCGAATTGTGACGATGTCGGCATTGGCGCTCGACCACCTGGTCGTCGCCGCGGCCACGCTGGCCGAGGGTGTGGCCTGGAGCGAGGCGATGCTCGGTGTCACGCCCGGGGTCGGCGGCCGGCACGCGCTGATGGGCACCCACAACCGAGTGTTCTCGATCGCGTCAGCGGCGTTTCCGCACGCCTATTTCGAGATCATCGCGATCGACACGCAAGCGCCGTCGCCGGGCCGCCGACGCTGGTTCGACCTCGATGACACGGCGCTGCAAGCGACCGTCGCACGCGAGCCGCAACTGATTCACTGGGTGGCGCGCTGCAGCGACATCGTCGCCGCCTGCGCGGGCTGGCGCGAGGTCGGCATCGACCGCGGCGAGGTGCTCGCCGCCGAACGCGATACGCCGCAGGGCATGCTGCGCTGGCGCATCAGCGTGCGCCGCGACGGCGCGCGGCTGTTCGACGGCGCGTTGCCGACGCTGATCGAATGGGGCGACGTCCATCCGGCAGATGCCATGCTGGCCAGCGGCGTCACGCTTGAGGCGCTGCGCGTCGGTGGTCTGCCCGAGGCCTTGTGGCCGCGCATCGCGACGGCCGGCGTGCGCTGCGCGAGCGATGGCCCGCCGCTCGTTGCCACGCTGTCCACATCGCGCGGCCGCATCGCGCTGCAGTCACCCGTTTTCTGAGGTCACCATGTTCAGCCGCGAATCCCTCGAATCTGCGCAGCGTGTGGTCGGTGCCGTCTTTGCGCCGACAACGCAGCAGCAGTGGCCCTTGCTCAACCAGCGCCTGGGCGCGCAGCTGTGGGTCAAGCACGAAAACCACACGCCGGTCGGCGCGTTCAAGGTGCGCGGCGGGCTCACGTATTTCGAGGCGCTGCGCCAACGCGAACCGCAGTGCCTCGGCGTCATCAGCGCCACGCGCGGCAACCACGGGCAGTCGGTCGGGTTCGCGGCACGCCGCCACGGCATGGCCGCGACCATCGTCGTGCCGCGCGGCAACTCGCTGGAGAAGAACGCGGCCATGCGCGCGCTGCAGGTCGAGCTGATCGAGCACGGCGACGATTTCCAGGCGGCGCGCGAACACGCCATTGCGCTCGCACAGGCGCGCGGGCTGCACGTGGTGCCCTCGTACCACGACGACCTGGTGCGTGGCGTCGCGACCTACTGGATCGAGTTCTTCACTGCCGTTCAACCCGAGGTGGTGTTCGTCCCCATCGGCCAGGGCTCGGGCATCTGCGCCTGCGCCGCGGCACGCGTGCACAGCGGCGCGCGCAGCCGCATCGTCGGTGTCGTGTCGGTGCATGCCGATGCGTACCAGCAGTCGTTCCGCACCGGCCGCGTGGTCGAGGCGACGGTGAGCACACAACTGGCCGACGGCATGGCCTGCCGGCTGCCCGACGCGCAGGCGCTGGAGGTGATTCGGCGCGAGGTCGACGACGTGGTCGCCGTCACCGACGCCGAAGTGGCGGCGGCCATGCGTGCGCTCTTTGCCGACACGCACAACGTGGCCGAAGGGGCCGGCGCGGCCGCACTGGCCGCAGCGCTGCAGCAGCGCGAGCGCTGGGCCGGCCGCAGCGTCGGGGTGACGCTGAGCGGCGGCAATGTCGACAGCGCGGTGTTCGCGCGGGTGCTCGACGGCAGCTGGCCGGGTTAGCCGACGCCGAGCCGCCTCAAGTCGGCTAGGCGCCCCTCGGGGGCAGGAGCGCAGCGACTGGGGGGCTCAACGTTAGCGGCGCCAGCGCCAGGCGCTCGCAAGCGACTGCCAGGCCGCCGCGCGCTCGGGGTCGCCTGCGCGCGCCAATGCGGCGTAGCGGCGCCAGACCACCCAGAAGCTCGACCCCAGCAGCGCGAGCAGGGTGCCGACGAGCGCAATCAGGCCGCGCGACGGCTTCGACTTGTAGTCGGGCGGCAGGGCCCGGTCGACCTGCTGCAGCACCGGACCTTCCTTGGCTTCGTCGAGCTTGGCGACCTCGTACTGGCGGATCATGCTTTCGAGCAAGGTCTCCTGCAGCTTCAGTTCACGGCGCGCACGCACGTAGTCGATCGCGGCCTCGGGGATCCTGCCCACCGGCATGTCGACCGCGCTGCCGGCGTTGCCGCCCTGGCTCGACTCCATGCGTGCCAGCTCGCCGCGCAAGGCGTGCAGCTCCGACGCCAGGCGCATCACGTCCGGGTTCTGCTCGGTGGCCGCCGTGCGCAGCACCTTCAACTGAACTTCGCGTTCGGCGATCAACGCACGCAGTTGCGCCGCACCGCCGATCAAGGCCTCGGCCTGCTTGTCGAGCACGATGACGCCGGATTTTTCCTGGACGGCGCGCAGGTCCTGCTCGGCCTTGATCAGGTGTTCCTTCGTGTCCTTGAGCTGCTGCTCGAAGAACACCCGTCGCGCCTGCGCTTCGGACACCGCGAGTCGGCCCAGCACCTTGGTCAACTCGCTGGCATGCGCGTTGGCGAGATCGGCGGCGAACTTCGGGTCTTCGTCGTCGACCTCGACGCTGATCACGCCGGTCTTCTTTTCGGAGGAGACGCGCACATACTTTGGCAAGCCTTTGCGCAGGGCCTCGAAGGTCTTCAGGTTGTAGCGCTTCTTCAGATCGAAGCGTTCGTCCAGCGCGCGCGCCACGCTGTCGCTCTTGAGCAGCGCCACGTACAGCTCATCCGGCGTCTTGGCGCCGAGCCCACCGGCCAGGCCGCCCAGCGAGCCGAGCGCGGCCAGTGCGGCCGCGGAGCTGCTTTGCTGCTGCGAGCCGGGCGGCAGTAGCGTGGTGCGCGCCGTGAAGATCGGCGTCTGCAGGAATGCGATGGCGAGCGACAGCAGCGCCGCCGCGACCGTCGTGGCGGCGATCACCCGCTTGCCTTCGCCCAGCCAGGTCAGCAGGTCGATCAGGCTGACTTGCGGGCCGTCGTCTTCGATGGCGTCGTCCAGCGCAGCCGGCACGGAGTCGAGTTCAGAGGGTTTCATGTCGGCACCCTCATTTGCGCAGGGTCTGGATCGCCGCGGCGCCCAGCCCGAACTGATAGAAGATCTGCGACCAGTCCTTCAGGTTGCGCACCAGGGCGCGGCCCCAGGTTTCGTAGTCGAGCTGGTTGGGCACCACCACCGCGTCGCCGGGTTGCAGCGCCTGTGATTCGATGCCGCCGTAGCCGAAGAAACCGCGCTGCTCGTTGGCGCTGGCCACCGTGCCGTCGGCGCGCAGGATGAACATGTTGGCGGCGTCGGCGGCTTGGTCCAGGCCGGCCAGCTTCACATAGTCGCCGGCGGTGCGGCCGGGCTTCCACAGGAAGGCGTTGTTGTTGGCCACTGCGCCCGCCACCGTCACGAAGCCGGGGCGCGTGGGAACGCTGATGCGGTCGCCGTGCTCCAGCGGCACGTCGGGCAGCGCGTCGAGCGTGCGCGCCTCCGGCGTGAGCTCCAGCGCGATGCGGCCGTTCGGCTGCAGTTGCGCCAGCCGCGCCAACTGGGCCTGAGTGGCCGCCTGGCTCACCGCGGTGCTCGCCGCGGCCGAGGTGTCGTCGCGGCGGTTGGCAGCCTCGCGGGCGCTTTGCGTGGCCGACAGCGCCTGCAGCCGCGCCATAGCTGCCGTCAGGTTCTCGCGTTGGCGTTGGCGGGTCTCCTCGCGGCTGAAGTCCACGCCGTACACATAGGCCTGCGGCGTCAAGCCGCCGGAACGGGCGATCAAGCCCTTCAGGGTCTCGCCGGGCAGCAGCTGGTAGATGCCGGGTGCCGCCACTTCGCCGTCCAGCGTCACGAGCCGGGTCTGGCGCGCGGTGGGCACGCGCACGTCCTTCTGGCTGTACACGGTCACCACATCACCGGGCAGCAACTCGACGTTCTGCACCGGGTCGTGCTGCAGCACGGCCCGGCCAAGGTTGAACGGGATGACCTGGGTCGACAAATCCTTCTCGTTCAGCCGCTCGATCACCGCGTAGTCCCAGTTCAGTTCGTCGAACAGCGCGGCGGGGGTCTTCTTCGCGCGCGCGGCGGCAGCGCGCACTTCGTCCTGTTCGGCGGTGGTGCGCCGCTTGCGTGTCGGAGCGCCGTCGGCTCGCTCGGGCAAGCCGGTTCGATCCGCCGCGTTGCCGGAGTCCTCCTCGTCGTCCTCGATCACCTGCACCAACAGGTTCTTGCGCCGATAGAAGTCCGGCGCAATCAGCGCATCCTTGTCGGGAATCAGGTCGCTGATGCGCATGCCGGGCTGGTACGCGTAGCGCAGCGGTTGCGCCACATGGCCCTTCAGGGTCACCGCGTTGGCGAACTGCGGCGAGATGGCCAGCAGCGTCAGCACGTCGCCGTCACGCAGCGGCGTTTGCAGCCCGCTGGCGTCGAGCTTGAACTCCTCGACGAAACGGGCGGCCCTCGGCTGCGTCGTGTCGATGCGTTCGAGCTGGCCGCGGTGCGGGTTGGCCAACACCGGTGCACCGCCGGCGTAGCGCAGCACGTCGCGCATCGGTTCCTGCTCGCGCAGCAGCTCGTAGATCGCCGGCGTGTCGATGGCTCCGGTGACGGCCACACGCGGGCCCACCGGCTGGAACACGACCACGTCGCCGCCCACCAGCTGGATGTCCTTGGACTTGTCGCCCTGCACCAGGAAGTCGTAGACGTCGAGTTCCGAAACCATCTGGCCGTCGCGGCGCAGGCTGATCTTGCGCATCGAGCCGTTCGGCCCGGGTCCGCCCGCGGCCGCCACTGCCGACAACATCGTCGACTGGCTGGGCAGCGTGTAGACGCCCGGGCGCTGCGCCGGGCCGACGACGAACACCTTGACGCCGCGCAGGTGGCCGAGCGTCACGTTGAGGCTGAAGTTGGTGAACATGCGCCCGATCTGCGAACGCAGATGGCCTTCCAGCTCCGAGGCCTTCACGCCGGCCACGTTGAAGCTGCCGACCTTGGGCAGGCTGATCTGGCCGTTGCGATCCACCGTCGCGCGGTAGTCGACGTCGATCGAACCCCAAGCCCGGATGACGAGCTGGTCGCCGGGACCGACCACATAGTCGGCCGACACCGGAACGTTGTCGATCGGGCCCTGCGGCTCGGCCGTGGACGCGGCAAAGAAGGTGGCGCCGAAAACCGGCAGCAAGCGCCCTGTCGCCGCTTCGACGAACTTCTGGAACTCGCTCGGCTTCGGCGCGGGGAGTTCCGCCCGGCGCGGCCGCGCTTCCGGCCGCTGGCCAGGCTGCAGATCGACCCCCGTGGCGGCGTCGGTCGGCTGTGCCGGTCGCGCCGTCGTCGGGGCCGTCCCGCCCGGCGCCGCGGCACCGGGTGCCGTGGCACCCGGGCGCTGCGGCGCGACCGGCGTGTACCCGGGCGCGTTGAACGTGCCGCCGGCGGGGGTCTCGTCGGCAGCAAGCACCAGCGTGGCGCTCGTCAGCAGGCACATGGCGGCAAGAAAATGAAGGGTTCGCATGCGGCGGTAACGGGTCAGAGGGTCGATCGAGACGAATACGCAGGCGCAGCGCCGGCCGGGTCAGTGCCTGCGCTGCATCTCGCCAATGTGCGGCGCGCGCCGGCCCGACGAAGGCGGCGGCCAGCCCGCGATGGTAATGGATGCCGGCGACATGCCGGGGGCGGCTAAACTGCGTTTCACAATGATGTTGCCCTCGCGGATGGACGCTCCCGACATACGTCTGGTCTTCCCCGACACGCCCGAGCTGATCGCGGCCGCGCGCGAGATCCTTCGCGAGTACGCGCACAGCCTCGACGTCGACCTGTGTTTCCAGAATTTCGAGGTCGAGTTGGCGACGTTGCCGGGCGAATACGCGCCGCCGGCCGGCCAGCTGCTGCTTGCATTCGTCGACTCCGCGCTGGCAGGCTGCGGCGCGATGCGTGCACTGCCCGATGTCGACTACGCCAATGCCTGCGAAATGAAGCGCCTGTTCGTGCGACCGGCGTTTCGCCGCTTCGGTCTCGGGCGTGTGCTGGCGCAGGCGCTGCTCGACGAGGCGCAGCGTGCCGGCTATTCCGCGATGCTGCTCGACACGCTGGACGACATGGAGGCCGCCCGCGGGCTTTACGCCTCGCTCGGCTTCGAGGACGTGCCGCCCTACTACTTCAACCCGATTCCCGGGGCGCATTACCTCAAGGTCGTGCTCGGCGCCACGCCGTCGCAGTACTGAGCCGAGCGGCGACCCATTCACGAAGGGAACACGATGAACGCATTCCTGCAACTGCTCAAAGCCTCCGGCGCGCATCCGCCGGTGGGCACCTGGATCAGCTCGGCGAGCCCGATCGTGGCCGAAGCCATCGGCTGTGCCGGCTTCGACTGGGGCGTGGTCGACATGGAACACGCGCCGATCGACATCATGGGTGTCGTGCAGCTGCTGCAGGCGCTGTCCGGCACGAAGATGCTGCCGGTGGTGCGCGTGCCGTGGAACGACGCGGTGGTGGTCAAGCGCGTGCTCGACGCCGGCGCGACGACGGTGCTGTTCCCGTTTGTGCAAAACGCCGACGAGGCACGCCGGGCGGTAGCGGCGACACGTTACCCGCCCGACGGCGTGCGCGGCATGGCCGGCATGAGCCGCGCGTCGCGCTACGGGACGGCGGCCAACTATATAAAGACCGCAAACCAGCAGATCGGCGTCATCGTGCAGCTGGAAACGGTACAGGCCGTCGAGCAGTTGGAGAGGGTCGCGGCCGTGGAAGGCGTTGACGCCATCTTCATCGGCCCGGCTGATCTGTCTGCGTCGATGGGCCATGTCGGCAACGCCACGCATCCGGCTGTGATGGATCTGATGTCGCAAGCGGTGCAGCGCTGCAAGGCTTTGGCCAAGCCGGTCGGCACGCTGGGCGCCACGCCCGAACTGGTGGCGCAGTACCGCGCGGCGGGCTTCGACTACGTGGCGGTGTCGTCCGACCTCGGGCTGATGATGCGCAGCGCCCAGGCCGCACTGGCCGCGCTGCGCACGCGCGACACCGAGCACGTGCATCTGCTGTCGAGCGGCACGCACTCGGCCACAGGGCAGTGAGATGTCATCGCTGGGGCGGCGTCGTGCCGCGCAAGACCTACAGACCGGGAGAACCATGACTGGATCGTCGACAACAAGCCCTGACACCAGCTTCGAGCTGCATGCCGGGGCGCTGCGGCTGGCGCTGCGCGCCGACCTGGGCGGCAGCATCGCCGGGCTGTGGCACCGCGAAACGCCCATCCTGCGCTCCACCGAGCCGGCCTTGCTGGACGCGGCGCGCCAGTCGGGTTGCTTTCCGATGGTGCCGTACTCGAACCGCCTGGGCTACCGGCGCTTCCGTTGGAAAGGGCACGAGTACACGACGCAGCCTAATTTCGACGACAACCCGCACTCGCTGCACGGCGTCGGTTGGACGCGGCCGTGGGAGGTGGTCTCGCACAGCGCACTCGACGTCGTGCTGCGCTACCGGCACGAACCCGACGGCCACTGGCCGTTCGCCTTCGAAGCCAGCCAGTTCTTCACCTTGACGCCGCAGTCGCTCGGCACGCAGATGGTGATCACCAACACCAGCGACACGCCGCAGCCGGTGGGCCTGGGCTGGCACCCGTACTTTCCCAAACGTTCGCGCAGTCGCCTGCACATCGAGTTGAGCGACCGCTGGGACAGCGATGCCACGCAGCTGCCGACGCGCAAGGTGGCGCAGCCCGGCATTGACGGCGACGTGGCGCATCTCGATTTCGACAATGCATTCGAAGGCTGGAAGGGCCCGGCGCGTATTCGCGACGAGAAGTTCTCACTGCAGCTCACCTCGTCGCTGCCCTTCCTCGTTGTCTACACGCCGCAGGACACGGACTACTTCTGCGTCGAGCCGGTGAGCCATGTCAGCAACGCCATCCACATGGCCGACCCGGCAGCGCACGGGCTGCGCACGCTGCAACCGGGAGAGAGCTTCGAAGCGTCGATGACGCTCGACGTGGCGGTGCTTTGATGCGCGACGCCGATCCGCGCGTCACGGTCGCCGTGGCGTCGCCCAGCCAGCTCGGGGAATCGCCGCTGTGGCATCCGCGCGAACAGCGGCTGTACTACTGCGACATTCCCGGCCGCAGGCTGAACCGCTTCGACCCTGCCAGCGGCGAACTCAGCCACTGGGACTTGCCCACCGAGCCGGGCAGCTGCGCGCCGATGCTCGATGGCGCACTGCTGCTCGCGATGCGCGACGGGCTGTGGCGCTTCGATCCATCGACCGGCCAGCGCACGCGCCTGGCCGAGCCGCCCTACGACCCGCGCACTGAGCGCTTCAACGACGGCAAGTGCGATCCGCAGGGGCGCTTTTGGGTCGGCACGATCTACGAGCCGCGCGACCCCGCGCTCGCCGCACTGTATTGCTTCAGCGGTGGCAAGATCGAACGCAAGGCCGACGGCATCACCGTGTCGAACGGCCTGGCATGGAGCCCGAACGGCCGCACGATGTACTGGAGCGACACCAAGGTGCACACGATCTACGCGTTCGACTTCGACGCCGCGAGCGGCGACTTGAGCCAGCGGCGCGTGTTTGCCAACTTCCCGGCGAAGACCGCGGGGCAGGACCTGGCGAGCTACGGCGGGCGGCCCGACGGCGCCGCGGTCGACGCCGAAGGTTGCTATTGGGTCGCGATGTTCGAAGGCCAGCGGCTGTTGCGTCTGTCGCCCGACGGCGAACTGCTGCGCGAGGTGCGCTTGCCGGTGCGCTGCGCCACGATGCCGTGCTTCGGCGGCGCAAACCTGAAGACGCTGTACATCACCACCGCGCGGGACAACCGCCCCGAAGCTGAACTGCTGCGGCAGCCGCTCGCAGGTTGCGTTCTGTCGCTCGAAGTCGACGTGCCGGGGCTGCCGGCAAACCTGTTCGGATAGGCGGCGTCGGGCGGTCCGCCCGCGGGAGAGCCGCCCCGGAATGCGCAAACTTGATGAGGGACAAGACGCAGCGCGCGCCTGCGTGAGTCACTGCACGAACCTGTGCATCAGGCAGGCCGCCGTACGGTCGGGTCCGGAACAGCACGGGTTTCCACGTATAATTCCAAGGCTTTGCTGAAACCGACTGTAACCCGTGCCATGACCGACCGTTTCGAGCGTGGCCGCGACACAGATGCGGTGGATGACCAGCCTTTCAAGACCCTGACGCGAGAAGAAGCCGAGAGTCTGAGGGCCAAGCACCCGCCGATGTCGCCTTGGCGGGTGGTTGCAAGCCAAGCTGTTGCCGGTGTGGTGTGTGCCGCCATCGTGTGGGCCGTCACGCACCGCAGCAGTGCGGCATGGTCTGCACTGTACGGTGCGGCGGCCGTGGTTGTTCCGAGCGCCTTGCTGGCGCGCGGAGTGACCCGGCGATCCAGTTCCAACCCGGGCGCTGCCCTGTTCGGGTTCATGTTCTGGGAGATGGTGAAGATTGCGGTGGCGGTGGCCATGTTGGTCGCCGCCTCAAGAGTGGTACCCGACCTGAGCTGGCCCGCGCTGCTGGTGGCGATGATCGTGTGCGTGAAAGTGAACTGGCTGGCGCTGCTGTGGCGGCGCCGACCGGTGGTGACGGAAACAAAACAGAGAGTCTGATTCGACATGGCCGCCGAAGCTCTAGCTGAACACGCCTCCAATGGCCCCACCGCCGGTGAATACATCGGCCACCACCTGACCCACCTGCGCTCGCATGAGCAGACGAACATCGTCGACTTCTCGGTGTTCAACATCGACACGCTGGTCTGGTCGATCCTGGTGGGCGTGCTCGGGCTGTTTGTCCTGTGGCGGGTGGCCAAGAGCGTGACCGCGGGCGTGCCGGGGCGCATGCAGGCGGCCGTCGAGCTGGTGCTCGAACTGGTCGACAACCAGGCCAAGGCGATCGTCCACAACGCGCAGTCGCGCAAGTTCGTCGGCCCGCTGGCGCTGACGGTGTTCATCTGGATCTTCCTGATGAACTCGATGGACTTCCTGCCGGTGGACTTCATCCCGGGCATCTGGACGTGGATCTATGGCGCGGCCGGCCATGACACGCACCACGCCTACATGCGCGTGGTGCCCACCGCCGACCTGTCGGCCACGCTGGGAATGTCGATCGGCGTGCTGCTGATCTGCCTGTACTACAACGTGAAGATCAAGGGCCCCGGTGGCTGGGTGCACGAGCTGATTTCGGCGCCCTTTGGTTCCGCC
Source organism: Piscinibacter sp. (assembly GCA_041496605.1). Taxonomy (GTDB): domain Bacteria; phylum Pseudomonadota; class Gammaproteobacteria; order Burkholderiales; family Burkholderiaceae_C; genus Albitalea. Next base: position 22,162 of record JBGQEX010000048.1, read on the forward strand.
AAGCTGTCGGCCAACCCGCTGAGCTGGCTGCTGTTCGTGCTGATGTCGGCGGCCAACCTAGCGATGCAGTTGGTGGAGTTCTTCGCCAAGACGCTGTCGCACGGCATGCGGCTGTTCGGCAACATGTACGCCGGCGAGCTGGTGTTCATGCTGATCGCGCTGCTCGGCGGCGTGTTCACGCTGCAGGCCAGCGGCGCCGGCGCCTGGTTCCTGCAATCGCTGCTGTGGGCCCTGCATGTCGTGGCCGGTACGGCCTGGGCCATCTTCCACATCCTGATCGTCGGACTGCAGGCCTTCATCTTCATGATGCTGACGCTGGTCTACGTGGGTCAGGCCCACGACGCGCATTGATTCTTTTCCAACCCAACCACAACCTTTCATTTCTGTAGGAGTCAACATGGAACACGTTCTTGGTTTTGTCGCTCTGGCCGCCGGTCTGATCGTTGGTCTGGGCGCCGTCGGTGCCTGTATCGGTATTGGCATCATGGGCAGCAAGTACCTCGAATCGGCTGCGCGTCAGCCCGAGCTGATGAACGAGCTGCAAGTCAAGATGTTCGTGTTGGCCGGCCTGATCGACGCGGCTTTCATCATCGGCGTCGGTATCGCGATGATGTTTGCGTTCGCCAATCCGTTCGTGCTGAAGTAATTCGCCTCGCCGATCAACTCCTGCCGTAGAAAGGTGTTGCCGTGAGTCTGAATGCAACCCTGTTTGCACAGCTGGCGGTGTTCTTCATCCTGGCGTGGTTCACGATGAAATTCGTGTGGCCGCCCATCGTGAAGGCACTCGACGAGCGTGCCCAGAAGATCGCCGACGGCCTGTCCGCCGCCGACAAGGCCAAGGCCGACCTGGCCAACGCCAACACGCGCGTCGAGCAGCAGCTGTCCGCTGCCCGCACTGACGCAACGCAGCGCCTGGCCGATGCCGAGCGCCTAGCGCAGTCGATGATCGAAGAAGCCAAGAGCCGCGCGACGGACGAAGGCAACAAGATCATCGCCGCGGCCAAGGCCGAAGCCGAGCAAGAAGCCGTGAAGGCCCGTGAAGCGCTGCGCGAGCAGGTGGCTGCGCTGGCCGTGAAGGCGGCCGAGCAGATCCTCAGGCGCGAGGTCAACGCCGGCGTTCACGCCGAGCTGTTGGGTCGGCTCAAGGCCGAGCTATGAACATGCGCCCCCACGCTCACTTTCGTTCGCTGCCCCCCGCGGGGGTGCAGGCCCCCCTCGGGGCGGTCCGGCGGGAGTCCTGACCATGGCCGAGCCCGCAACACTCGCTCGCCCGTACGCCGAGGCGATGTTCAAGGTCGCCGTCAACGGTGACCTGAAGCGCACCACCGAGCAGCTCGACGCATTGGCCGCCGTCGCAGCGAACGCGCAACTGCGCCAGTACGCCGACGACCCCAAGGTCAGCGCGGCGCAGGTGTTCGAGCTGATCACCTCGGTCGTGAATACGCCGCTGTCCGACGCCGCGAAGAATCTGCTGCGTGCCGTGATCGACAACGGCCGGCTGCCGGTGCTGCCGGAGATCGCCTCGCAGTTCCATGCGCTGGCGAGCGAACGCTCCGGCGTGTCCGACGCCACCGTCTACAGCGCGTTCCCGATCGGGCCCATGCAACTGGCGGACGTGGTCGCGGCGCTGGAGAAGCGTTTCGCGCGCAAGCTCAACGCGAGCGTGGTGGTCGAACCCGAGCTGATCGGCGGCATTCGCGTGGTGGTCGGCGACGAGGTGCTAGACACCTCGGTGAAGGCGCGTCTTGAACAAATGAAAGCGGCACTCACGGCGTAAAGCTTCGAGGTCCGCGTTGATCCACCCTGCTTGTGCCCCAAGCCCTGCAGACCGGAGATAAGCAATGCAACTCAATCCCGCAGAAATTTCCGAACTGATCAAGAGCCGCATCGAGGGTCTTGGCGCATCGGCTGACATTCGCAATCAGGGCACGGTGGTGTCGGTGACCGACGGCATCTGCCGCGTCCACGGCCTGTCGGACGCGATGCAGGGCGAAATGCTCGAATTCCCGGCCGCCCCCGACGGCTCGCCGACCTTCGGCCTGGCGCTGAACCTCGAGCGCGACTCGGTCGGCTCGGTGATCCTGGGCGAGTACGAACACATCTCCGAAGGCGACACGGTCAAGTGCACCGGCCGCATCCTGGAAGTGCCGGTCGGCCCGGAACTGGTCGGCCGCGTCGTCAACGCGCTTGGGGCACCGATCGACGGCAAGGGCCCGATCAAGGCCAAGTTGTCGATGCCGATCGAGAAGATCGCTCCCGGCGTGATCGCGCGCCAGAGCGTGAGCCAACCGATGGCCACCGGCTTGAAGTCGATCGACTCGATGGTGCCGATCGGCCGCGGCCAGCGCGAACTGATCATCGGCGACCGCCAGACCGGCAAGACCGCAGTGGCGATCGACGCGATCATCAACCAGAAGGGTCAGAACATGACCTGCATCTACGTCGCCATCGGCCAG